>NZ_JAJUFJ010000001.1:0-488649 GCF_029266045.1 Caproiciproducens galactitolivorans | reverse complement strand
TGGCCAATATCTTCAATTTCACTCAGGTCTGAGCCAAGTTTGCTGAATTTCCCCCAAAAATGGTGTTTTTCCGCCGTTTCAACTTCATTTTCTCTTGTGCGCCCGTCAAAAAGGCGCACTATGCCCTTGTCAGGTTTCACGGAGACTTCGCCCGGCTAGTGCGAGAGCATACAGATTGGCGCAGGCAAACATGGCATACAGCCGGTTTTTATTCTTTTTCAATCCGCGGTACCGGGTCTTTTGATACCCAAACTGACATTTGATAATGCGGAAAGCATGTTCCACTTTGCAACGTACAGAAGATTTGCGATGTTCGATCATACGCTCCCAGTCCAGAAAAGGCTCGCGATCCGGAGATGTACTAAACGAAGAAAGGATGGGTTCTTCGACAGTCTGAGAGCCCAACAGGTACCGCCTGTGGGACTCTTTTTATAATGGGACAAAAAATTCTTTAAATTTTCTAAACTTTTCAGAAATTGTACCGACATATATAAATGTAAGTAACTTACAGTAAAAGTGTTTTCACTTCCTCTTTGATGGGCCCGTCAAGAGGGGAAATGGAATCCCCAATAAGGAACAGGGAAGTTCTTTAAAACGCACACAGTTATACAACTGTGAACAAAAATTCAGGAGGAATTATTATGCGTATACAACACAATATATCTGCTTTAAATGCAAACAGAATGCTGGGCATTAATAACGATAAGGTCAGCAAGAACCTTGAGAAACTGTCTTCCGGTTACAAGATTAACCGCGCTGGCGACGACGCTGCAGGCCTTGCGATTTCCGAAAAAATGCGCGGCCAGATCCGCGGCCTTGACCAGGCGACCAACAACGCGAACGACGGTATCTCCCTTGTACAGACTGCTGAAGGCGCTCTGAATGAGACTGCTTCCATTCTGCAAAGAATGAAAGAACTGGCAACACAGTCTTCCAACGGTACCTATCAGAATGCTGTTGACCGTGAAAATATCAGCAAAGAAGTCGAATCTCTGAAGAGTGAAATTACCAGAATCGCTACATCGACGAACTTCAACAAGATTAACCTGTTGGATGGCTCTTTGGATTTAGGATCAACAGCTACAGCTACTATTGGGACAACGAAAGTTACTCTCAATGGTGTGGCGAAATTATCAACAACAACTCCTGTTACAGGAGCAAGTGCTGCAGCTACAGTAACATTTGCAGATGGTAAGGACAACGCTTCCGGTTCCATTACGGCGGCTTTCAACGATGCAACAGGCGGACTCACCATTACGCTTGGTACAAAAGACACGGAAGCTTCCTTTACCGCAGAACAGATTACAGCTGCCGTTCGTGCAGCAGCTGCTGCTTATGCAAATGGAGGTACAACAAATGCTCTTGAAATCTCCAAAGCATATAGCAGCTTTGAAGTTAAATTTGAAGGCACAATTACAGGTACTGCAGGTTCTTCATTAACTGCGGCTGCGGCTACGATGGCTGCAAGTACAGGTAATAACGGACTCACTCTGCAAATTGGGGCAAGTTATTCAGCGGATCAGCAGGTAAACCTGAAGATCGGAAATATGTCGACAGCAGGTTTAGGTCTTACTAGTGTCAAAGTCGATACACAGGAAAATGCGTTAGCTGCTATTTCTACAATTGACGCAGCAATCAACATAGTTTCTGGCACAAGAGCTGACCTTGGTGCTCTGCAGAACAGACTTGAGCACACCGTTAGCAACCTCGGCGTAACAAGTGAGAACTTGACCTCCGCTGAGAGCCGTATCCGCGATGTTGACATGGCAAAGGAAATGATGGACATGACCAAGAACAATGTTCTTGCTCAGGCCGCTCAGTCCATGCTCGCTCAGGCGAATCAGCAGCCGCAGAACGTTCTCAAGCTCTTACAGTAATTTGTTTTCAGTTTCAAACTGTATTTTTCGAAAGCCCATGCAGGGTTTCCCTGTATGGGCTTTCCTTATTGTATAACAAAAACTCCCGGCACAGCCGGGAGTTCCGAAGAGCATTAGCGCTGACCAAAATGCGGATTAAATCTTACCCACAATCCCGCTGTTTCGCTTTTGAAGAGAAGCTAGGCGGCATTCGAGAAACGGGTAGAGCTTGGTAAGGGGGAGGGGGGGCGCAGCCCCTTCCCGTATTGGCCGACTTCCGCACCGAAATGCTCTCGTTTTTTCACCTTGCTTTCGTGTGCAGAAAAGGACAAGGGGGGGAGTAGACCGTCGCAAGCGTAGGAAAAAAGCCCCCGAGCTACTTGAAGCGTTCCAGTAAGAACGCAAAGGATTTTAGCGCATAGAAAGCCCCCGGTTGTGCCGGGAGCAACGATTGGAGAATGTAAAAAAACAAAGGAGTTATTTTAATAGCTTCTTCAGCTTGTCGAGGGTCTGTTTTTGCGGGATAACGCTTGCTTCTTCGTTCAGATTACGCGTTTCCACAAGCTCTTTGCGGAGAATAGGGACTTCCTTTGGCGCTTTTATGCAGATTTTTGCACGGTCGCCGCTGATTTCGGACAGCATAATTTCTATATTGTCCCCGATAAGAATAGATTCGGAGACTTTTCGGCTGATTACTAACACCGGAAATTCCCCCCCTATTCTTTATCTTCTTGATCTTGAAATAATTTATAACGGATCGGATAATCTGAGTTTTCCAGAATGATCTGCTTTGCTTTTTTCGTATTTACGTCGATAATAATCGGCGCTTTTAGGTTGATTACGGAATCCTTTAGATTCGGTTTAATGACAGCCACAACCAGTACACATAGGTTGTTGGTGTCTGTTTCGCCGAAATAGCGCAAGTCATCCGGCGTAAGTTCCGGGCTGTAATTACTGACAATCGGATACGGGTCAATCACAACAAAGGATGGAATTTCGGAATTTGCGGCCTGCAGATTCCAGATAACGCCGTCATCGTCTTCGTGATAAAGAAGATAGTCCTTAATATCTTCAAAACCTGGAATACCTTCGTCAAAATGGATGATATTTTGTTTTGAAGTCTGATTTTCAATTTGATTATCCATTTAGAAACCTCCTCCATGAAGTTAGCGTTCTTGTAAAAAACGCAGCCTCCGAAAGGGGGCTGCGTTATTGTTTCAGGCTGTGGCATCCAGCTTCGGCGGTTCGTAATCCGGACTTGCTGAAGGCGGAATATATTGCGGCTTGCCAAGATATTTAAATTCCACATGGGCATAGCCTTTGATAACATATTCTATACTGGCCGGGATAAACTTCAGCTTTGCCTTATTTTGTGTCAACCAGTCGAAAGTCTGCCTGTCGGATTCATACTGATTTGAAACCTGTTGTGAATCCCAATGAAAATCGGTGGGGTAAGAGGGAATACCAATTGCACTTTGCAGGGTTGGCTGCACATGCTGAATCGCAAGGTCGACCAGAGAACTGGTTTTTTCCTGCGCACTCATGAGCAAACTTCCTTTCCATGTATAATCCGCAATATCTGTCATAGACGATAGAATTTGATATTCATTTGCATAGGTTGCATATTGGTAAGAGTCCGCTTCCGTCTTCGTTTTAACCTTATTTTTGTAACCGTTTGTTTCGATAAAAAGATGGTCGCTATAAGGTATCAGATAATTGGAATCCATCGGGTCTGGCTGTGAGGGTTGAAAAGACGTATCAACCTCAAACTTTGCACGATGGACAATCATCTCAATGGAAATCGGAACGACTTTCATATCCAGCAATGGTTCCATCATGATTCACCTCTTACAGGAATCTTATTTCATGAAATCAAGGAATGTTGGTTGCAAAATTTGGTTGCCGATTTTCAAAGCAGCATTATAAGCGAATGCCTGCATACTATAATTGATCCAAGCATCTGTAAAATCAATAAATTCCGTATTGTCGTCTTTTTCCAATATCCGGTCGCCAAGATCCTCCAAATTTGTTTGTGTTGTTGTCAGGAAAGTGAAGCTGCAGTCGGTTTCCGTCATTTTTGAAATGACCTTATTTTGTTGCTGTGTAAATTGATCAAGATAAGGCTGTATCGTGTCTATAGAATAGGTGTATCCATTTTTTCCCTCTAATTGATCGGCAATTTGCCCCATTAGGTTATAGATATTGTTTGACATTCCCGTTCCGGATCCATCTACGGTTCCAAAGCCAATTACAGAAATACCGGGAACGGCAATATTGAAGACGCTTTGCTCAGTAATTGCACTTTCATTCGCGCCTGCCCCTGTATTTACCCTTAACCCTAATCCGATGTTGGAAAAGACCTGTTCATCAGCAAGCTTTTGTAGCCCATCAAGACCGATGGTGTCCGTTGCGGTTTCTGTCTGAACTCCGGTATCAACCGGACGGTTTTGGTCGCCGGAAAGGGAAACTTTCGAAAGATTATAGGTAACTGTACCATCCGTGCTGGTTAGGGAGGGATTTGCTTTCAGCGCGGCAAGTACGTCGCTGTTTTTCGCTCCGGTTGGAAGATTTACGGTCAGGATTTTATTGGTTGCGTCTGCTGAAATGGAAGGGGTTACTCCATCAGCGGTTGTAACTTGGATCTTATAGCCGTTGAAATTGCTGTCGCCCAATGTGATTTGTGCGCCGTTGTAGCTTAAAGTAGATCCGGCTTCAATTTTTCCTGTGTTCACATCAATACCGCGGTAAAGTAAATTACCGTTCGCACCGACGCTGAAGGGGGGATTTTCCGTCTCGGCTCCTCCGAAGATATATTTATCACCAAATTTCGTATTTAAAGAAGTTAAAATAGTTTTTTGCAATCCGCGAATCTTTTCTGCATATATTTTGCGGTCGTCTGCGTTGTTCGTACCGTTTATTGCCCCAAGGCAGCTTCCGGACGATGCTTCCGAAAGTACTTTAACAATCGATTGGATGGTGCTGTGCACGGTATCCATCTGATCTTTTGCATCGCCGACTTCACTTTGGTAACTGTTGTTATATGCATATTCCATTCTGAGCCGTGCGGCTTTTGCTGCGGAAAACGGATCTTCGGAAGCTGTATCGTATCTACGCTGGCTTATTTCCCGGTCGCTTGCCTTGTTTAGCTCATCGAGCGAACTGTTTAAGCTGGTCGCGTATTTTTTCATAATCATGGACATTGTGATTCTCATTTTCCAATTACCTCCTTCTTATTAAATTATCTTCCGACGATGCCCATTCTGTTAATAATGGTATCTATTGCTTCATCTAAAGTAGTCATAAAGCGGGAAGAAGCAGTTAAAGCCTGATTATACATAATCAAATTAATTCCTTCTTCATTTACATCAACGGACGATGTAGCCGCACGTTTTGTATCAATTTCGTTCAGAGTGGCGTTACATGTAGCGTCGCGGCGATTAACATCCGCTTTTTGAAGAGCCAAGATCGAAACGGAAATATCCGAAACAAAAGATTGAATGGAAGAGGTTAAGAGGGTGTTCCCTCCAACGTTGTTGTCATTGGTTGTAAAGGTTTTTGTCTCGGCAAGTTTGCTTACCATTAATAAAATATTATCTTTTGAAGTGGTAGTATCCCCGCTGGAAGAAGTTTGTTTCGTAGGAGTTAAGTAATTGCTTGTTGCTTTATACCAGGCATTGGAAAGGGAAATGTTTGCAGCGGTGATTCCGGTTGTTGTCGTCCCGTCGGCCTGGGTGAAAAGAGGTTTATTGTCTCCTTCCGGATTTGTGCTGTTTAGCGCATTCATTGTGTCTGCAAAATAAGCGGCTAATTTATCTAAAACCTTTTCGTAGTAACCGATGCCGCGCTCTGCTTCGCCTGCGGAATCATATTCTCCGCTCTCGTTTAGCATGGACAAATAGGCAGAAAATGATCCTTGCGTAATATCTTTATTACTTATGGCGTCGGTTCCGTCCGTCACATCTGCTCCGGTGGAATCCTTGAGCGTCAGATTGATTGTGCCGTCCGCTTCGGTCGTTGTGCCGAAAGTACTGTAATTGTTGTTTGAAACCAAGTTGAACTTTTTGCTGCCGGATACGAGATCAATCTGTAATTCGGAAACCGTGCGGTTTGATCCGACAGACACGGTTTTAGTTGAAACCTCAATATTTACGTATTGGGACAATTCGTCGATCGCCGTATTGCGCTGATCCATTAGTTCCAGAGCAGGGGTGCCGGAAATATCCGCGCTCTTAATTTCTTCATTTAAATGCGCAATTGTCTGCAGAAGCTGATTCGCTTTCTTAATGGAATCATTTTGAAATTCCTCTGTTACTGTTTTGCGTATGGTTGACAACTGCTGCGATGCAGTATTAAAAGCATGCGCCAGGAGACGCGCGGAACTTTTAAGGGAATTTTCATCCATTGTACTGGAGGAAGCCAGTGAATTGAGCTGCTTTAGAAAATCGGTAAAATTTGTAGTGATACCATCTTTTTTGGTTTCATCAAAGATATTTTCCAGCTCGCCTAATATATTCGCTTCCGTACCGGTTTTTCCAGTCAATGCACGTTCGGTCCGGTAACGAATATCCAGATACGGGTCACGGATTTGGCTCACTCTGTCACAGCTAACGCCTCCGCCAATCCCGATTTCACCGCTTGCATAACGCATGTTGCTTGAGTTTGGCCCAACCGTTGAACAATCCACACGCTGCCTTGTATAGCCGGTAGTGTTCACGTTTGTCATGTTTTGGCCGGTTATCTGTAAACTTGCGCGAGCGGCCTGGATACCGCTTTTAGCAACATAATATCCCGAGAAAGTTGATGACATTTTGTAAGTTCCTCCTTAAATTTTCATTGAAAGGACACTTGGAGGGATTTTTCCTTCCTTGGCTTTTGCGTTGTACATATTTTGCAGTTCCGGGTTGTTTTTTATCTTATTAAGAGTTACCTCAACGTTATGCAATTTAATTTCCGTAAGGTAATTGCAGCGGCGGTTCATTTCTCTTAGATCCAGCAGCACATTGGAAAGCTCATCATATATTGCTTTTATTTCTTTACGGTATGGTTCGTCAAACAGAGGGATTAGCTGGCGGAAGGTCGTTTTCGGGTCGCCTGTTTTTCCGACCAGCTTCTCGCGTTCTATTTCCAACCCTCTTAATTTTAACAAATAGGCTTGTTCCTGCTTAACCCGATCATCTAACGAACGAAGGTTATTGCGGGATAAATCTTCAAATTTTTCTGCCTCGATTGAAAGAAACTCTTTATAAAACAGAAGATAGTTCTGAAAAAAATGAAGAAGCTGTTCTGAAAGTTGTCCATTTATCATAAGATTTCCACTTCCAATTGCAATTTATCATTAAAAAAGTACATCTGCATGCTATAATTATTTTCAATTATTTTCTGTACCATTTATAAGCATTGTTTTTGCCAATTCAAATGGATTTAAATCGTACTGATTGCTGCTAATTTGTACCTTCAGATACTCGAGATATTTCGGATCTTTATCGGTTTTTAAATCGGAAATAATTTTATCGCGTGTATCCGATAAGGAAGGAATATTTGCCGTTTTGCGTTTCGAGAGGTTTATTGTATCTACTTTATGGGCATTTGTAGCCTTGTTTAATTCATTGCTGAAAGACGAATTTATACTGCTTTGAAGGGCGTCTGCCTTCTCCGTTTTTTTACCGATATAAGGACTGGATATATAATTTAATTTCGAATTTACATTCTTAATAACCATACCTAATTCACCTCGAATAATATATCGGCAACTGATAGAAAATCTTTAGTTCCCAATTTTAAAATTGAGTTTATTAATTATTTTTTTTTAAAAAAATGTTGAAATATATATTTTTTTATTGACATTTGACTTAATTTGTATAATAATTATGTAAATATTACTAAACAATATATAAATTGTGACTCATTTTTTACCGGTCATAAAAACAATGTTTAGTAGATTTCAATAACAAAATAGCGAGAAAAGTAAGACTATAATTACACATTGAGAAAAAAGGTGTTAGAACATGGATTGGTTAAACAACGTAACCTCCAGCTTATTAAGCAAAGATTTGGATGGGCTTTGGGTGAGGCAAAAGGAGATTTCAAATAATTTGTCAAATCTCGAAACCCCGGGCTATAAAAGCCGTACCGTCAGCTTTGAAGATCAACTGCAATCGCTTATGTCGAATTCCGATAAAACCGACATGGAGCAGATAAACGAAATTAACAAGGTTCAGCCGCGGACAACCATATCCGACGACCTATCGATGCGATTGGATGGCAATAATGTGGATGTGGAAAAGGAAAATATAGAGCTGGCTAGAACGCAAATCAATTATTGGTATTCTTTAAGAACACTTTCCGATTATTTTGCACGTCTTAAAACAGCGATTGACAGTAAAGCTTAAGCTGTTTTACTGATGAATATAATAAGGAGGAATATGAGTGTCTTTTCTAAGTTCATTGAACATCAGCGGATCCGGTCTTACCGCGAGCAGATTGAGAATGGATGTCATTTCTGAAAACATTTCCAATGCTACCACCACCAGAACAGAGAATGGTGGGCCTTACCGCAGGAAGATGGTTATTTATGAACCTGCAGAGCAATCGCCTTTTCAGCGTATATTTGCGTCAAAGCTGCAGCAGAGCGGGGAACAGCGAGGGGTAAAGGTTACACAAATCGCAGAAGATCAAAGTGATTTTGTCCCTGTATATGACCCCAGCCATCCGGATGCGAATGCGCAGGGTTATGTGATGATGCCGAATGTCGATCCCATTAAGGAAACCATCGATATGATGTCGGCAACAAGGGCTTATGATGCAAACCTGACTGCTTTTAATGCCGTAAAGGGCATGGCTGTTAAGGCATTAGAATTAGGGAGGTAACAGAAATTGACGATTACACCGATTGAAAGTGTAAATTCCATTGCAAAGCTAAATGATTCCGATAAAGTATCCTCGTCCCAGTCATCCGGTCTACCGTTTCAATCGCTTTTTCAGGATGCTATCCAGAATGTGAAGGATACAGATTCTGTTTTAGATCAAGAACTAGTCAAGTTAACAACCGGGCAGTCCGATAATTTGCATGACATTATCATTGCTTCAACAAAGGCCAGTCTTTCCGTCCAAATGCTTGTTCAGCTTCGCAATAAAGCGTTAGATGCTTACAATGAGGTTATGAGGATGGGCGTATAGCCTCCAGCAGAAAGAAAAGGGTGATTGCGGGTTGAACGAATGAATATTCAAATTAATAAATACATAGAACCGGTTAAAAACTATTGGGGTTCTTTGACGAAGAAGAAAAAAATAATATCATGCAGCATTCTTGGCGGAATTGTCCTTGTTTCGGTTATTGCTGGAATTTTATTAAATAGACAGCCTTATGTGATCCTTTATCCGGGTTTGGACCACTCGGAAGCCGTAGAAGTGATGAACGAACTCAAGGAACGGAATGTAAGCTTTAAGGAAGACAATGGAACGATTTATGTACCGAAGGATCAGGAAAATGCGTTAAGAATGGATCTTTCGAATGAAGGGCACCCGAAAACAGCGCCGAATTACGATTTCTTCACGAAAAATATCGGAATCATGACAACCGATTATGAAAAGAAAATCATTGAGCAATATCAACTTAATCAGCGTTTGGAAGCGGTTATCAAAACGATTGATACCATTAAAAATGCAAATGTAACAATTAGTATCCCCGACAGCAGCGGATACGCTTTGGATGATAACGCGGAAAAGCCGACTGCTTCTGTCACCGTAACTTTAGACAATGGAAAGACCCTGTCGTCCTCACAGGTAAATGGAATTAAGCAATTGGTTTCGAAAAGTGTGCCGAACATGAAAGCAGAGGATGTTGCCGTTATTGACACGGCTACAGGAGATGAATTAAGCGGTAATTCAGAAAATGGAACGCAGATTAATATAACCCAGTTTAAGCTCCAAATTGAAAAAGAATATGAAAAAGATGTTGAAAAAAATATACTTAAAGTATTAACACCTGTTTTTGGAACAAACAATGTAAAAGTTACCGTAAAAAGCATAATGGATGTTGATAAAAAAGTACAAGAGATCATCACCTATAATCCATCGAAGGATAGCTCCGGAAATCCTACGGATAAAGGTGTGCTAAGCGATTCACATACGATAAAGGAACAGGAAACAAGCGGTAAAACGGCAGGAGGAGCGGCCGGAACCCAATCCAACGCCCAGACGACGACGTATCCCGGCGTTACTGTTAACGGAGATGTGATTTACACAAAGGATGATCAGACATACAAATATCTGGTCAGCCAGGTTAAGCAGCAGATTCAGGGCGATGCAGCTAGTGTGCAGGATATGACGATCTCAGTCGTAATAAATAAAGATATGATCGCCGACAGCCAAAAACAGCAGATTGCACAGCTAGTGGCCAATGCTGCAGCGGTTAAGCCGGAGAAGGTCGCTATTTATAATGGTACTTTTGCTACTTCAACACAGCCTACCAATGCACAGGCGTCCGGAACTCTGCCTTTGAATACGATTGTAATCATTGGAGGAGTTGTACTGCTTACATTATTTATTGTGGGGCTGATTATTTTCTTAGTGGCACGAGCAAAGAAAAAGAAAGAATTTGCCATGGGTTTGGCGGAACAGGAATTCCAGGAAGACGGTACGCCTTTGAAAGACCGTCTGCAGAATGAATTTTCTGAAGAAGAGCCCGAAAAGGAGAAAGTTGTTATCCCTGCAATAGAAGATGCCCGTGCGCAAAAGGCGACGAAGGAAGAAGCATTAACAAAGGAAATACAAGAATTCACTTCCCAAAATCCAGAAATCGCAGCTCAACTGATCCGATCCTGGCTGAAAGGAGAAGACAACGATGGCTAAAAATCAACTGAGCGGCCAGCAGAAAGCCGCTGCGGTTATTATATCCATTGGAGCTGAGACCGCTTCCAAGATTTATAAATATTTAAAGGAAGACGAAGTCGAACAGTTAACCTATGAAATAGCAAGAATGTCGCATATGTCTACCGAGCAGCAGGAAGAAATTCTGGAAAACTTCTATCAGATATGCCTGACGCAGAAGGTTATCACGGAAGGCGGCATAGAATATGCGAGAAATGTTCTTGAAAAAGCGTATGGCGCCCAAACGGCGGCTTCACTTCTTGAACGTGTTACGAAGTCGCTTCGAACCAAGGCATTTGAGTTTATCCGTAAGACGGACTATAAAAACCTCATGACGATGATTCAAAACGAACATCCGCAGACCATCGCGCTGATTTTGTCTTATGCAAGGGCGGATCAGGCGGCCATGATCATTGCGGAACTGCCGAAGGAAATCCGGCTTGAGGTAGTCGAGCGGATTGCAAATATGGACAGAACCTCTCCCGAAATTATTCATATTGTGGAAAGCAATCTGGAGAACAAATTCTCGTCCCTCATGTCTTTGGACTTCATGGAATTTGGCGGCGTAAACTACATTGCGGATATTATGAACAACATGGATCGTTCGAACGAGAAATATATCTTCGACGAACTCGCCCGCAAGGACGCAGAGCTTTGCGACGAGATCAAAAAGAGAATGTTTGTCTTCGAAGATATCACCTGTCTGGACGATATGTCCATCCAGCGCTTCCTGCGCGAGGTCGACTCCAAGGATCTGGTTTTCGCGCTCAAAGGCGCAAACAAGGAAGTTGCCGATGTTATCTTCAAGAATATGTCCAACCGTACAATGGAAACCATCAAATCCGATCTCGAATTTACGCATAATGTCCGTCTTAGAGACGTCGAAGAAGCGCAGCAGCGTATTGTGGGCGTTATCAGGCGTCTTGAAAGCGAGGGCGAGTTAATTATTTCGAAGGGCGGAAAGGATGAGGTTATTGCCTAAAATCATTAAGGCATCCGAATATGTCACAATTAAAAACGGCAATGCCTTTCCTTCCAATAACTCTTCTTTAAAGAAACCGTCTGAAGCTAAAGCGGCCAAACCGGACCCCGAAGAGGAACACAGAGCGATTTTAAACCATGCATTCCAAAAAGCGCAGCAAATCATGGAGGCGGCACAGAATTACAGCGCGAACAAGGTAAAGGAGTCCACTGAGCGCATGAATGGAGAGGCCGCTTTGTTGATGGCGCGGAGCAGGGAAGAAGGATATAGGAAAGGATTTGCCGAAGGAAGAACAAAAGGCAGCGAACAAGGTTACCGGGAAGGTTATCAGGATGGCTTTCAAAAAGCAGAAAATGATAATAAGGCAGTCTTGGACGAACTTTCCGGTATGCTTGAAACTGTGGAAGCAAGGAAGGAGGAAATCCTTCAGCGGTTTGAGAGCGATATAACGCGGCTTTCCTTAGCCATTGCAGAGAAGATTATTAAAAAGGAAATAAGCCTTGATGCAAAAGCGATCCAGTCGATCATAATCAAGGCGATTGATTCCTACCGGAATCAGGAGTGGGTTCGTATTTATGTTTCTCCCAACACCAAGACCTTGCTTGCCGACACTACCCTGATAAAGGATCTGCAGGAGGTATCTGATAATGTCAAAATTGAAGCATCCGCTGAAATGAAGGACGGCGACTGCAAAATTGAAATGCCGAACCAAATGATAGACGCGGGTGTGGATACACAGTTAAACAATATAAAGAACGAGTTGCAAATATAACCGAATTCAAAAGTGGAGCGTGAGACATTGAATTTCGAAGAAGCCTATGAAGTTTTGGCAAAAGTTAATCCGCTCTGTTACATGGGTAAGGTTAAAAATATTGTCGGGATGATGATTGAAACAGCCGGATTAAAAGCGAATGTCGGCGATATCTGTTATATTCAGAATTCCGACAATGAGAAAACCGTTATGGCCGAAGTTGTCGGTTTTAAAAACAGCGAAGTCCTCTTGATGGCATATGGCGATATTAAGGGAATCGGTCCAGGCAGTTTCGTTCGTTCCACCGGACGAAAGCTGCGGGTTCCCGTCGGCGACTTTTTAATTGGCAGGACGATTGATGCGACCGGAATGCCAATCGACGGGAAGGGAAGTTTTGAGGCCAAGCAGTTTTATGATGTGGATGCTACATACACGAACCCGTTGGAACGCCCTAGAATCAGCCAGCGTTTGACCTTTGGCATTAAGGCCATCGACGGAATGCTTACCATCGGCAAAGGGCAAAGAATGGGAATATTCGCAGGAAGCGGTGTCGGTAAGAGCACCCTGCTTGGCATGATTGCGAAAAATGTAAAAACCGATATCAATGTAATCGCGCTTGTCGGAGAAAGAGGCCGTGAAGTTACCGAGTTTATTGAAAAAGACTTGGGCAAAGAAGGGCTGGCGCGTTCGGTATTGGTTGTTGCAACCTCCGATCAGCCGGCTATGTACCGGGCAAAATGCGCAACGGTTGCTACGGCGATTGCTGAGTATTTCAGGGATCAGGGAAAGGATGTCCTGCTGATGATGGATTCCCTTACCCGGTTCGCAATGGCGGAACGGGAAATCGGGCTGGCTGCCGGGGAACCCCCCATCGCCAGAGGATATACGCCGTCCATCTACGCGGAACTGCCGAAGCTTCTGGAACGAAGCGGAAATTTCAAGGAAGGTTCCATCACCGGGATTTATACTGTGTTGGTAGAAGGGGACGATACCAATGAACCGATATCCGATACTGTCCGGGGAATTATCGACGGACACATTGTTTTGTCACGTACATTGGCACATAAAAACCATTATCCCGCCATTGACACGAACGCGAGCATTTCCAGACTGATGAACGATATCGTTACGGAAGAGCACCGGCTTTTGGCCGCCAAAATACGGGATATTCTCGCGATTTACAATCAGAATTCCGATCTAATATCCATCGGGGCGTATAAACCGGGTATGAATCATAAATTGGACGAAGCGGTGAAAAAGATGGATTCTGTCAACGCTTTTTTGTGTCAGAGAACCGATGAAAGTTTCTCTTTTGAGGAAACTTTGAATCTTATGGAAGGTTTATAAGAATGAAAAAGTTTATTTTTAGCCTTGAAAAGGTCCTTAGCTTCAAGCAGCAGACGCTGGATATTCAAAAAAATGAGCTTTTACAGATGCAAACAAAGTTGGCGGAAATTGAAAAGGAAATCAATACTTTAAATACTCTGTTTGCGGAGACGAATCAAAAGATGAAGAAAGAGCTGCAAACAGGCCTGAACGCAAGCGACATGAGCATTTATAAAACCTATTTTAATACATTAAATCAGAAAATATTGCGGTTGGTGGAAGACAAAAGCAAGATGTTGGAAGCCATTACGCAAAAGAAAGCAGATATCATAGCCTTGAACAGCGATATCTCCGGGCTTGAAAAATTACGCGACAAACAGCTCGAGGCATATTTAGAAGCCTTTAGGAAACGAGAAGAACTTGCAATCGATGAGTTCGTCAATCGCACACGCAGCGCAGCGAATTAAATGCTTATAAATTCTTTTATTATAGAATTTATAAAATAAATATTAAATAATGGAGGTGAAAATGTGATACAGCAAATAACTACGAACGTGGCCTCAAGCGCCGCTCTGCAGAAAACAAAAACGGCCCAAGCCAAAAAGGATGGCACAGGCAGTATTTTTGAAAGCTTGTTGCAGCAGTCTGGGAAAACAATAACCAAAGAGAATTCAAAGCAGACATCTTCCGTTCCCCCTAAGGATGAAAAAAATCTGGATAACATCACGGGAATGAATCAGCAAACGATCCAGCCGAACATAACGCCATTTGCACCAATCTGCCAAGCTCCTGCTTTTGCAGATGTCCCAGATGTGCTGCAGCCACAAGTCGGAACGCAGGCGGTGTCTTTCTTGCCCGCTTCCGGTTTACAAGCAGATTCGAAACAGGTTGTCATGGTGCACTCCATGGAAACGCAGCCAGCTTTCCTGCAATCCGTCGGAACACAGGCTGAAAATGCGATATCAGAAAAGGTTGCAGTCGGAAATGGATTTCTGCAGAGCAATGGAAAACCGGATGCCCCGGTTGCGCAGTTAGCAAGTTCCAATCCGACAGCCGCGAAAGCGGAAGTTCCGGTGCAGCCGTCAAATTCAGTATTTACCAACACACAGAATTCCACTTTGCAAAAAGAGCCGGCTGTAGCAATGGAGCCTTCCATGAATGGCTTTAATCGGCCTACGGCGGCGCAGGCCGAGCTTCCTAAACAGGACGGCAAAGTGCTTCCTAAGCAGGAATCCGCTTTTGCTGTTGGAAAATTGGATCAGGTTAAACCGGAAAAGCAAGCGGCAACGGAATTGCCTTCCGCTGAAAGCGATAAATTGCCGATGACAGCCGAGGACAAAAAAGAAACCATACCGATTCATACGGCGTCCCAGAGCAATGCGCGTCTTTCCAGTCTCTATGAGAATGGGAACGTGGTCATTAAGATTTCTGATGCAAAAGCTTCGGGGAAGGCCCTGTCCACTCAGCTTACTGACAAAGTCCTTTACAACTATAAGCAAGGGAACCATCAGTTTACAATGGAGCTTTATCCGAAAAATTTAGGCAAAGTTTCTATTAAGCTGGCGATGCAGGACGGTGTTCTGAGTGTGACCATTCAGGCGGCGAATCCCAAAACGCAGAGCTTGCTGTTGGAAAACAGCGCTGATATTAAAGCAATTCTGCAAACCTCTGTAAACCAGCCGGTTCAAATTAACGAAGCAGCACATGATCGCGCATGGTATGAACAAGGCCAGCAGAATCAACAAAATCAGCCGCAGCAGGAAAGAGAGCAAAAGCAGAACGTTCGGCTTCCATTGGATGACTCGAACGGCAGCACAGATGACTTTATAACTGTGATGCAGCAGCTCAGGAATCAGGTTTCAGCAATGTAAGAGAAAGGAGGAGTATTTTGAATCAGATTTATCCATATAGTCTTAGCGGGACCGCCAGAACTTCCATAAATACTACATCTGGCGCCACGGAATTAAAGACCGGTAAGTCCTCTTTGGAAATGACGGATTTTATGAAACTTTTAGCGGCGCAGATGTCTAATCAGGATCCGACAAATCCTACGGATAACAATGAGTTCATTGGCCAGATGGCACAATTTGCCTCG
Organism: Caproiciproducens galactitolivorans; assembly: GCF_029266045.1. Lineage (NCBI taxonomy): Bacteria > Bacillati > Bacillota > Clostridia > Eubacteriales > Acutalibacteraceae > Caproiciproducens > Caproiciproducens galactitolivorans. The sequence continues at coordinate 472,771 of NZ_JAJUFJ010000001.1, read as the reverse complement.
TTACAGGCTATGCAGGATTTAAGACAGCTTTCTTTAGAGCAGTACGGTGCTTCTCTTGTCGGGAAAAAAGTGGTTGTTGCCAGCTATGACGCCAATGGAAAGTATGTTGAAGATACGGGTGTTGTAGATTATGTTAACTATTCATCCGGTTCGCCTTGTGTGGTTGTGAACGGAAAAGCATACGATTTATATTCCGTTATGCAAGTCAATTCCGATACTTACAAGTCTCCGGAAACATCACCTGAATTGACAGTCCCGGAAGATTCAAATTAGGCTATCCGCTGTACGAACGGAATCGTCTTTACAGTTAGGAGTTTAGTCATGGATGATATTCAATTTAAAAAGAGCTATTCTGCGTTTATCAATCCGAATTACAACGTAACGCCGGCAAAAAGCAATCAGACCCCAAAGACAAACCCGGCTGATAGTGAATTCGGAAAGATATTCCAGAATGCTATTGAACAAAAGCAGCAACTTACGTTTTCCAAACATGCGCTGCAGCGAATGGATTCCCGGAATATTCCGGTATCCGGGCAGTTGCTGTCCCAAATTAACAGCGCAGTAACAAAGGCAAGGGCAAAGGGAATTAAAGACGCGCTGATCTTAAGTGGGCAGACGGCCTTTATCGTGAATATTCCCAGCAGCACAGTCGTTACAACTATGAATGGTCAGGAATTGACCGACAACATTTTCACAAATATTGATGGAGCTGTAATCATATAACCGGACCTCTTGAGGAAGTTATTTGAGTCTCGAATGACAGAAAGGCTCATGCGGTTCCAAATAGAAAAGGAGAGAATTGTTTTATGAGTACAGGAATGTACTGCGGTATCTCAGGCGTAAAAGCGTATCAGACCGGTATTGATGTCATCGGTAACAATATTGCAAACGTTAATACCTACGGTTTTAAATCTTCCCGCGTGACTTATCGTGATGTTTTTTATCAGACACTTGCGAGTTCTTCTAAATCCGATGCGACGAACAGTATCGGCGGCGCAAATCCCTCCCAAGTTGGTTATGGTGCTACTGCAGCAACAATTGATGTGCTGAATACCCGTGCCGGAATGGCAACCACCGGAAACAGCAAGGACTGCTATATTAACGGCGAAGGATATTTTGTAGTAAAGGATGGGAACGGTTACCTTTACACACGCGTTGGCTCCTTCGGGTTTGACGGAGATGGCAATCTTGTCGATGGGAATAAAAAATTAGTTTGCGGTACGAATGGGGCAACAAAACCGACAGGTGCGATAAGTACTTGCGAGCCGATTAAGGTTGAAGATTATTCAACTTATAAAAACATTTCAATCGGCAGCGACGGAGCAATAACTGGTGAAAAAGATGGAGAAATTAAAACCTTGGGCTATATAGCTTTAGCGAATATCCCGAACCCTTCTGGCCTTACACAGCAGGGCGGTTCGTACTATAAAGCTGAAAACAATGTTGCAAATGATAGTCATCCCATCAAGTATTATACTCCTGGAGTCGGTGAGACCGGGAGCTTGGTAACAAGCGCTCTGGAAGCTTCCAACACCGACCTTGCCACCGAACTGACCCAGATGATTATCAATGAAAGAGGATTCCAGGCGAATACCAAAATCATTACCGTTAGCGACGAAATGATGGAAACTCTCGTAAATATGAAGAGATAAGGATTCTATAGCTGCCGTTTCTGGAACTGAAAACGGTTTCAGAAACGGTCAGTTGTGAAAAAGGGGTATTGAGATGATAACTGTCACCAATTTGAACGGCACTTCTTTTGTCGTTAATTCAAACCTTATTGAAACAATCGAAAGTATTCCAGAAACAAAAATAACATTAACAACAGGAAAATATTTTTTAGTTGCGGAGAATAGTGAGGAAATTGTTCAAAAAGTAATTCTTTATAATCGTGAAATTTTTAAAAATACAGTTAAGCTGAAGGACTAAAAATTATTATTATCGCAAGGATGTGTTTGTGTGGATTTTACAAGCATCGTGGGGTTTATAGCCGGGCTTGCGCTGGTAATATTCGGCATTGTATTTGATCAGTCAGCCGGTGTTATTTGGTCTACAATTTGGAACTTTGTTGATTATCCAAGTATGGCGATTACTTTCGGCGGCACAATTGCGGCAACTGTTATTTCTTTCCCGATTTCCTATTTCAAGGGAATACCAAAGCATATGAAGGTTATTATGCGGGGAAATCAATACAAGCCACAGGAGTATATCGATACAATTGTAGACTTTGCGCAAGAAGCCAGACGAAAGGGATTACTTTCTCTGGAAGATAAAGCAAGCCAGTTAAAAGATACATTTATGCAGGACAGTATAATGCTGATTGTGGATGCGATAGACCCTGCAAAAGTAAAGGAGATTCTTGAAGACAAACTGAATGGCCTGGAAGACCGGCATTCGCATGTCTGGCAATTCTACGAGAGATTTTCAACTTATGCCCCCGCGTTTGGTATGATTGGTACGCTGATTGGCTTGATTAATATGCTTGCCAATATGGATATGAATTCCGACGGTGGCGCGACAAAAATGGCACGCGGTATGTCAACAGCGTTGATAACCACTTTCTATGGTTCTATGATTTCCAACCTTTTGCTGACTCCGCTGGCACATAAATTACATATGCTTCATGATGAGGAAATGGTTTGTAAAGAGATTGTTGTGGAAGGCGTTGTGGCAATACAGGCGGGCGATAATCCGAAACATATTGAAGAACGTTTGAATGCCTACGTCAATGAAAGCAAAAGGATCCAGAAGGTTGGGACTTTTGCGGGCGCTTCCTCCAGCAGCAACGATAAAAAAACAAAAGGAAAGCATTAATACAAAGCAATCCAGGGGAATTTTCCCGTAAGATATAAAACTGAAGGGGTGATGTAATGGCAAGAAAGCGGGCAAATCCCGGAAGCGGAGGCCCGAACTGGCTTGATACTTATTCCGATATGGTGACGCTTTTGCTTACCTTCTTTGTTATGCTGTTTGCCATGTCTACCATGGATGCCGGCAAATGGGAAAAGCTTGTCAAAGCATTTTCCGCTAATAAACAGGCTAGTGCAGTCACACAGGAGGCTGCGCAGGAAAATATCCAAATTGCTGCCAACAGTACAAGCCTGCCTTCTTCCGGTTCAGAATCCGAAACATCCAGTAGTAAAGCAGGAAATTCCGATGACGGGAAAGTCACAGATTTTGACAGTCTGTATAAATATTTGGTCGATTATGTAAATCGAAATGGTTTACAGGATTCTGTGCATGTACATAAAGGGAAAAACTACACTTTCCTTACGTTTCAAAACAGCGTGTTTTTCTCCGGAGATAGTGCGGAATTACGCGATCAAGGAAAAAAGATATTGGACTTTCTTTGTGACGGAATAAAAAATATACCGGATCAAATTGGAGAGATTCGTTTTTACGGGCATACGGCCCGCGCGAACAACTCAACTTCCGTTACCGCCCAAGCCTTCGACCGTGCACTTTCTTCGGACAGGGCCAAGAACGTCCTGCTGTATGTTCAGTTGAAAAATATTATCAATCCGGCTAAAATGGTTTCCGAGGGGTATGGAGAATACAGGCCCATTGTTCCCCATGATGGAACAGAAGCTACCCGGGCCAAAAACAGGCGAGTGGAAATTTATATTTCGAAAGCCGGACAGAGCAGTTCTGTTTTGGATCAGGTATATGAAGATATTAATAATGCAGACAAGAATACAGACAAAAAATAATCCAACGCAAATAACGAGCTCTTACGTAAGCAGCGTTTTGTTTTCCGCATAGGATGAAACGTTTTAAATTTTAATATGCGGGAGTAGGAGGTCCTATGGCAGAAGTATTGTCTCAAAAGCAAATTGACGAATTATTGGGAAGCCTGCAAAGCGGACATGTAGACTTTAAGGAAATCGAAGAACAAACCGCCGGCCCTAAAGTAAAAGAATACGACTTTATGTCCCCAAAGAAGTTCACAAAGGAGCAGTTGAAGCTACTGGACAACGTTTTTGACAGCGTTTCACGAATGTTCAGTCTTCAGCTCGCCGGAATGCTCCGCTCCGCCTGCCAAATGGAGATTTTGCAAGTGGAAGAAGAAGAGTTCCGCGAGTTCAACAATGCCCTTGGCGATTCCATACTGGTTGCCATTATCGGTATGAACAGCGAAGAAAACCGGATTGACGACAAACCCGTTTTGGTTGAAATGTCACGCCAGATTTCTTTTTCCATTATGGATCGATTGTTGGGCGGAAATGGCATGGGGTATGAAATTGAAAGAGATTATACCGACATTGAGCTTTCTTTATTGGAGTATGTGTTTAAACAGCTTTTACCCCTGATGGATAATGCATGGGGCAATTATATGGAAATCCATCATACCTTAGACATGATTGAAACGAATTCCAGACTGATGCAACTGGTGCAGCCCGATGAAGCGGTCGCAATCATTGCCATTGAAGTAACGATTGAAAATTTAAAAGGGAATATCAACGTTTGTCTTCCGGCTTCCTCGCTTGAGGAAGTATTCCGAGTTTTCAATTCGAAATATGTTAAATTGCCCAAGAAGGAAGATCCTTCAGTGGAACAACAGCGTAAGTTTGGAATTATGCACACACTAAAGAATTCTCCGCTGACTATTAGCGCAATGTTAGGTAAAACAGAAATCAGCCTGAAAGATTTGCTTAATTTGCAGGCAGGCGATATTATTCCACTCAATACCCGGGTGGATCAAGATTCAATTGTTTTGGAAGTAGAGGGCTTGCCATGGTTTACAGGTGTTATAGGAACAAAGCAGAAAAAATACGCCGTTAAAATCAACAAATCTCTACAATAAATAAGAAAGGTGATTTCTATGGAGCCGAATAACGAAGAAATCTTTTCTGCTATGGACATTGACGCTATAGGAGAAATTCTGAATATCAGTTTGGGTTCTTCAGCGACCTCCGTTTCGGAAATGCTGGAACAGCGTGTGAATATTACAACCCCCCGCGTTGAAGTGATGCCTTCGAAGGATGTTCATTTTGAATCGATGGAACCGGCAATTGCGGTTGAAATCAATTACGTAAGCGGATTGGACGGAAAGAATATTTTGATTTTAAAAGAATCCGATGTAAAAGTAATTGTTGGTTTACTGCTTCATACCGATTATTCTGAGCAGGAATTCGTGATGGATGAAATGAGTATTGGGGCAATTTGTGAAGTTATGAACATGATGATGGGCGCTTCCGCTACGGCGCTTTCACAGTTCCTGAACATGGCTATTAACATTTCACCTCCGACATCTTTCCCAATTAATGATTCCGAGCAGTTTAAAAGTAAATATTTTGAAACCGAAGAAAATGTTGTTACAGTACATTTCAATTTAATGATCGGCGATATGGTAAACAGCGAGTTTATCAGCCTAATGAAAGCAGATCTGGCGAAAGAACTCATCCGCTCCTTTAATTTTGGGGCGCCTGCCGCAGCAGAGCAACCGGCAGAGGAACCTGTTCCGCCAAAACCGCAGCCGGCTCCATCAAAGCCGCAGCCCGCGCCTTCCAAACCACAGCCGGTACAGCAGCAAAAACCGGCGCCGGTGGCAAGCAAACCTGCTCCTGTAGTAGAAGCAGTATCAAGTTACGAACAGCCGCAGAATTACAATGTGGGACATGTTGCGTATCAGAGCTTTGATGCGGAAGATACCGTGCTAACGAACGATCAAAACAATAACCTGAATATGATTATGTCCGTTCCGCTTCAAATTACGGTTGAAATCGGCCGTACCCAAAAGCCGATTAAAGATATTCTGGATTTTACATCAGGGACCATTATAGAATTGGATAAGCAAGCCGGTTCTCAGGTCGATGTCTTTGTAAACGGCAAACGTATCGCAAAGGGGGATGTTGTCGTTGTAGACGATTTTTATGGTGTACGAATTACAGAAGTATTAAGCAATAGTGAAATCATGAAATTAATTTAACACGCACCGCAGGGTGCAAATAGGAGGAACAGAAATGAGTAAGAAGATTATGTTGGTCGACGATGCAGCTTTTATGCGGATGATGATAAAAAACACCCTTCAGCAAAACGGTTATACGGATATTATTGAAGCCGAAAACGGGGAAAAGGCGATTGCGCTTTATAACGCGGAAAAGCCGGATCTAATCCTTATGGATATTACGATGCCTGTTATGGATGGGCTGGAAGCTTTAAAAAATCTGAAGGAGATAGACGAATCCGTACAGGTCGTTATGTGTTCCGCTATGGGCCAGGAGGCAATGGTTGTTGAGGCGCTGAAGCTTGGCGCAAAAGACTTCATCGTGAAGCCCTTTAAGCCGGATCGTATCATGAAAACAGTAAACGGAATTCTGGGATAATCCTGTTTGCCGTAGGGGAGGAAATGCGTTGAAATTTCTTATGGTGGCTGTTTTGCCGCTTCTGAGCTTTTTTAGTGATATATTACCGCTTTTCTTTTCTTTGGCTGCCATTATTTTGGTTTTATACCTTTGTTCTAAATTTAGCCAGTTTATGGTAAAGCGCGTGAACAATATATCAAATTCAAACAATATGAAAGTCATAGAACGCTTAGCTTTAACGCAGGACAAGGGCCTTGCAATTGTTGAGGTTTGCAAAAAGTTATATCTTATCGGCTTTTCGAGCAATTCCGTTGAAATCCTGAAGGAACTGGATGAATCGGAAATGCATATCTTGGAAACCGTCCCCAAGGATGGTTTTCTGGAAACTTTAAATTCAACGTTAAAATCAGGATGGGATGTGAAATTGAGTGACGCAGTTTTCAGCAAGGCCAGAAAAACTGACAATGCCGAAGATGAGAAAGAACAAAAATAAAATCGGTAAAAAAACCTTGCTTCTGGTTACACTGTCCCTCGTGATGCTTTTTCTTCTTCCCTTACAGGCTTCTGCGGCTTCCGTTGGTGTGAATGTGAATGGCAAGAGCATGAATACGCTCGAGATTATCGAGATGTTCACGATTTTGGCTCTGATCCCATCCATTCTCATTATGACAACCTGCTTTACCAGGATTGTGATCGTGCTTTCCTTTTTGCGGAACGCACTTGGACTTCAGCAAACGCCGCCGAATCAGGTTTTGATCAGCATTGCACTATTCCTGTCTCTGTTTATTATGACGCCTGTTGTGAATGAAGTGAATACGCAGGCGTACCAGCCGTATAAAGAACAGAAAATTACGCAGGAGCAATTTCTACATAAGGCAGCCGTGCCGATGAAGACGTTTATGCTGAAAAATACAAAGAAGGAGGATTTAAACTTATTTGTTAATCTTTCAAAAGCCAAGCCGGTAAAATCCGTGAATGAGCTATCCATTACGGTTGTTATTCCCGCTTTTATGACAAGTGAATTAAAAAGGGCGTTTCTGATTGGCTTTTTGATTTTTATTCCATTTTTAATTATTGACATGATCGTATCCAGCACCTTGATGTCAATGGGTATGATTATGCTTCCTCCATCCATGATTTCTCTTCCGTTCAAGCTTTTGCTCTTCGTGCTTGTGGATGGCTGGGGACTGTTGTTTAAAACCCTGGCCGCAAGCTTTAATGTTTAGTCGAAACAGGAAAGGATTACGCTGCTTATGACAATATCGCAGATTAACGAGGTTTTACAGGCGGCGATGCTTGTGGCGCTGAAGGTTGCCGCACCCATTTTGATCGTCAGTATATCATTGGGGTTGATTGTTTCTATTTTACAGGCGGCAACCCAAATTCACGAGCAGACGCTTACCTTTGTACCGAAGTTAGTGGCAATTGGCGTAATTTTGGTGATTTTGGGACCATGGATGTTTGAGACGATGAACGATTTTACCATGTATATCTTTCGCATGATCGCGAAATTAAGTTAAGAGATAAAAGTTGGAAGGTGTGATCATAAGCTTTTTATGAATATGGATTATGATTTTACCCTTCTGCTTTTCATATTTATGAGGATGTCGGGCTGTATCCTGTTCAACCCGATACTGGGCAGAAAGAACCTGCCGGTAATTCTCAAAGTCGGGCTTACCCTGATGCTTTCGTTTTTTTCTTATCATCTCGTCCCGGCACAGACCATCCATATCGCGTCCTTTCTCGTGCTCTCCATCAGTTTGTTAAAGGAATTGCTCATCGGATATATTGTCGGGTATATCATCCAGTTGTTTTTATCCGTCATCATGATCGGCGGTGAAAATATGGACATGCAGATCGGCATATCCATGTCGAGGATTTACGATCCGCAAAGCAATATTTCCATGCCGCTGTCCGCGTCCCTTATGAATTTGACGTTTGTTCTGATCTTTTTTGCGGTGAACGGGCACTTGACTTTGATTCAGATTTTTACAAAGTTAAGCGTGATGATTCCCTACGATCAGTTTGAGCTGAAGCCGGAAATGACGCAGCATCTGGTCAGCTTATTTTCCCTCATTCTGATTTATGCGGTTAAATTGGCGCTTCCTGTTCTGGCGGCGGAGTTCATTGCAGAAATCGCTGTTGGACTGATTATGAAAGCCGTTCCGCAGATTGATGTTTTTGTAATTAACATTCAGGTAAAAGTAATCCTTGGATTCCTGGTTTTTTTGATTATGGTGCCGTCTCTTTCTACCTTCCTTGAAAGACTGATTACTTTAATGTTCGATAATATCAGTCAGGTTTTTGTAATGCTGAAATAGCCTTCAGATCGACTTGCATCCGGTTTAAGGGGGGATGATATGGCGGACAGCAGCAAGACAGAAAAAGCCACCCCGAAACGGCGGGAAGACGAACGTAAAAAGGGGAATATTTTTCAAAGCAACGATGTAATCAGCGCACTTTCTATCCTATCGCTCTTTACAATACTAAAAATAATCTTTCCATTTATTTATCATTATCTTTCAAACTTTTTTTTCAGGTATATCACTTACACAAAAACCGTTCACGAACTTTCCGAATCCTTTACAACCGATGTCATGCGGGATGTTCTCATTTCCATCCTGTTATTGGCCGGTCCGGTAATGCTGACTTCCGTTGCGGTGAGTATCATTGGTACCGCCATGCAGACGAAACTGAAAGTTTCCAAGGAGAATTTAAAGTTCAAATTTTCCAGAATCAGTCCCATTCAGGGAATGAAAAGGCTTTTTTCCCTTCGTTCCATCGCGGAGCTTGTGAAAGCATTGATCAAAATATCGGTTATTTTTTATGTCTTATACACCGCGTTCACAGATATAGCGGCATCTTTCACAAAGTTAATGTTTCAAGATGTTTCCCAGGCGGTTTCGTTTATTTTGAATTCCCTGATGGATATTGTTATACGACTTTCCATCGCCTTTATTTTTATAGCGGCTTTGGACTATCTGTACCAGTGGTGGGAATACGAAAGAAGCATCCGCATGTCAAAACAGGAAATTAAGGAGGAATATAAGCAACTCGAAGGTGATCCGTTTATTAAGGGACAGATTAAGGAGAGACAGCGCAAGGCATCCATGCAGCGAATGATGCAGCAGGTGCCGACCGCGGATGTTATCGTTCGAAATCCAACCCACTTTGCAGTTGCTCTGAAATATGATATTGAAAAAAATAATGCCCCAATTGTTGTCGCGAAAGGGCAGGATTATATGGCGCTGAGAATTATTGACATCGCTGAAAAATACAATATACCCATGACGGAAAACCGTCCGCTCGCCCGGGCATTGTATGAAACTGTAGAGGTTGATAAGGAAATTCCCGAGCAGTTTTATGTAGTTGTTGCCGAGGTTATGGCGTGGGTTTACTCAATGAAGAAGGAGACGAAGCAATATTGAAGATCCGTGATAACGCAGTTGCGATTTTTGTAGTCATCATTATCGGATTTATCATCATTCCTTTGCCTGCTCCTTTGTTGGATATGATGTTTATCATAAATATATCCCTTTCCATTATGGTCCTTCTGATGACCATGTATGTAAAAAACGCATTGCAGTTTTCCATTTTCCCATCTATGCTGTTAATGACCACAATTTTACGGTTGGCTTTGAACATCTCCTCCACAAGACTCATCCTCACGCAATCCGGAAAAGCAGGCCAGGTGATTCAAACCTTCGGAGAATTCGTTTTAAGAGGAAACGTCGTTGTTGGTTTTATTGTCTTTATCATCATTGTTATCGTAAATTTTATGGTTATTACGAAGGGTTCCGAACGTGTTTCGGAAGTGTCGGCAAGATTTAAGCTGGATGCTATGCCCGGTAAGCAAATGGCGATTGACGCCGATCTGAATTCCGGTATTATCGATGAATCCATGGCACGCCAGCGCAGAGAAGATATCCAGCGTGAAGCGGAGTTTTACGGCGCTATGGATGGTGCTACCAAGTTTGTTAAGGGCGACGCCATTGCCAGTATCATTATCACCTTCATCAATTTTCTTGGTGGAACCGTGATTGGTATGGTGCAGGGCGGAAGCTCTTTTACAGAGGTTCTGAATATTTATTCGATTGCGACTGTCGGCGACGGCTTGGTTTCACAATTGCCCGCGCTGATGATCTCCACCGCAACCGGTATGATTGTTACACGCGCCGCGTCGGATTCCAGCCTGAGCATTGATGTTACCAAACAGTTTTTATCCCGTCCGATTGTCATTATCATTGCGGGATTTACGCTGATTTGCCTTTGCTTTATTCCTGGAATGCCGGTTGTGCAAATTCTGATTTTAGCCATCGGCCTGTTAGCGGCGGGTTTCAATTTGAAAAAGAGAAACGATATTGTTGCTGAAGCCCAGAAAGCCAATGTGCCGGAGGCAGCCGCGGCGGAGCAGGATGAAACCAGCTACTATAAAAATATTGACAACATTTATGACCTCCTACAAATTGATGCGATCGAAATGGAATTCGGCTACAGCCTGATTCCATTGGTCGATGAAAACAGCGGAAGCAGCTTTATTGAAAGGTTGGTTACCTTCCGCAAACAGTTTGCTTTGGAAATGGGCATGGTTATTCCGGCAGTCCGCCTGCGAGACAATGGGATGCTGAACCCGAACCAATATGTGATTAAAATTAAAGGAGAGGAAGTCAGCCGGGGCGAGATTCTGGTCGATTATTATCTCGCGCTTGACCCCGGGAATCTGACGGGAGAAATTGACGGAATTGAAACCATTGAACCGGCTTACGGAATCCCAAGTAAATGGATTACCAAGGACAAAAAGGAAATTGCTGAGATTTACGGCTACACGGTTATTGATCCGCTCTCCGTGGTTGTCACCCATTTATCCGAAACCGTGCGCAAACATGCGTATGAGCTGCTTTCCAGACAGGATTTGAACCAGCTGCTGGATACGATTCGGAAAACCGGTTCTACGCTTGTGGACGATGTTGTGCCCAATATGATTTCCTTTTCCGGTTTGCAAAAGATTCTTTGCAACCTGTTGAAAGAAGGCGTTCCGATCCGGGACATGGAAACAATACTCGAAACCATTTCGGATCATGCCGCGAATGTGCATGATCCGGAGGTCTTAACCGAATATGTCAGACAGGCGCTGAAGCGCACGATTACTCGCAAGTGGTCGGACGGCGGACAGATCAGGGTTATTACGCTGGACAGCGAGGTGGAGAGACTGATTGTAAATTCCATCAGCAAAAACGATCAGGGCACCTATCTTTCGCTTGATCCGCAAACAACGCAGAAGATCGTATCAAAGCTGCTTGACTGCATTACCAGGGTAAAAGAAGTGATCAATGTACCGATTATACTCACTTCGCCCGTTGTTCGAATTTATTTCAGCAAAATGCTTGAACAGTTCTATCCAAATGCAGTAGTTTTGTCATTCAACGAGCTGAATTCCGATGTACAGATTCAGGCGGTTGCGAATGTAACGATCGAATGATGGACATGCTGAAATCAATTTATCTTTGAAGGGAGGGACGGCTGAATTGAGAAATTTGGAAACAGAACAGGTTTCAACTGTGGATTTATGGAAGCAATACCATGAGACAAAGGATCAGGAAATCCGAAATCTGCTTGTTATACAATACAGCTATATCGTAAAATGCATCGCGCTCAAGACAGTTGGCCGCTACCAGTATTTTAACTACATGGAGGATATCGTCAATGAAGGTCTGATCGCGTTATTGGACGCGGTAGAAAAATTTGACGCGGAAAAGAATGTAAAGTTCGAAACCTACGCATCCATTAAAGTACGCGGTGCCATGATTGATTACATACGGAAGCAGGATTGTTTTCCAAGAAGACTGAAACGGATTGCCAAGGATATTAGCGAGGCGGAAAATGCTTTAAGCCATCGTTTAGGCCGTGGCCCGACCGATGAAGAAATGGCCGAATACTTGAATGTGAGTTTATCGGAATATGAAAAAATGCAGGCGGAAACCTGCGTATTGAATATGCTTTCCTTCGAAGAGATGATCTATGAAAAGGGAGTCGAAAATATTCAGGTAAGCCAGTCCAGCGATTCCATTCACGGCCCGGAACAGGTCGTAGCCGAAAAGGAGCTTCAGGATGTCCTTGCCGAGGATATTAAGCTTTTAAATCAGAAGGAACAGGTTGTCATTTCGCTGTATTATAAGGAACAGCTGAAAATCAAGGAGATATCGAGTGTCATGGAAATCAGCGAGTCGAGGGTTTCCCAAATTCATTCCAGCGCGCTCCGCAAATTAAAGAAATATTTGGCTGAATATTTGAATCAGTAAAGGAGAAGGAAAATGGACAGAGGTTTTTATTCCCTCGCTTCCGGTATGCTGACGCAGAGCAGGGTTTTAACCGGAATCAGTAATAATCTTGCGAATATTGAAACTCCCGGATATAAAAAGAAATTGGTAACCACTTCTACATTTGGGAATTTGATGATAAACCGGTTGGATACACAGCGGACAGAACTCGGAAGTGTGAGTTTAATAACTGTGGCAGATAAAACAAATACCATCCATACGGAGGGTGTTTTGAAGAATACCAACCGGGCGCTGGACTTTGCGATTAAGGGCGACGGATTTTTCGCGGTTCAGGGAACCAACGGTACGGTTTATACCCGCAACGGCAGCTTTAATGTTGACAGCGAGGGTTATCTTACCCTGAACAATGTCGGGCGGGTTTTAGGCGCCAACGGCCCGATTCGGGTGGGAACGGACCAAATCGAGGCGGACGAGCAGGGAAATCTGTTTGCGAATGGTAGAAATGTTGGCAGAATAGCGGTTTACAATTTCGCGGATTATACTGCTTTGCAAGCTGCCGGAGAAGGGATGTTTTCTTACACCGGCGGAGCGCCTGCGCTTATGCAGAATCCAAGCATTCTTTGGAAAACAGTAGAAGGTTCCAATGTGAATGCGGTGGAAGAAATGACAAGAGCAATTTCCGCGCAGCGGAATCTGCAAAATTGCTCTCAGGCGTTAAAAATGTATGACCAAGTACTTACCAATTCGGTAACCAATATTGCAAAAATATAAGAGCAGAGGGTGATATGGTATGATCAATTCTTTTTACACGGCCGCGGCCGGCACGATTAATTTGCAAAACGGGATTGACGTTACGGCAAATAATGTTGCGAATCTTGCAACAACAGGCTATAAGGCGTCTACTGCCACGTTTTCCGATCTCCTGTATACGAACATCCAGTACGGAAATCAGCAATTGAAAAGCGGGCATGGCACCAGGCTTCAGAAAACGGATACGCTGTTTGAACAGGGGGCTCCGAAGCAGACCGGCCGTGCCTTGGACTATTGTTTGATGCAGCCCGACGCTTTTTTTGCCGTACAGACCAAAGATGGCGTACAATACACCCGCAACGGGAATTTCCATATTTCTCTGGAACATGACAAGGGCTATCTCGTTGATTCCGCTGGAAATCATGTGTTGGACGCCAATGGGCATCCCATTTCTGTGGCAAGCGAAAATGAAAGCCCCACGGTTGGCGTCTTTTCGTTCTCAAATACAGGCGGACTTGAACGTGCGGGAAATACCTGTTTTAAGGCGACTACGCTGTCCGGAAATGCCAGCGTAGTGAGAAATCCGGAGGTGAAAAACGGATTTCTTGAGGATTCCTCCGTTGATAATGCAGATCAAATGGTTTCCATGATCGAATATCAGCGTGCGTTCCAGTTTAACTCGAAAATTGTACAGATTTCCGATGACATCATGCAGACGGTGAATTCTTTAAGATAAAATCATATGGGGATTGAGAGGAGATAAAAATGAGTTTGGATTCGGATTCGCATTTGGAAGAACAAGAAGCGCAAAAAGAAGAGCCAAAGCCTCAGTTTGATCTTACGGTTTCGGTTGACAGCATGGCTGCCTACTTAAGAGTAAAGCCGGCTGCTGCCGATCAAGTCGTTACATATGACGAAGTGCTCAATTACCTTACGGAAAAAGAAGTTACGTATGGCATCCGCGAAGCGGCAATACGCGATTTTTGCGACGGGAAAAAGTACTATATGGAACTCCTTTGTGCCCAGGGAGATCCGCCGGTGGACGGGGAAGACGGATATATTACCTACAACTTCGACACGGATACGGATTTTCGTCCGAAAGAAAGAGAAGACGGTACTGTGGATTTCCGTGATTTGGGTACAGTAAAAAATATCTCGAAAGGGGAAGAACTTTGCCGTATTGTTCCTCCGACTCCCGGAAAAGACGGAAGGGATGTTTATAACCGGGAGGTTTCTTTTAAGCCCGGGCGTTCTCCGGTCCTTCCTGCGGGACTCAATACCGAGGTTTCCGAAGATGGGCTCGCTCTGGTTGCCGGAGTGGATGGCTGCATCGAATTTAAAAAATCCAGAATTGATGTAAATGAAGTTTTTATTGTTCGCGGAGACGTTAATAGTGCTTCCGGGAATATTAAGGCGATCGGATCCGTAATTGTACAGGGAGATGTCCGGGAAGGGTTTTCCGTAACAGCGGGGAAAGACATCACCATCCGCGGCATGGCGGAAGGAGCCTTCATAGAAGCGCAGGGGAACATAACCATATCCAACGGCATGAACGGAATGGGAAGAGGGACATTAAAAGCCGGCGGTAACATTGTCGGGAAATATTTCGAAAATGCGGTTCTGGAGGCAGAGGGAGACATCTATGCGGATGTGCTGATGACCTGCAGGGCGAAGGCGGGCGGATCTATCATTCTAAAAGGGAGAAAAGCTTCCTTAATCGGGGGAAAATATGAGGCCGGTCAGAAGATCGTGGCACGAAATATTGGAACAGGAACCTCTGGAAAGACGGCGGTTTCCATTCAGTCGAGCACACTCAATGATTTGCTTACCGCCAATTCCGATCAAGAGAGTAAGGAAGCTTTGGAACAGCAGTTAACCAACGCGGAAAACGATCTGGAGGATTTCCAGAACAAGTTTTCAGAATTAAGGGTACATATTAAAGCGGATAGTCAGTTAAATCCGGAACAGAAAAACCAGATGATTAAGGCTGCAATTCTAAGGAAAGCAAAAATGGCTGAAGAAATACAGGAGATCAAGGATAAAATTAAACAGACAGACGAGAAAAGAAACAGCCTTTTCCAATTTAAGATTGTCGGAACTGGCGTTGTGTATATTGGTACAAAAATGTCAATCGGTCCCTATAATCTTACGCTGACGGCTGATTACAGCAATATGAAATTCTATATAAATTCTGACCAAATCGTATTTAACCCTGTTTTGCCTTCGGATTTCTGACTTTATATCAAATGCAGCCTCAGAAGGTTGGAAATTTTGGTTTATTGCCGAAATACGGCGGAATGGAGAAATGAGATGACAATTTTAAATTTAGAACAACTCAACGACATGCACATTGACGTATTAAAAGAACTAGGAAATATAGGAGCGGGAAACGCTGCTACATCCCTTTCGCAGATGCTGAATACAGAAGTGGACATGTCAACACCGATTGTTAAGATATTGGATATCAGCGATGCGGCAAATTTGCTGGGCGGTCCGGAGAATGTGGTTATTGGCATTTTGTCAAAACTGAGCGGCGATATTGAAGGGATTATGATGTTCATTATTGAACAGGATTTTGCTAAAACCATTTTGACATCCCTTCTTGGGGTCAAGGAAGTAAGTTGTGATAAGTTGTCGGATATGGAGCTTTCGGCCATTTCCGAAATCGGAAATATTATGATTGCAGCATATACCGGTTCAATTGGAACGCTGTCTCAGATGAATTTAAAAACGACGGTGCCCGCGATTACAGTTGATATGGTGGGTGCTCTTTTAAGCGTCCCGGCACTTGAAATGGGTTCTGTTTCCGATAAAATTATTTTTATCGAAGATGACTTCCTCAGTGGAACGAAAGACGTTACGGCGAATATGTTGCTGGTACCTTCGATCGATTCCTTAAATAGATTAATGGAGAAATTGGGTATTGCGTTATGAGTAATTTATTTACAATCGGGATATCGGATATGAAGATCGTAAAATTTGATGATTCGCTGGTAACTTATGCGCTTGGTTCCTGCGTAGGGATTTGTTTATATGATCCGGTGTTGAAAATCGGCGGCTTGGGGCATATCATGCTGCCAAATTATCCGGTTAATAATCCTAAAGAAAATCGAAACCGTTTTGCCGATACTTGTATTCCGGACATGGTGCAGCAAATGGAAAGATTAGGTTGCAGCCGCAGAAGAATCATTGCAAAAATAGCCGGTGGAGCAAAAATGTTCGACGTGGCGGGCGATTCCTCTTTCGGAAATATTGGCCAGCGCAATGTTGCCTCTGTTAAAAATTGTTTGGCGCAGCTTCAAATCCGAATTTGCGCGGAGGATACAGGATTAAATTATGGCAGGACGGTTTATTTTTATACAGAGGACGGACGTATGGTTGTCAAATCCTTTTCAAACGGCGTTAAGACGTTTTAAAAGGATACAAGGAAAGACTTTCTTGTGTAACAGGAAGAAAGCCTTTCCTTGTATTGCTTTTGCGAACAATAACCGCTGGCTTGGCCGGTGGGAAAGAAAACCTCCTTTTGCTTTTTATGCGGTTCAAACCTGCATATTTTCGCAAAAGGAGATTTTTGTTGCATGACCGGAATACAAAGCCTATCTCGTACAAAGCGGAGCACAGTTTATGGGCGATTAAAGGAAAGGGCTGTTGAGGTATAAGAATAAAAAGTCCTTAGTGTGGCTTAGCAGGTGGAATTATAGAAGGAAAAAAGGAATCTGGATTCTTTTTAAATTCTTGAACCAGGTCAATCTCTTCCTTTTTAGGTTCCGCCAATTTGTATTTCGGTGCATTTGAAATGTGGATTCTATTTGGATTTGTACAGTTGTATTTATTCATCTCCATGTCATTCTCTCCCGTACAATTTATTTCTATATGGTTAGTTACCGAAAATAGGATGCTCAATTGGAAAGGCATAAGCCTCAAAATCCCAACCCTTTATTTTCCGGTATAGACGATTTGGCCACAGGCTATTTTGGTTCCGGAATTTCCGGACGGCTGGGTTGTAAAATCATCCGGTTTCAAGTGCACAACGATTGTACGCCCGGTTACTTCCCGTATTGTGAATCGATCGGTAAAGAACGCCATGAAAGCGTACCCCATATTGCCGAACAGCGGCAGCAAATCACCGGCATGCGCGGGATGCGGGCAATTCCCTGGATTATAATGTGAACCTGTGTTTGCAAACGGGTCTTCGGCATTTCCGGTACAGGGGCTTCCTTCGTGAATATGGAAACCGTATATGTTCGCTGCACATTCTTCGGCATTGTGGGGCAAACCCTGCACTTCTGCTAACAATAAAACACCGGTACTTAACTGGTACATCAGCACGACGCCGTTTATATTGGGATAGCTCGCGCTGCCTTTTATAATAGCCTGAGCCTCCGGTGGACGATTCAAGATATACGCTAATTGACTGAATTGAGGATCTGAGTACAATGAAACCGCCTCCTGAGCTCATTGTATGATATAGAATATAGAATGGTTCCTACGGCTGAAATATCCTCATTGCCGGACAACCGATACGGGATTTTTCCATCAGGTAAGATGATTACGTATATAGAGGAAAACACATGGCAAACTACATTGACAAACATAGTAATATGTGTTATGATGTTCATCGAGGTGAGAAGCGTGGGCGGCAGGATTAGCAGCGATTTAATACGGGGGCATATTGATACAATGATCCTTCGTGTTCTGTATGAAAATGATAATTACGGATATGAAATCATGAAGGCGATTTATCGCAACAGCGACGAAAATTACGATTTAAAAGAACCCTCCCTCTATACAAGCCTAAAGCGGCTGGAATCGCAAAAAATGATTTCGTCCTATTGGGGGGATGAAAGCCAGGGAGGGCGCAGGAAGTATTACAAAATTACTCCGTTAGGGCTGAAAGCCTATCATTCGGCGGTTGAAGAATGGAATATTGCCCGGGATTTAATCGATAAGCTGATTAAAGGAGGAAACTGCAATGAATAAATTAAAAGAGTATGTTGACTCTCTATTTAGAAAATATCGCCAGACTTCAAAAATACGTGATTTAAAAGAAGAAGTCTACACAAACCTGGAAGCAAAAAGAATGGATTTAATTGCCGCGGGATTCAGCCCGGACGAAGCATTTGATCAAGTCCGGAACAGCATCACAGAGGTGGACAGCCTGATTGAAGGAAATATAAAAATTGACCGCTTTTCCTTCTGCCGCGAACGTATGCAGTGGATGTTAATTTCTCTTCTGTCGGTTTGGGTGATAACAATTCCTCTGCGCGTATTTTATTCTGTATTTGCATTATCCTATCTATTGGCTTTTGTCATTCTAATTGCGGGTGTCTATTATATCTATTTTTTAAAGCAAAGAGGAAAACAATGCCAAAAGCAAACGGTGTATGTAAACATACTGTATTACAGAAAAGTGAAAAGGGTTGTTTGGGTTCTTTGGTCGATGTATTTCCTGTTCTCTTTCGTTATGACCACCTGTGTTTATTTCGGAAGCAATTTATGGTTTTCAAGGCCGGTTCATATTGACGGCCCGTATGCTTTGGGAAATATGTTGGTAAATTATTTTTTGCCGCTTTTAACAATTGTCATTCCGTTCATTTTTGGCTTGAATGAACGGCTGGCATTAAAGTATGAGGTTGAGTGAAATGAAAACGAGAGATAGGATTATTATTGCGCTGGGGATTATCGGTATTCTTTTTGTTTTTGCAACTATACAAATCCGAAACAAACAGTATCAGGTGGAAAAAGCTTATGCTCAGGCGCAGCAGGAAGTAACTTCGCATGATTTGCAAAGCATTTTACCCTATAAAAATAAATATATGGGGAACGCTCCAAACAATATCAATCTGTTTTCTCATTTACCGCTTAGTGACTATCCCCGCAATTATAGCCAAAATCCGGATACCTTTACCTTTGAAATCCATTTTGAAGGAACCGCTTCGGGAATGGGAAAAAACAGGCTGCAAAAGGAGATTTTATACAGTTCCGTTGCCGGGTTCGCGTTGATTGACAATTTGCAGTCGTTAAAATATGACTTTACAGATCAGTGTTTTACGGTACGGCGAAAGGACATTGAAAAACAGTATGGGGACCTGAAAGTTCTGCTAAATGAATCGAGCTGGCACGCTATGCAGGAAAAGCTCAAGAAGACGGGCGATGTGGAAAGAATATTTACGGAAGTTACCCTTAGACAGAAAAAAGAAGGAATGTCCGGTTGACGGACATTCCTTTTTCCTTATAATTATTTCGTTTATACCTCGCAAGCACAGGATTCGCATCCCGGAATTTCACCGACAATTGGCAAGGGGTCAATCCCTTTCCTCTTATAATAATCGGAAACCGCTGCCTTAATCGCTTGTTCCGCCAATACGGAGCAATGTACTTTAACCGGCGGCAAACCATCTAGTGCTTCCATTACCGCCTTGTTGGTCAGCTTTAAAGCATCTTCAATTTTCTTGCCCTTAATCAGTTCGGTGGCCATGGAGCTTGTAGCGATTGCGGCACCGCAACCGAAGGTTTTAAACTTTACGTCGGAGATAACATCTCCGTTGACCTTGATGTACATGCGCATAATATCGCCGCATTTGGGGTTTCCAACTTCGCCGACACCATCTGCGTCCGGAATTTCACCAACATTGCGCGGGTTGGCGAAATGATCCATTACTTTTTCACTATATGCCATGATCGATTCCCTCTCTTACTATCGTAAATTTAAGCAAATTTCTTTTGCCCTTTGACAATTTCCTCCCAAAGAGGAGACATGGAGCGAAGGCGCTCAATAATTGGAGGGAGAACCTCGAGAATATAATCGATGTCTTCCTCGGTGTTTTGATCGCTGAGGGTAATCCTGAGCGACCCGTGGGCGATTTCATGCGGAAGGCCAATTGCGAGCAGCACATGGCTTGGGTCAAGCGAGCCGGAGGTGCAGGCGGAACCGGAAGATACGCAGATGCCCTGCAGGTCGAGGCTGAGCAGCAGGGACTCACCCTCTATGCCTTCGAAGCACATATTCACATTACCGGGTAGGCGCTTTACGCGATCACCGTTGACGCGGGAGCGTTCGATTTTCAGTAATCCGTCGATCAGCCTGTCCCGCATCTTTGAGAGGCGTTGCGCATTTGCGTCGATATTTTTGCAGGCTTCTTCAAGCGCAACGCTCATTCCTACAATGCTTGCGACGTTTTCCGTGCCTGCTCTGCGCCCGCGTTCCTGCGCGCCGCCGTCAATCAGATTCGGGCAACGGATGCCGCTGCGGATATAGATTGCTCCAATGCCCTTGGGACCGTGGAATTTATGTGCGGAAAGAGAAAGAATATCAATGTTCTGCTCTTTTACATTGATGTGAACATGACCGACGGCCTGAACCGCATCGGTGTGGAAAACAACGCCGTGCTTTTTGCAGATCGCTCCGATTTCCGGGATAGGCTGAATCGTTCCGATTTCGTTGTTCGCGTACATAATCGTGACGAGGGCGGTATCTTCACGGATGGCTGCTTCCAGCTCCTCTGGCCTTACCAAGCCGTTTTCATGCACGTCGAGGTAAGTAACTTCAAAACCTTCCCTTTCTAGTGCTTCACAGGAATGTAAAACAGCGTGGTGCTCAAATTTTGAAGTGATAATATGCTTTTTGCCCTTTTTGGACTGCTCGTGGGCTACGCCTTTGATTGCCCAGTTGTCCCCTTCACTTCCGCCGGAAGTAAAGTAAATTTCGTTGGGTTTCGCGCCAAGGCATTGCGCGACTTTCTCACGTGCGAGTTCAAGCGGTTTTTTGGCTGCCCGGCCAACCGAATAAAGACTGGAAGGGTTTCCATAATATTGCGTATAGAAAGGCTCCATCGCCTCTAAAACGGCTTTTGAGACAGGCGTGGTCGCGGCGTTGTCCGCGTATACAAAACGTCCCAATGTTATCACCTTAACTTATCTTGAAATTACAGATTTTCTGCGATTTATAATATACACCTTTTTGGTATATGTTTCAATAGGCAAACTTCAACTTACTTAAATTTTTCAATTGCGGCAACGGCAAGGCGGTCGCACCGTTCGTTTTCCGGGTGTCCCACATGCCCTTTCACCCAGTGAATCGTGACATTATGCTGCTCTAGAAGCTGTAAAAGGGTCTCCCACAAATCCGCGTTCAGAGCGGGCTTTTTGTCGGCTTTGCGCCAGCCGTTTCTGCGCCAGCTTTGCGCCCAGCCCTTAGTAATCGCGTCACAGACATATTTTGAGTCGCTGCAAAGCACCACTTCACAGGGCTCTTTTAAAAGACGAAGCGCTTCGATTACACCTCTCAGCTCCATACGGTTGTTGGTTGTGTTTGTTTCGCCGCCGCTGATTTCTTTTTCAACGCCGTTATAGCGAAGGATTGCGCCGAAACCGCCGGGACCCGGATTCCCGCTGCATGCGCCGTCGGTGAATATTTCTACGTGCTTCATTTTTATCACCCTTAATTTTTCCAAACTTATAACTTTTATTATAGCATGAGCGCTTTTTACAAACAATGCAAATTTTGTTTACGTAGGTCTTTTCGGGCAATAATATATTTGCCGGGAAAGGCACGGTATCTTGACAGTAGTTGTGAATCAAGGTACAATGGTGGTAATATTTGTGTCCGGATTTTTTTAAAAGCATTATATTTAGACATAAAATATACTTTGAACCGCAAATTATGCGGTTTCCTTTTGTCTTTTTGCAGCTGCCCGTGTAGTGCGAAAGGATAATGCAGCGATTTTACGACAATTTTATATGGATACGCCTATGCCCGCTTCGGCACCGTTTGCCGGCGGACTTTATTGGTTGTACCCTAATTAATAATGGAGGTTTATTACGTGACAGAAAAAAATCAAACAAAGTCCGCAGATTCCGAAAATTCAGGGAAGCTGCAAGTTGGCGCGATTGGAGAAGGCCACTCAACGCTTTATCAAAAGGTGGTGCTTCCCGTGGCACAGGGGCATAGAACGGAAACGGCAGAGGACAACAAAGCGCCAAAACCTGCGGAACAGGCAACGGAAGGCAGTGCCGCAGCTGTGGACGAACCGGCATCCCCGGCAAAACAGCACAAATCGCGGCGTCAGTCGCAAAAAAAGGCGCAGCAGTCAAAAGCCCCGCAAGTAATGGCGCAGTTGAGCAAGGCGAAATCTTCAAAATCGGCAGATCAGCCCGGGCAGCCGAAGCAGACGCGTGCAAAACGGCAAACACAGCGCCAACAGAGCAAACGCGGCAAACAGCAGAAACCATCGATCCGGGTTTATTTTTTGGGCGGCTTGAACGAGATCGGAAAAAACTTTACGCTGTTTGAATGTGAAAACGATATGGTTATTGTGGACTGCGGCATGGCATTCCCCGACGGCGATATGCTCGGGGTTGATCTGGTTCTGCCGGATTTCACTTTTGTGGAGCGCAATGTGGGCAAAATACGCGGCGTTGTGCTGACTCACGGCCACGAGGATCATATCGGTGCAATCCCTTATCTTCTGAAGAAAATCAATGTACCGGTTTATGGTACGCCGCTGACGCTTGGCCTTGTGGAAGGCAAGCTGAAAGAGCATGGTTTGCATGGAAAAGCAAAAATGCATGTGGTTCGCCCCGGCGGGCAGGTGAAGCTAGGCTGCCTGAATGTGGAGTTTATCCACGTAAACCATTCCATACCAGACTCTGTCGGACTTGCCATCCATTCTCCGGCAGGTACGGTTATTCATACCGGTGACTTTAAAATCGACTGTACGCCCGCACAGGGGGAAATGATTGACCTATCCCGCTTTGCCCAGTTGGGGCAGGAGGGCGTTCTTGCCCTGCTTGCGGATTCCACCAATGCGGAGCGGCCGGGCTATACGATGACCGAAAGCAAAGTCAATGATTCCTTTGAGCGCCTTTTTAAACGGGCGGAGAACAGCAGAATCATTATAGCAACATTTGCTTCCAATATCAGCCGCGTGCAGCAGATTATTAACTGCGCGGTGAAATACGGGCGGAAGGTTGCGCTTTCAGGCCGCAGCATGATCAACGTGATGGGTATCGGCGTGGAGATGGGCTATCTGGATGTCCCGGACGGCGTTTTAATCGATCTGGATCTCATTAACCGTTATCCGAAGGAAAAGGTTGTTTTGGTTACAACGGGTAGCCAGGGTGAGCCGATGAGCGCCCTGACGCGCATGGCGTTTGCCGACCATCGCAAGGTGGAGGTAGGCCCAGGCGATTTCATAATTATTTCGGCAAGACCGATTCCGGGCAACGAAAAAACGGTCGGAACGGTAATCGACGAGCTGATGAAACGCGGCTGCGAAGTTGTGTATGAATCCATGTACGAAGTGCATGTTTCCGGCCATGCCTGCCAGGAAGAATTGAAACTTATGCAGGGAATTACGAAACCGAAGTATGTTATCCCTGTCCACGGCGAGCAGAAACACCTGCGCAAGCACGCCAGACTGGCCTATGCGATGGGCAAAACAGACTCGGAAGTGTATATCGGCGATATCGGAGACGTATTGGAACTGAATCAGGATTATATGAAAAAGCTTCCTTCTGTTCCTGCCGGCCGTGTGCTGGTGGATGGCCTTGGAGTCGGAGATGTGGGCAGCATTGTCCTTCGGGACCGCAAGCACCTTGCGGAGGACGGGTTGATTGTCGTGGTTTGTACCATTGCGCAGGAGGACGGGCATGTTATTTCCGGCCCGGACGTGGTTTCGCGCGGATTTGTCTATGTGCGTGAATCGGAGCCGCTGATGGATGAAGCGAAGGAACTTGTTAACGCTGTTCTGGAAAATTGTGCAGACAACAATGTGCATGACTGGGGAACGCTGAAAACAAGAATTAAAGACGAGCTTTCCCGCATGCTTTATGACCGGACAAAGCGTAATCCGATGATTCTGCCGATCATAATGGAAGTTTAAGCACCAAAGGGGTAATTGTTTTGAAAAGAAGAGTATGGGTATCATCACCGGTATTCTTTGTAATCACCGCTGTTATGCTCATCATGGCCTGTATCAGCTATTTTTACAATCCGATTTTGTCTTACGCTGAAATGGCGCTTGCGGTCTGTTCCGTCGTTGCGGTCATCCTTTTGACGGAACAGTTCAAGGCGCATGTTGCTACCGCAGTAAAAAGCGCCCAGAAAATCCTTTCCGGGGATGAATACCGCGCGTTAATGGATTTCACCATGCCGGTGGCGGTGGTGGGAGAAGCGGGCGATATCATCTGGGTAAACAGCGCCTTTACCGCTAAAGTCGGAGGAAAGCATGAATGCAGGGGAGAAAATATTTTAAAATTCATTTACCCCAAAACCGTTAATCAGATCATGGGCAACAGCGGCACAGATATTACTGTCGGCGACCGGGATTTTACGGTCTTTGCCGCAAAAACCGAATACGGAAGTATTCTGTATTTTATTGATGACACGTATTACAAGGAAATCAACCGCGAATATATTGAACAGCGGCCGGTCGTTATGATCGCCTGCTTCGACAATCGGGAGGAGCTTGCTCGCGATTCCAGCGGAAGCGAAGACACCCGCATTGCC
Organism: Caproiciproducens galactitolivorans; assembly: GCF_029266045.1. Taxonomy (NCBI): domain Bacteria; kingdom Bacillati; phylum Bacillota; class Clostridia; order Eubacteriales; family Acutalibacteraceae; genus Caproiciproducens; species Caproiciproducens galactitolivorans. The sequence goes on along the minus strand of NZ_JAJUFJ010000001.1, from coordinate 447,929 downwards.
TCGGAGGTTGAAAGCGCCCTGATCAATTGGGCGCAGAATATGAACGGTTTCTTTAAAAAGCTGAGCGGCGCACGGTATCTTATTCTGGCAGATGAAGCCCATTTGCGGGAAGCGATGGGCAAACGCTTTGAAATTCTGGATACGATTCGCGGTATTAAAGCCGGGGAGCGCCGTAGTGCCACAATTTCCATTGGCGTCGGGCGCGGAGCCGATTCCTTGATGGAAGCAGAGGAATGGGCGCGCAAAGCGCTTGATATGGCGCTGGGACGCGGCGGGGATCAGGTAGCCGTCAAACAAAAGGACGATACATATGAGTTCTTTGGCGGCCTTTCCAAAGGAGTTGAAAAGCGCGACAAGGTGCGTACCCGCGTTATTGCCGCTACTCTTTCCGATCACATCAAAAACAGCGACAATGTTTTGATCATGGGGCATAAATATTCCGATTTGGACAGCGTGGGCGCGGCCGTTGGGCTTTGGAGCGCAGTAACGAAATCGCTGAAGAAGCCGGCTTTTGTGGTTTTAAACCGTTCCCAGACCCTTGCGTCGCCGCTTGTAGCATCAATGGACGCCACCGGGCAGGATGTCTTTCGCTCCCCGATGGACGCCATGGCTCTTGTAAACCCAAAAACCATGCTGATCGTTGTCGATACGCATTCGCAGGATTTTGTGGAAAGCGCGGAGCTTTTAAACGCGATCCCGCGGGTGGTGGTTATTGATCATCACCGGATGATGGTGAAGCATGTTGAAAATGCGCTCGTCTTTTACCATGAGCCCTATGCAAGCTCCACTTCGGAAATGGTTGCGGAGCTTGTGCAGTATATCGGCGACAATACGCTGGGTCAGACGGAGGCCGAAGGGCTTTTGTCGGGCATTATGCTGGACACCAAGAATTTCGTTCTGAAAACCGGTGTCCGCACGTTTGAAGCGGCCGCGTATCTGCGCCGGCGCGGCGCAGATACGGTGGAAGTAAAGCGAATGTTTTCCGACACAATTGATACTTATAAGGCAAAATATCAGATTGTTTCCGGCGCGGAGATTTTGAACGAGTGCGCGATAGCCTCCGCCGACCGGGAATTTCCGGATATCCGCATCACATCGGCGCAGGCGGCGGACGAGCTTTTATCCATTCAGGGGGTAAATGCGTCGTTTGTCCTTTTCCCGACCGGAAACGTTGTGAATGTTTCCGCCCGGTCGCTGGGCGAAATCAACGTTCAGCTCATTATGGAAGCGCTGGGCGGCGGGGGCCATCTTACAATGGCGGGCGCGCAGCTTTCCGGCATGACGGTTCAGCAGGCCCGTGAAAAGCTGATTTCCGTGATTCAGGACACCATGGCAAAAGCAGTTCAATAATATAGTGGAGGGAATAGAAATGAAAGTCGTATTGCTGGAAGATATTAAAGGAAGCGGGAAAAAAGGCGAGTTAATCAATGTCAGCGACGGTTACGCCCGGAATTACCTTTTCCCGCGGAAGCTTGCGAAAGAAGCGAATGCGCAGGCGTTAAACGAGTTGAAAAACGCGGAGGCGGCCAAAGCCTATAAAATAAAAACCGAAAAAGAAGCCGCGCAGAAGATCGCAGACACGATTAACGAAAAAAGCGTGAAGCTGTATGCCAAAGCAGGGCAGGGCGGCCGCTTGTTCGGCTCAGTAACGGCGAAAGAAATCGCAGAGGAATTGAAACGCCAGTATGGAGTGGACATTGACAAGCGTAAAATTGTGATGGACGGCGATATCAAGGCCTTTGGAACCTATGAATGCGAAGTAAAGCTGTATAACGGAATTACAGCTAAGATCTTCGCCGTTGTCGGTGAAAAAGAGTAAGTTTTAACATAGCGAGAGGAGGGAACAGGCATGAGTGAGACGGCAATAGGCGGATACAGTGCCTTGAATCTTCCTTTCAGCCCGGAGGCGGAACAATCCGTTTTAGGCGCTGTGCTTCTGGATTCTTCCTGTCTTGACCGTGTAGCGGAAATTCTGCCGCGTCCGGAATATTTTTATCAGACCAATAACAGCTTGATTTACGGCACGATGCTGGAGATGTTCACGGCGGGACAGCCGGTGGACTTTGTTACCGTTCTGGAGAAACTGAAGGAGAACGCAAGTTTTGATGAAGCGGCCGGGAAGACGTACCTGCTTCAGCTTGCACAAATTGTACCGTCTATTTCCAATGTGGAATCCTATGCGCGTATCGTGCGGGATAAATACGATATACGTACCTTAATCACCACCTCGCGCGATATCATTGAGGAAGCGTCGGAGGGGACGGTGGATGCCGCTACCCTTCTGGATTCCGCGGAGCAGCGGATTTTTGATATCCGCCGCGGGAAAAATATGCAGGGGTTGCAGCGTATTGACGAAATCATTGTGCAGACCTTTGACCGGCTGGATCTGTTGAATTCCCCCGACGCTGACCAATACAAGGGTGTGCCGACGGGCATTTCCGAGCTGGATGAAACGATTACTGGCCTGAACCGTTCGGACCTCATTTTGCTTGGCGCCCGCCCGGGTATGGGAAAAACCAGCTTTGCTTTAAATATTGCCCGGCACGCGGCGGTCAAGGCGAATAAAAAAATCGCCTTTTTTTCGTTGGAAATGAGCAAGGAACAGCTTGCTTCCCGCCTGCTTTCCACTGAGGCCATGGTTAGCGGTACGAAGCTGCGCACCGGCAAGCTGAGCGAGGACGAATGGGTGCGTATTGTAGAAGCTGGTGATATCCTTTCCAAGACCCAAATGTATTTTGACGATAACCCGTCGATTACCGTAGGGGAAATGAAGGCAAAAATTCGCCGGCTGAAAGACGTTGACCTGGTGGTGGTGGACTATCTGCAATTAATGAGCTCTGCAGGAAAAGTCGACAACCGTGTACAGGAAATCTCAAAAATCACGCGGAATATGAAAATTATGGCAAAGGAGCTGAATGTACCGGTTCTGGTGCTTTCCCAGCTTGCCCGTGACAGCGAAAAGCGTACTAACCACCGTCCGGTTTTGTCCGATTTGCGTGATTCCGGTTCAATTGAACAGGATGCGGATATCGTATTGTTTTTGTATCGTGAGGATTATTATCAGGACAGCGAAACACCGAATGAGAACGCGGACAGGAACAGCGGCGAATGTATCATTGCCAAAAACCGCCATGGCGAAACCAAGACCGTTCCGCTGCACTGGCAGGGCGAATTCATGCGTTTTACCGCACAGGAGGTAGTCCGCAGTGAATGATCAAATTCAAAGAATACAGAAAAAGATCGAAGGGGCAATCGCCGATTGGAACATGCTCCCGCAGGGATGCTCCGTTGTGGTCGGGCTTTCCGGCGGCGCGGATTCCATCGCGCTTGCTCATTTTCTTTTAAATTATGCTGCAAAACATCATATTCCGATTATGGCGGCACATATTAACCATGGGCTGCGCGGCGTGGAAGCGGACCGCGACGAACGTTTTGTTGCGGACTGGTGCCGGAAAAGCAATATGGAATTGAAGGTACTTCATGTGGACGTGCGTGCTTTGGCCGCGGAGAAATCCAAAGGAATAGAGGAGTGCGGTCGAAATGTGCGGTACACTTTTTTTCGGAGCCTTTGTGGAGAAAACACGAAAATTGCTACTGCGCACACGCTTTCCGACAGCGCGGAAACCGTCCTTCTCAATTTGGCGAAAGGCACGGGGGCGCGCGGCCTTTGCGGAATCCCTGCCGTCCGCGGGAATATTATCCGGCCCCTTATTTCTGTTACACGCGAAGAGGTCGAAGCGTACTGCGCTTACTACAATTTGGATTATGTGACGGATAGCACCAATTTTTCCGAGGATTATACGCGGAACAAAATCCGTTTAGGGGTCGTTCCGGTTTTGAAGGCGATTAACCCGGCCTTTGAAACAGCGGTTTTCACGATGACTTCGCATTTGAAAGAAGACGAAGACTGCCTGTGCTCCATCGCGGAGGAAAAATTAAAAGAGGCAGCTTGCCCCCACGGTTACTGGCTGTCCGTTTTGAATTCCCTTCCGGATGCGATTCTGAACCGCGCCGTTTCTGTTGCGATAAAGAAGGAAAGTCAGGCACGGCTGGCGGGAGGGCATATCGAAGCGGTTGCAGGAATTGTGCGTGCCGGTGCAGGATCTGTTACGGTAGCCGGAGGAATACAATGCTTTGCACAGGGCAATACTCTCTTTATTGCCAAATCCGATCAAAAATCGGCGGATCATCCGTGGTGCGTGCCGCTTAATTTGCCGGAAACCGTTTTGCCGGACGGAAGAAGGTTTACGGTAAGTCGGCTTTCGCGGCCGGAATTCGAAAAACGCCGTAAAATTAATAATTTGTTATTTAATAATTTCATCAACTATGATACAATAAACTGTACTACCTCGGTTCGAAACAGACGCTGCGGCGATATTTTCCGCCCATACGGACGCGGGGTTACAAAAAGCCTAAAAAAGCTTTTCAATGAAGCAAAAATTGCGCCAATCCTTCGCGGAAACTTGGCGATGCTTGAAAGCGGCGGAAAAATTATTTGGATTGAGAATTTTGGTGCCTCGCAGGATGCCTGTGTGGATGAAAATACGCAAAATGTAGCAGAAATTAAAATTATTTAAGGAGTACTAAACATGAGAAATGACATTCAATCGGTTCTATTCAGCGAAGAAAAGCTCGCTGAAATCGTACAGTCGATCGGCAAGCGCATTAGTGAGGATTACAAGGACAAAAACCTCCTGATGGTCAGCGTGCTGAAAGGCTCGGTAGTCTTTATGGCCGATTTGATGCGCGCAATCACTATCCCTTGCAGCATTGACTTCATGTCTGTTTCAAGCTATGGTTCCGGTACGAAAACCTCTGGGGTGGTAAAAATTATTAAGGATTTGGACATTAATCTGGAAGGTTATGACCTTTTGGTCGTTGAGGATATACTGGACAGCGGTTTGACTTTACACTACATACTCGAGCTGCTGCAATCCCGTTCCCCAAGAAGCATCAAGGTTTGTACGCTGTTCGATAAGCCGGATAGACGTACGGCAGATATTAAAGCGGATTACGTAGGAACGGTCGTTCCAGATGAATTTATCGTTGGTTACGGCCTGGATTATGCGGAAAAATATAGAAATCTTCCCTTTGTCGGTATTCTCAAGCCAGAGGTTTACCAGAAAGAGATGGAAAATTAAGAAGCAGCCCAAGTAAGGAGTGAACTTCATTTGGATAATAAAAAAACGCTCAAAAATATAGCTCTGTTTATCGGAGTTCCCATATTGCTGTTTATCCTGATCGCGATGATTTATGGCAGCCGCCCCCAGAAGACTTTTAATTACTCTGATATCCTGCACGATTTTAAAAACCAGCAGGTTACGGAATTTTCCATGGATATGGGTAGCGGCGAAATGATCATCAAGCTTAAGGATAAGACGCAGATTTCCTATGTGGCTCCGAATGCGGAACTGCTTTACAGGGATATTAAGCCATACCTTGAGCAATACGATAAAGACCATCCGGACAGCCCCATGATTTATAATCTGAAGCATCCGGCGGAGACATCCTGGCTTGCCAGCATGCTTCCGATGCTTGTCACGCTGGGCGTCATGGTTTTGTTCTGGTGGTTTATGATGAAGCGCCTGAACTCCAGCATGGGCGACGCTGGTAAGCAGATGAATTTCGGCAAGGCGAAAATCAAGCAGATGGCCGATGAAAAGCGTAAAACCACCTTTGCGGACGTAGCCGGTGCGGACGAGGAAAAGGAGGAGTTGCGCGAAATTGTCGAGTTTTTGAAAAACCCGAAGAAGTATAACGAGCTTGGCGCGCGTATCCCCAAGGGCGTGCTGCTCGTAGGCCCTCCGGGCACCGGAAAAACGTTGCTGGCCAGAGCTGTTGCGGGGGAAGCCGGCGTGCCGTTCTTCTCGATTTCTGGCTCCGACTTTGTCGAAATGTTTGTCGGCGTCGGCGCATCCCGTGTGCGCGATCTGTTCGAACAGGCGAAAAAAAATTCTCCCTGCATTATCTTTATTGATGAAATTGACGCGGTCGGCCGTCAGCGCGGCGCCGGGCTCGGCGGCGGGCACGATGAACGCGAGCAGACATTGAACCAGCTGCTCGTGGAAATGGACGGCTTTGGAGCGAACGAAGGCGTTATTATGATTGCCGCAACCAACCGCCCGGACATCCTTGACCCTGCTTTAATGCGTCCGGGACGTTTTGACCGTCAGGTTATGGTCGGTTATCCGGATATTAAGGGTCGCGAGGAGATTTTAAAGGTGCATGCCCGCGGCAAGCCGATTGCGCCGGATGTCGAGCTGAAAACCATTGCGAAATCTACTGCTGGCTTTACCGGTGCGGATTTGGAAAACCTTTTGAACGAGGCGGCGCTTCTGGCCGCCAGAAGGAGCCTGAAAGCCATTACGATGGCGGAAATTGAAGAAGCGACTATTAAGGTTGTCGTCGGTACGGAAAAGAAGAGCCACGTCATGACCGAAAAGGAAAAAAGGCTTACCGCCTATCATGAAGGCGGGCATGCGGTTGCCGCTTATTTCTGTCCGACACAGGATCCGGTTCACCAGATTTCGATTATTCCGCGCGGTATGGCGGGCGGATATACCATGCATCTTCCTACGGAGGATCGTTCTTACAAGACGAGGAGGGAAATGCAGGAAGAACTCATCAGCCTGCTTGGAGGGCGTGTCGCAGAAGCCCTTACGCTGGACGATATTTCGACCGGAGCTTCCAATGATATTGAACGTGCGACAAAGCTGGCTCGGGGCATGGTTACCAAGTACGGCATGACGGAAGCACTTGGCCCGATCACCTATGGGCAGGATGACGGAGAACCGTTCCTTGGCCGCGATATGGGTCACATACGGAATTATTCCGAAACAACCGCTTCTGCGATTGATCAGGAAATCCGAAAATTAATGATAACCGCTTACAACCGTACGGAAAGTATTCTCAAAGAGCATATGGATAAGCTGCATGAGGTAGCCCAGTACCTTTACCAGCACGAAAAGATGAGCGGCGAACAGTTTCGGGCTTTAATGGAGGAGCACAAGCCCGAAATTCAAGCTGAACTGTCCAAGGACGCACAGCCGGCGAATCCTTCAGAAGAATAGTGATCAGGGGGAATGTTACTGCATTTCCCCTTTTTGATGTGATTTATTATAAGCATATACCCGGTTTCTATTTGGCGTTCTGTTCGTTGTGGCAGTACGATGCTTGGCAATTCTGCCGGATGGCAGGATGTTTTCGATTATCCCGGGTGCTGCCGGACGGATCAGCCGCGGCTTAAGCTTTTAAGTTTTTGCGATGAAACCCTTTTGCCGGCGCGCCGTCCCGATTGGCGGCGCAATCCAGAAGCAAATGCGATATTTGACGGTGTTAAGATTCTTGCGCCGGAAACTGCAAAAGCCACATTGCCGTTTCTGGGCGGTTGTCCGTGTTCCGCGCAGCGGACGGACGATGTGTCGAAGCCGCTTTTCACCAAAGTATGCTTCGGTGTTTGACGGAGTGGAATTTCGATTATGCAATTTAGGAGCGAATAGTAAATGAAGAAAAAAGCGGAATATGGAAATGAAAGCATTTCATCCCTGAAAGGCGCCGACCGTGTGCGACGCCGCCCGGCGGTTATCTTTGGATCGGACGGAATAGAGGGCTGTGAACATTCCATCTTTGAAATACTGTCCAACTCCATAGACGAGGCGCGCGAGGGTTATGGCAAGCAGATTGTGATAACTCGTTTCAGCGACAATTCGGTTCAGGTGGAGGATCATGGTCGGGGATGTCCGGTCGATTTCAATCCAAAGGAGCAACGGTATAACTGGGAGCTGGCGTTTTGTGAGCTTTACGCCGGCGGAAAATACAATAATGATTCCGATGAGAGCTATGAGTATTCTCTCGGCTTAAACGGTCTAGGGCTTTGTTCAACGCAATATGCCTCCGAATACATGGATGTGGAGGTGCGGCGCGACGGTTTCCGTTACACCCTCCATTTTGAGCACGGCGAAAACATAGGGGGACTGCATAAGGAACCGTATCATAAAAAGGATACCGGTTCCATTATTCGCTGGAAACCGGATATTCAGGTTTTTACCGACATCAACGTCCCGGTTGAATATTACCTGGATGTCCTGAAACGGCAGGCGATTGTAAACGATGGTATCAGTTTTTTATTTCGAAACCAGGTGGGCGATAAATTTGAGGAAACCGAGTTCCTTTACCAGAATGGAATTGTCGACCATGTGAAGGAAGTTGCCGGGGAGGACAGCCTGACGCCGGTGCAGTTCTGGCAAACGGAGAAGAAGGTTCGCGACCGTGCGGACAAGCCGGAATATAGGACGAAAATCAATGTTGCGCTGGCTTTTTCCAACCGGAATAAAATGCTTGAATATTATCACAATTCCAGTTGGCTGGAGCACGGCGGCGCGCCGGATAAAGCAGTGCGCAATGCCTTTGTTTATCAGATCGATTCCTATTTGAGGCAAATGGGAAAGTACAATAAAAACGAGAGTAAAATTACGTTTCCCGACGTAGAAGACTGTCTGATCCTTGTTATTTCCTCATTCTCCAATCGCACCTCGTATGAAAACCAGACAAAGAAAGCGATTACGAACAAGGGAATCCAGGAAGCAATGACGGAAATGCTTCGCCATCAGCTTGAAGTCTATTTCATTGAAAATCCGGCGGACGCGGAAAAGATTGCGATGCAGGTGCTCATCAATAAGAGAAGCCGCGAGGATGCGGAGAAAACGCGCCTGAACATAAAGAAAAAGCTTACCACCAATATGGATTTTACCAACCGCGTTGCGAAATTCGTGGACTGCCGTTCCCGCGACGTAAACGAGCGGGAAATTTTCATTGTGGAGGGCGATTCCGCTCTCGGCGCGTGCAAACAGGCGCGTGACCCGAATTTTCAAGCGATTATGCCAATACGCGGCAAAATTTTGAATTGCCTGAAGGCGGATTACAATAAAATTTTCAAGAATGACATCATAACGGATTTGATTAAGGTACTGGGCTGCGGCGTACAGGTGAAATCCAAGGCGAACAAGGACCTTTCCTCTTTTGATATGTCCCTGTTACGCTGGAATAAAATTATCCTGTGCACGGATGCCGATGTGGACGGCTTTCAGATTCGGACGCTGCTTTTAACGATGCTTTACCGCCTTACGCCCGCGCTGATTGAACAGGGGAAGGTGTTCATTGCCGAATCCCCTCTGTTTGAAATTACTACGAAGGACGAAACCTACTTTGCTTATACGGAGAAGGAAAAGGAAGAAGTTCTAAAGAAGCTGGGAACGAAGAAGTTTACGGTTCAGCGTTCCAAGGGACTTGGCGAAAATGAGCCGGACATGATGAATTTAACCACGATGAATCCCGCCACGCGCCGCTTGATTAAGGTTATGCCTACCGATGCGAAGCGGACAAGCGAAATGTTTGATTTGCTTTTGGGTGATAACTTGAGCGGTCGGAAGGATTTTATTGCGGAAAACGGATACTGTTATATTGACACAGCGGATGTCAGCTAAATTGAATACGGAAAAATAGTAATGAATGTGGGTGTATTTAGAGGATGCCGAAAAAAAGAAATGAACAGACAGATGCTCCACGGGCACGCGGCGTGATTGAAGGCGCAGGAGCGATCGTTGAGCAGAAAATCACCGATACGCTGGAAACGAACTATATGCCGTATGCGATGAGCGTTATTTTATCCCGTGCGATTCCGGAGATTGACGGCTTTAAGCCGTCCCATCGCAAGTTGTTGTATACCATGTACAAAATGGGGCTTTTGGGTTCCGCACGAACCAAAAGCGCCAATATCGTAGGCCAGACGATGAAGCTGAATCCGCATAGCGATTCCGCGATTTACGATACCATGGTGCGCCTGAGCCGCGGATACGAAGCGCTTTTGCATCCATATGTGGATTCCAAAGGGAACTTCGGTAAGTTTTTCTCCCGCGATATGGCGTGGGCGGCCTCCCGTTACACGGAGGCGCGTCTGGACAATATCTGCGAGGAACTTTTCCGCGATATTGATAAAGATACCGTCGATTTTGTCGACAATTACGATAATACCTTAAAGGAGCCGAAGCTTCTGCCGGCGGCATTCCCGACGATTCTGGTGAATGCTAACACAGGAATCGCCGTTGGCATGGCAAGCTCCATCTGCCCCTTTAATTTGAACGAAGTATGCCAGACAACCGTTGCCTTGTTGCGCAATCCGGAGCATGAAATTTCCTCCACGCTTTTGGCGCCGGATTTTCCCGGCGGCGGGCAGTTGATTTACGATCGCAAAGCCATAGAGGAAATTTACCGCACAGGACGCGGCAGCGTGCGTATCCGTTCGCGTTATTCCTACGATAAAAGCGCAAACTGCATTGATATTACACAGATTCCGCCGACAACCACAGTAGAAGCAATCGTGGAAAAAATCGTCGATCTGGTAAAGCAGGGGAAAATCAAGGAAATTTCGGATATTCGCGACGAAACGGGTCTTGGCGGACTGAAAATTACCATCGACCTTAAGCGCGGTACGGAACCGGAAAAGCTTATGCAGCGCCTTTTCAAGCTCACTCCCTTAGAAGACAGCTTTTCCTGCAATTTCAACGTGCTTATCGCCGGGACACCGCGTGTCCTGGGCGTGCGCGAGCTGCTGGAAGAATGGACGGCCTTCCGGATTGAATGTGTTCGCCGCAGAACCTTCTATGATTTGACGAAGAAAAAAGATAAGCTCCATTTGCTTAAGGGCCTGCGGTCAATCCTGCTCGATATCGACAAAGCGGTTGCGATTATCCGCAAAACCGAAGAGGAAGCGGAGGTCGTGCCAAACCTGATGATCGGTTTCGGAATTGACGAATTACAGGCGGAATATGTTGCGGAAATCAAGCTCCGCCATTTGAACCGGGAATACATTCTGAAACGCACGGAAGAAATCAGCCAGCTTGAAAAGGATATTGCGGAGCTACAGTCCATTCTGGATAGTAAATCCAAAGTGAAAAACGTGATTATTTCAGAGCTGGGCGAGATCGCAAAAAAATATGGCCAGCCGCGCAAAACAATGATTATTTATCAGGATGAAATCGAGGAATATTCCGAGGAAGAGGATATACCGGATTATCCTGTAAACCTGTTCTTCACAAAGGAAGGCTATTTCAAGAAAATTACCCCGCAGTCCCTGCGCATGAGCGGGGACCAAAAACTGAAAGAGGACGATGAGGTAACCCAGCATTTGGAGGATACCAATACCGCTGACCTTCTTTTCTTTACCGACCGTTGTCAGGTTTATAAAGCTAAGGCCAGCGATTTTGGCGATACCAAGGCAAGTGTCCTAGGGGAGTATATTCCGGCGAAGCTTGGGATGGACGAAGGGGAAAATGCGGTTTACATGGCGGTAACCCACGAATATAACGGCTATATGCTGTTCTTTTTTGCAAACGGGAAGATTGCCAAGGTGGATATGTCCGCTTATGCCACCAAAACCAACCGCCGCAAGCTCTTAAATGCGTATAGTGATAAATCCCCTCTGGTAGCAATCGAATATGTAGAGGAAGATTGCGAATTCCTTCTCACGTCCTTACAGGGGCGCATCCTTTTGGTGCACACCGGGGCCATTCAAAGCAAAACCATGCGCAATACGCAGGGTGTATCCGTTATGACGCTTCGCAAAGGCAGCAGATTGCTGAAGGCGGAACGTTTCCACGAGGATATGCTGGTAAATCCAAACCGGTACCGTAAAAATATCCCGGCGGCCGGTTCCATTCCCGCCGCAGAGGAAACAGCGGGGGAACAACTCAAACTGTAAACGGGAACGGGCGGGTAAAAAAAATAAAACGCCGCTGAAAAGCCAATAGCAATCCAGCAGCGGGTCCTGTCAAAGCAGCAAACGCAAACACTTCGGCAGGTCCATCAATAGATTACCCGTTATTTCGCCCGATATGCATAAATCTCGCCGTATCACATAAAATATGCTTGCAATGAAGCGCATTATGTGATACTATAAATAAAGTTGTTATGTAGTATTTTCGGAGGTGCGCTATGACAGTCGTTGAAGTCATATTCGGAGTTATTCTATTATTATTTTCACTTGCAATAACAGTAATCGTTCTTCTTCAGGAAGGGCATCAGCAGCAACTTGGGGCAATTACAGGCGGTGCGGATACTTTCCTTTCAAAGAATAGCGCCCGTTCGGTGGATTCGTTCCTTGCCCGATGGACAAAAGTGATTGCGATTGGCTTTTTCTTACTTGTAATCGGCGTGAACGCTTACATGTATTTTAAGTAAAATTGTTAAAAGCCCCGCTTTGTGCGGGGCTTTTCTTGTTTAAATCAGGGCGGACAGATGCCGGAACGTTTTGCTTGAGATGGGGGAAAAGAGTGGAAGATTTAAAAATTAAAATACTGGAGCATTTCCAGCACTATCCAGAAAGTATTACTTCCCGGGGACTAATGAAAAAGCTGAAGATAAAAAATAAAAAAGGCTTTTACAATGCCCTGAATCAATTGAAATGCGAGGGGGCGGTTTCGGTTAGCAAAAAACACCGGATCCGGCCTGTGGAAAAAAAGAAAACCATAAAGGCGAAGATTGTTTCTTTGTCGAAGGGCTTTGCTTTTGCGCGCCCGGAAGACGGCGGCGAGGACCTGTTTATCCACGTGAATCATTTAAATAAAGCCTTTATTGGGGATACGGTTTTATTGAAAAATGTTAAAGAAAGCGCAAAAGGGCCGAGCGCCGACGTTCATTCGATTTCGGAAAAGAGCAGCCGTACCATTACCGGAACATTGTCCTGCGGTGCAGGCCTTTGCGAATTGATCCCGGACGGCGCCATACGCTACCGTCTGCCGGTAGAGAAAAATTCCGCGAAGCATTTGAAGGATGGGGATAAGGTACAGGCAGAAATCCATCGGACGCCTAAAACTTCCCGGTTGTCTGCCCGGATTGTCAAAGCTTACGGCAGTTCTGGAAGCGCCAAAATCTGCGCGGACGCAATTATTGACCAGTACGGAATCAAAAGCCGTTTTCCCGAAGAGGTTCTGGAAGAGGCAAGAAAGATTTCCGGTCAGGTTATTACAGAACAGGATTTAAAGGGAAGGCTGGACTTAAGGAAAACCAATATCTGTACAATCGACGGCGCGGATGCAAAGGATCTGGACGACGCAATTTTTGTAAGCAGGACGAAAAAGGGTTACAAGCTTGGCGTGCATATCGCGGATGTAAGCCATTATGTCAAGGAAGGCAGCGCGCTGGATACCGAGGCGCTGGAGCGGGGTACGTCTGTTTATTTTGCCGACCGTGTGATTCCCATGCTCCCGAAAGAGCTTTCCAACGGCGTGTGCTCCCTGAACGCAGGGGAGGACAAGCTGACGTTTTCTGCGATCATCGAGCTGGACAAAACAGGGACGATTTTATCTTACCAGTTTAAAAAGAGTGTGATTAATTCTAAAGTACGCGGCGTTTATTCCGAGGTGAATCAGTTATTTAATAAAACTGCCGATGCGGAATTGCGTAAAAAATACGCGCCGGTTATCCGTTCCTTGAATGCGGCGCGAGAATTGGCCAATATTCTGAAAGCGCGTTCTATTAAAAACGGCACAGTAGATTTGGAAAGCACGGAATCGAAATTCACGCTGAATGAAGAAGGCATCTGTATTGGTGTGGAATCGCGTGAAACGGGCGAGGCCGAACAGATGATTGAGCAATTGATGATTACGGCCAACCAAGCGGCCGCGAAGTTTGCAAAAGAAAACGGAATCCCGTTTGTATACCGCGTGCATGAACAGCCGGATCCGGAGCGCGTGGCAGCTTTGGCGGATCTTGTCGGCGCGCTCGGATTGAACGCACAGCGGCTGAAGAAAGACGGGGAGATAAGGACTGCCGATTTTGCCGATATTATGCGTCAGGCAAGCGGGACGCCCGCACAAAAGGTGATTTCCCATCAACTTCTGCGAACCATGGCGAAAGCGCGCTACGATACCGCGCCAATCGGCCATTTCGGGCTTGCGCTTGCGGATTACTGCCATTTTACCTCGCCGATCCGGCGGTATCCGGATACCGCAATCCATCGCATCCTTTCCGCTATGTTAAAAACGAAAGATAAAAAGGAGCTGGTTCGGCGGTACGAGGCGTTTGCAAAGGTGGCGGCGTCAGAATCTTCGGCAGCGGAAGTGCGGGCCATGCAGGCCGAACGAAGCGCGGAAAGCTGTTACATGGCGGAATATATGACCCAGCATATTGGTGAATGCTACGACGGCATTATCAGCGGGGTAACCCAGCGCGGCGTATTTGTCGAGCTTCCGAATTCCGTCGAAGGCTTTGTTCCGGTTGACAGCTTTGAGGGGGCAAAATTCCATTTTGACGGGGTGATTACGCAGGTTGATGAAAACACCGGCCGGAGGCTTACCATCGGCCAGCCTTTATCCGTGCAGGTTGTGGCGGCGGATGTCGCGAGCGGTAGAATCGACTTTGTTCCTAATATTGGAGCGACGGAATAACAATAAAAGGATAAAAATAGAGTAATTGGTATATTTTTTGGAATAAATGCTCATCATACTAACATAATATTAACCGAAAGGCGGTAATGTTGGTATGGAATCTGTTTTAAAGCTTGTACAGCATGTTGACTGCACAGCCGTTCAGGAAAATCAAGATAAAGACAGAATCATGGATGAAATCAAGGAAGTATGCCGTCTAATGGCCTGCAACGAAAGCTGGTTTGCATTAGAAAGCGATGAGAACCTGATTGAAGCCTGTATTTATCAACGGGAATCGCTGAAGTCCCGTTACCGTTACTTACTGAAACAGGCGCGGCTTAAAGGTATCAATGCGCCCCTTATCTGCAAGGGACAGGGGGGATAACCATTGCCTAACTGGGTTGTTCCGCTTAGCTTGTGCGGTGTTTTCGCGCTTTTGGTACTGATTCAGGTCATCGTAAAAGCGCCCAAGCCGGTGCAGCGTGCCGCCGGAGGAGTCCTGACAGGGCTTTGCGCCCTTGCGGCTGTGAATCTGACCGGATTTTTTACCGGTGTCAGCCTGCCGTTAAGCCCGCTGACCATTGGCGTTTCGGGAGCCGCAGGTATTCCCGGGGTTACCATGCTCCTCCTGCTCAATTTAATTATCAAATGACGGTAAAAAAAGAACGGGCGATTTTGCCCGTTCTATTTTTGTGCAGGTTTTAGCTTTGCGCCGAGGATGCCTGCAGCCATTTCGCGGTCATTTGTGACCAGCGCCAGCAGCATCCGGTATACGTCTTCGGGGGATTGGTGAAAATTATTCTTAACCATGTTTGCTTGGTACAGATCGGGAACATGCAGGGTAAAATTCATTAAGTCCATTTTTCCGCCGGAGATATGGCAAGTTACGTTATAACCCCGTTCCGTTTTTATAATTTCTACTTTGTTTTCGCGTTCTCTTTTTGTCTTTGCCAGCAGGCGGATTGCCGCCGCGACTGCTTTGTCCCGTACCACCGGGGGAAGATCCTTATCGAGCTGTTTGGCTATTAAGCGCCCGGTTTGGCTTACGGAATACAGATCGTTGTTTTCTCCGCTTATAACCAGGTTTCCCTTTTCCACAAGTTCGGCCAGCGAGTCCGTTACTTCAAAATAATTTGCCAACCCATTATCCTGTATTATATTTAAAATATCGGTTTTAGACAGGGGGACATCCACGCTTGACAGAAGATAACAGATTAAAATACGAATTTCATTTTTATTTCTGAGTCCGCCCGGCTCGATACCTCCGGTAAAGGCGTTATAATCCATAACAAGCACCTCCGATTTGTTTCTATGCAAAAAAAGCCAAAGCGACCTAGCTCCGCCAATTATCGGAGCAGGGATATGCTTTGACTCCTATTTTCACACTATTCTTATTTTATCATATTAACAAAGTACTTTCAATCTTGTTTTTTGTTATGTGGCTTCTTTTTCAATATGTTTTTGATGTAAGCCATAATCTTTTTCTGCCCTTCCACAGAGCATGATCGGAAAGCCCCGACGAGAATTCGTTCATCACTAGAAAGTTCGTAAATATGACTCGAATTTTTTTTGCTTTGGATGTAATTCGTTTTCAATTCGCTGTCAGATACAATTTCCTGTGAACCCTCGTCGGAGAGTAAGTTTTCAATTGGAATATTGAATACTTTTGCTAGCGTTATTAAGACGGTCACATCGGGCGTTGTCTTACCAATTTCATAATAAGAGTATGTAGAACGGTCAATATTTAATATCTCCGCAATTTGCACCTGCGTGTAACCGCTTTTTATTCTTAGCTCTCGAAGTCTTTCATTAATATGAATCTTTTCAATAATTGGTAACACCACTTTTCTAAAGTAATGAAAGTAATGAAAACGTCTGTTCATTTTAGATTATATAATTTTATACATGAATAATAATAATAACGTGACAATAATTCACCTTAATTAACGTTTTTCTGCTTAAAATCTAAAAAGGGGCTTGACGATTCCGATTTGATTTTGTATAATAACTTAGTCAGCGATTGAGACAGATGTTAAAATCTCACATTTTGCTACTGTGGCTCAATGGTAGAGCAGCTCATTCGTAATGAGCAGGTTGTCAGTTCGATTCTGACCAGTAGCTCCAGACTCCCGTTTTTCGAAAACGGGAGTCTTTTTATATATTTTTATATACCATAAAAATAAAATTTGTTTCTTACTCAAATATAATTATGTTTATTTCATTCGAGTTTTTACAATATATCATATATTTGCAGTTATAGTTAAAATTATTAGAAATTTGAGAAAATTTCCAGAATACTTCGTTTGAATACAAAAATGTGCTATAATCGGGTTGAAAAATCGCATACTGGAAAAACTATTTTCAGTGAAAAGGGGCGACGGAATGACAACGTTTAATGAATTGTACAATCGTCTTGTAAAAGCGTCCGTAGAAAACAGACAGTCTGAAGAACTTGAAAATCTTCACAAGGAAGATTTTGACCCGCATCATCTGGACTGCCTGTTATATCCCAAAAAGTATGCGCCGGTCATACGGATCAACGACTGCGACTGTCCTGAATACGGTCAGAATTGCGGGGTAAAATGCCTTTTTGACGCACTTTACCGAAATGATAAGGGCAATTTGGAGATTGATCCCAGCCGTTGCGTGGGCTGCTCCGAGTGCATCGATCAATGTAAGATGAAAAACCTTACAGCCAGCCGCGATATTCTTCCGGCGCTGGCGGCCGTGCATGCTTCAAAGGCGCCTGTGTATGCAATGATCGCCCCGGCTTTCATCAGCCAGTTCAGCAAAGAGGTAACACCCGGAAAGCTCCGCACCGCTTTCAAAATGCTTGGGTTTGCCGGAATGATCGAGGTAGCTCTTTTTGCGGATATTTTGACTTTGAAGGAAGCGCTTGAGTTTAACAAGAATATTGTGAAGGAAAGCGATTTTCAGCTTACCAGTTGCTGTTGCCCCATGTGGATTTCGATGATCCGAAAGGTTTATCATGAATTGCTTCCGCATGTTCCGGGCGCAGTATCGCCGATGGTTGCGTGCGGCAGGGCAATTAAGCTTCTTCATCCCGACGCGCTTACGGTTTTTATCGGTCCCTGCCTTGCCAAAAAGGCGGAAGCGCGCGAATCGGATGTGTCCGATTCGACCGATTATGTACTTACCTTTCAAGAAATGAAGGATGTGTTCGATTTTGCCCAAATAAACCTGGCGGATTTACCAGAGGATGAACGTGACCATTCATCACGGGCGGGCAGAATATACGCGAGGAGCGGGGGAGTTAGTGAAGCGGTTCAAAGTACATCCAAGCGTCTCAGCCCCGAGCGCAAAATTACGGTACGCGCGTGTAAGGCGGACGGCGTACCCGCCTGCAAGGCAATGATTAATGATCTGCTAGCCGGCAAAATCGATGCGAATTTTCTGGAAGGGATGGGCTGCGTCGGCGGCTGTGTCGGCGGGCCGAGAATTTTGATTTCCCGCGAGGAAGGTAGAGAAAACGTAAATAAATATGGTGAAAAAGCCGCGTATCAAACGCCGATCGACAATCCCTATGTTATTGAGCTTTTGAACCGGCTTGGCTTTGATACAGTAGAAAGCCTGTTGGAAGACAATCGTATTTTTACAAGGAAATTCTAAAATACAGTTGAATTGCTGGGAATGCCCCCGAATCTATGTTATAATGAGTCCAATTAATAATTTAAAGTTGAAAGCGGAAGCAGCCGTTGCTTTGCCGGGCTGAAATTGGGAAAGCAGCGGGCAGCTTGGAAATTATTAATTCGATAATTTACAACATACATATGGGGGCATTTTCATGGGATTTAAGGAAGAGTTTGAAGAAATATATCGGTCGAAAATTACGCGTCCGGGTAGTGCGGAGCTACTGGAATGGCTAAAAACGACGGACTTTTTTACCGCTCCGGCCAGCACGAAATTCCATTGCGCCTGCTTGGGTGGCCTTGTCCAGCACAGCCTCAGCGTTTATCATGTAATGATGGAAAAGCACTTTCAACCGGAAACGGATAATGAAGAAAGCTTTGCAATCTGCGGGCTCCTGCACGATGTATGTAAGGCGCAGTTTTACAAAGAAAGCACCCGTAATGTGAAAAATGAGGAAACCGGTGTGTGGGAAAAGCGCCCCTATTATTCGATTGAGGATAGCTATCCTTACGGGCATGGCGAAAAGTCCGTATTTTTGATTGAACGCTTTCTGCGCTTGAAAACCAGCGAAGCGATCGCGATCCGGTGGCATATGGGCGGCTTTGATGAATCTGTGCGGGGTGGAAGCTTTTCCATTGGTTTGGCGTGGCAGAAGTATCCAATCGCCGTAAAACTGCATCTTGCAGACTTGGAAAGTACGTATTTGCGTGAAAAAGGAACTTCCGTAGTACACGGGAAATAGAAAAGGAAGGAGTCGGGAAGAAATTCCCGGCTCTTTTTTGCGCGTCAGAAATAAAAAAGACTTGACAAATGCAAAAAATGATATATTATTGTATTAATCGACTAGTACATCAACACAATAATACAGTTTATACGGAGGTTAGATAAATGTTCGAATGAATAATAAAATGCACGGGCTCAGCAAAAACGCGGCGCTTTCGTGCGGCAGACAATACGACCGCTAACTTGCTGTGTCCCGCTCGAAGTCTTCGCTCGGTTCCTTTACGCGGCAGGTAATAAATCAATAAAAATTAAAAAAACTTCAGAAAACAGGTTGACAAAAAATAAAAAAGGTGTATTATTGTATTAGATTATTAGTACAGTAATACAGATGAGGGGGTGGATTTATGGCTTGGAATCTCAAATCCGACAGGCCGATTTATTCGCAGTTGGTTGAGCAAATTGAATTGCTGATCGTATCTGGGATATACCCTGCCGGCTCAAAACTGCCGTCGGTGAGGGATCTGGCCGGGGAAGCGTCGGTGAATCCAAACACGATGCAACGGGCGCTGGCGCAATTGGAAAATGACGGGCTACTTTATACGCAGCGAACAAGCGGCAGATTTGTAACAGAGGATGTGGAGCGGATCATGCAAATCAAAAATAACCTTGCTCAGGGGCTGATTAAAGAGTTTATAGAGAATATGCGGAATCTCGGCTATGATACAAAGCAGGCGATACAACTTCTTGAGAAGACAGCAGAGGAGGAAGAATGATGGAGAATATTCTGGAGTGTCAGAACCTGGTCAAATTTTATCCCAAGTGTCTGGCACTAAATTCAGTAAATCTGACCGTGCCGAAAGGGAAAATCGTCGGGCTGCTCGGCCCGAACGGAAGCGGCAAAAGTACCTTGATTAAACTGGCGAACGATCTTATTCAGCCAACAAGCGGAAAAATTTTAATTGCCGGTATGGAGCCGGGGATCGAAACGAAAAAAATCGTTTCTTATCTGCCGGAGCGTACTTACCTGAACGATTGGATGACGGTAAACGATATGATCGGCTTTTTCAGCGATTTTTATCAGGATTTTAACAAGGGCAAGGCTTATGATATGCTTGCAAGGCTTGGCGTGAATCCGTCCCTGCGGCTGAAAACGATGAGCAAGGGAACCAAAGAAAAGGTGCAGTTGATTCTGGTTATGAGCCGGGAAGCCCAACTTTATCTTCTGGATGAGCCCATCGGCGGTGTGGACCCCGCGGCAAGGGATTACATTTTGGACACGATTATCGGCAATTACAATCCGGAAGCTACGGTTATCATTTCTACGCATCTGATTGCGGATGTTGAAAAAATTCTGGATGAGGTCATTTTTATTAATCAGGGAAACATTGTTTTGGTCTCCACTGTTGATGATATCCGTGAAAATGAAAACAAGAGCGTGGACGCGTTGTTTAGGGAGGTATTCAAATGCTAAGAAAGCTTTTAAAATACGAAATAAAAGCGACCAGCCGGATATTTCTCCCAATGTATGCGCTTTTAATTGTCTTTGCATTGCTTAATAAATTTTTTATGGCGGTAAATTCCGAATTGCTGAGAATCCCGCGGGCAATTGCCGCAACGGTTTTTGTTTTCATCATTATTGGCTTATGTGTGGTGACGCTGGTTGTAACCATACAGCGGTTTAACAAGAGTCTTTTAACCGATGAGGGATACTTGTCCTTTACCCTGCCTGTAAGGATTCACAGCCATATTGACTCGAAAATGCTTGTGACCCTCATGTGGACCATCTTAAGCTTCTTAGTTTCCATGGTTTCAATCTTTATTATGTCGATCGATAAAACAACCATATGGTCTTTACATCGGTTTGTGAATGAATTGATGAGAGTATTAAATAAGATTGGTTTCAACGGATATGTTCTAGTTTTGGAATCCATTCTTTTTGTCATAATTGGAATTCTTAGTGTTACGCTTGAAATCTACGCAGCGATTACGGTTGGCAATATGAGTTCCAAACATAAGCTTTTGGCCGGCGTAGGCGCATACCTTGGCTTCGGTGTCATCCAGCAGATCATAATGTCGATTATCATGTCTACATGTGAAAAAAGTATTTCGCAATATTTTGATTCAATGATAAGAGCGGGAGAACTCGCTCAGGTGCAGTTGGCGCAAACAGTTTTGTTTGGTTTAATAGCCTATATGGTGGTGATGGGCGTGGTTTTCTATTTCTTTACGGAATGGATGCTTCGGAAGAAATTAAATCTGGAATAATGGAAACGACTTTAGGCGCGTTGCAAAACGCGCCTTTTTTTAAGAAATTTGTCCTTATAAAGCTTCGACTGCTCACTTTTCCTTTGTGAATTCTGCCTTTCGGCCGGATAATGCGCGTGAACCGCTGGAAATGCTTGATTTATATTGAAATATCATTGTAAAAAATTTATAATGAAAGAGCATGAAAGGCACAAAATAAAGGCTTTACTGCGGCTCCCGGCGGTGCATATCGGTAGCCAATATAGAACGAAAGGATGACAGATTTGGAGATTACGATATGTGTAGGAAGCTCCTGTCATTTGAAGGGATCGCGTGACGTTATTAAAATATTGGAACGGCTGATTACTCTGCACCGTTTGGAGGATAGAATAACCCTGAAGGGATCCTTTTGCATGGGGGAATGTTCGAAAAACGGTGTTTGTGTCTGCGTGGACAGCGACCGTTTCAATGTCGCCCCGCTCAATGCGGATTTGTTTTTTAACGATGTAATTCTGAAGAGAATTAATTAAAGGCGGAAAGGGGTGGATCGGATGGCAATTATCGGACTGAAGGCGGCGAACTGCAAAAATTGCTATAAATGCGTGAAGGTGTGTCCTGTCAAATCTATTAAGGTTGAAAACGCACAGGCACAGATTATCGAACGGAGATGTGTCTTGTGCGGTACCTGTCTGGAGCAGTGCCCGCAGAATGCGAAGACATTGAACAGCGATATCGCATTGGTAAAAGAACTGATTCGGAAGGGCGAAAAGGTCATTCTTTCCATTGCCCCTTCTTATATTGGTTCGTTTGCGTTTGATGAGGCGAAAAAGTTTGCCGGCGCAATGAAAGAACTGGGGTTCTACGGAGTTGCCGAAACCAGCATGGGGGCGGCGTACGTAACCGCAGAATATCATAAGCTGATGCAGAAAAACGAAATGAAAAATATTATTACAACCTGCTGTCCATCGGTGAACAGGCTGATTGAGCTGTACTATCCTTCTCTGATTCCACAAATGGCTCCGGTTGTTTCCCCCATGATCGCCCATGCGCGGCTATTGAAGAAAACCTATGGCAGCGGGGTGCATGTCGTTTTCGCCGGCCCATGCATTGCCAAAATTGATGAAGCCGCCGACCTTCGCCACAACAGCGAGGTAAGCGCCGTGCTCACCTTCGATGATTTGGCCAACTGGCTGGAGCAGGACGGGATTCAGATTATGGATGCGCCGGTAGCATCCTTTCTGAATTCCAGTTCAAAAATCCTGCGCATGTATCCGATTTCCCAAGGAATCCTGGCTTCCTTGCGTGCGATTGGCGATACCGGCGAATGGAAAATGCTCAGCGTGAGCGGTTCGGGGGAAGTTATCGATCTTTGCATGGCATTGGAACGCGGCGAATTGAACCATTGCTTTATCGAAGTCAACATGTGTACGGATGGCTGCATTAACGGGCCGATCTCCCTAAAAGATTCTGCATCCCGTTTTTCATCCCTTATCAAAGTCCGGAACTACGCAAAACAGGACGAAGGGGATTATCCCGGTCTGCCGGAAGTTATCCCGTTAAAAAAGCGCTTTTTGGATCGCTCGATCAAAGAAGAAATTCCGGACGAAGAAACCATTCGCTTGATTTTATCCAAAATAGGAAAAGAATCGCCGGAAGATGAATTGAACTGCGGTTCCTGCGGCTACCCCACCTGCCGCGACAAGGCGATTGCGGTTTACCAGAACCGGGCGGAGCTGACCATGTGTATGCCGTATATGAAGGAGCGCGCCGAATCGCTTTCCAACTGTGTTTTGACGGAAACACCCAATATTACGCTGATTGTGGATAAAGACTTAAATATCATTGAGTTTAACGCCGCGGCGGAAAAGGCGTTTAAAATGACAAGGCATGAAGCTTTGCAGAAATGTATTTATGAAATTATGGATTCTTACGATTTTCAGAATGTGTTTGATGAGAAGAAATCCTTACCAGATAAAAAGGTCCATTTTAAAGAGTACGGAATCACGACGATGCAGACCATTGTTTACATAGAAAAGGAAAACATCGCAATGGGCATTTTCAAGGATATTACCCGTGAGGAAGCGGAGCTGGAAAATAAGTACCGGCTCCGGAAGGATACCATGGAAATGGCCCAGAAGGTTATCGACAAACAGATGGTCGCTGCCCAGCAGATTGCCAGCCTGCTTGGTGAAACCACAGCGGAGACGAAGGTGACGCTGACGAAACTGAAAAATATGATTGTGTTTGATGGGGATAATCAATGAAGATGCATATTGACGCGGCATATCGGAGCTTGAATAAGTACGGCGAAGAACTTTGCGGCGACAAGGTTCAGATTCGAAGGACAAAGGACGCGATCATCGCTGTGCTTGCGGACGGGCTTGGCAGCGGGGTGAAAGCGAATATCCTTTCCACATTGACAAGCAGTATCCTTTCCACCATGCTGGAAGAGGGCGCGGCTTTGGTCGAGGCAGTAGAAACGGTTGCCAAGACACTGCCTGTGTGCAATGAGCGCAAGCTTGCCTATTCTACCTTCAGCGTGATTAAAATAACGGACAGCGGCAAGGCTTCACTAGTCGAGTTTGACAACCCGCCCTGTATCTTTGTACGCGGCGGAAAAGTGGTTTCTCTGCAGGATTGCTCCGAAGTCATGGAATGTGCCGGGAAAAATGTTACAGTAAGCCGCTTTTCCGTGCAACCCGGTGATCTGATTTCTCTTGTCAGCGACGGAGTGATTTATGCCGGAGTGGGGCAGGCGCTGAATTTTGGCTGGAACTGGGATAATGTATCCACATGGCTTGCCAGAACATCGCAGAAAGAGACCTCCGCGCCCCGGCTGGCGGTTTCGCTGTCGGAGGCTGTGAATGAATTCTATCTTGGAAAGCCGGGAGACGATTCCACCGGTTTGATTTTGAAGATCGAACCGCGCAGCGTACTGAATTTGCTTTCCGGGCCGCCTGTCCGAAAGGAAGACGACGGCCGCATGGTGCATGATTTTATGACCACTCCGGGCAAACGGATAGTCTGCGGAGGGACAAGCGCAAATATCGTCGCCAGGGTGTTGAACCGCAAGGTGGAAACTACAGTCAACTATACCGATCCAGATATCCCGCCGACCGGAAGGATTGAAGGGATCGACCTTGTTACCGAAGGTGTTTTAACGCTGACCCGGGTAGTGGAGATCCTGCGAAATTACATATCAAAAGAGCCGGATTCCTATTATTTCCGCAGGCTTGACGAACCGAACGGAGCCGCTATGCTGGCAAAGATGCTTTTAGAGGATTGTACGGATTTAACGGTCTATATCGGAAAAGCGGTGAATCCCGCGCACCAGAACCCCGGCCTTCCGGCTGACCTGAGTATTAAGGTCAAGCTTATCGAGGAGCTTTGTGGTTTGGTTCAGCAGCTTGGAAAGAATGTCGAGAAAAACTATTACTAATTCTGAGCCGGGAAATGTTTGAAAATATGCAAGAACCGCCATAGCTTTCCTAAGATTAAAATGAATGGTAATTCCCAAGAATATATAAAGAGAGGGGGAATTCTCTTGGCTGCGATTCATATGGAAAACCTTACGAAAACCTACGATGGAAAAATAACCGCTCTGAATGGATTAAGCCTCGATATCCCGCAGGGTGGCATCTTTGGCTTTTTGGGCCCGAATGGAGCGGGAAAAACAACAACGGTCAAGCTGCTTACAGGGCTTTTGAAGCCTACGAAGGGTACGTGTACCGTGTTTGATATGTCTCCGATGGAACGCCCCTGCGACGTTCACCGGATTTGCGGAGTAATGACGGAAACGGCGAGGATGTACGGCCAAATGACCGGAAGGCAGAATCTTCAGTTTTTTGCGCAGGCAGCTGGCATGGATCGGCAGGAGGGCGACCAACGGGCGGACGAATTGCTGAAAAGCTTGGATTTGTGGGATGCCCGCGACCAGAAACTGAGTGAATATTCTACTGGTATGGCGCAGCGTTTGTCGCTCGCGCGCTCCCTGGTTCACCGTCCACGCGTTCTTTTTTTGGACGAACCCACCAGCGGGCTGGATCCGGAATCCGCCCAAACCGTAAACGCAATGATCCTATCCTTGGCGCGGAATGCCGGCGTTACGGTTTTTCTGTGTACACACCAGCTCCGTTACGCGCAGGACCTGTGCGATGCTTATGGGATTCTGGAAAGAGGAAATCTGCTGGCGGCGGGCGATCTTCCCACGCTTTGTAAAAGCATCGGTTGCCGTATTACCGCGGAATTCCGCCTTGCGCAGGGGCAGGCGCCAAAGGGATTTCAAAAAGCCGGGGAATGGTGGCGCACCGAAGTCCGCAGCGATGAGGAAATGCCCGGGCTTGTCCGGAAGCTGATCGACTCCGGACACGACCTTTATGAAGCGCGTCTTGTAAGGCCTACGCTGGAGGATGTTTATTTTCAATATACGCAGCGCCGGGAGGTGGAACAATGAAATTGCTGACGTTGCCGGAACAGGCGGTTGTAAAAAAGGATTTTGGCGCGATTTGGAGCACAAAGATGGTTCGCAATACAATGATTCTTGTGCCGGTGATTATGGCCGTTTTTCTCCCGGTTCTGTATGTTGCGATTATTTGTTTTGTTCCGTCCGATCAAATAAACGGCGCGGATCAGATGCTGAAGCTGCTTCCGAAGGAAGCGGCCGGTTATACATTACAGCAGAGTATGTTCTATGTAATGACGAATATGATCTGCCCGATGTTCTTTTTAATGATCCCTTTAATGAGTTCAAGCGTGTCGGCGGCGTGCAGCTTTGTAGGGGAAAAGGAACGCAGTACGATTGAAACCCTGCTTCTTACACCGATGAGTTTAAAATCGATTTTTAAAGCAAAAGTTTTTGGTTGTATTTTCCTTTCGGCAATTTGCACCGCCATTTCCTTCGTCGCCTTTTCCATTGTGATTTCGGTAGGCGATATTCTTCTGCAAATGCCGTTTTTCCTGAATTGGAACTGGCTGATCCTGATTTTTTTGCTTGCTCCGGCCATTACCGTATTCGGCGTCGTATTCATGGTTCTGGTTTCCGGAAAAAGCAAAAGCTACATGGAATCCATTCAAACGTCGGGCTACATTGTTCTTCCCTTGATTCTTCTTTTTGTCGGGCAGTTTACAGGGCTGTTTCAGTTAAATGCGCTGTTTCTTTTGCTTGCAGCGGCCGTAGTCATCGCCGCCGACCTTCTTCTCTGGCTTTTTGCCGCGCGGTTATTCACCCCGGAAAAGCTGTTGAAATAAGACGGTATTTGCCTTAATCCGTAGAATGTATTATAATATATTTGTAATACATAGAAATAGATTAAGACTGGAAGGTGATTAAGTGGCCGCAGATTTGCATTGTCATACCAAGATGTCCGATGGGTCAGTTGGTATTGATGAGGTTGTTCTACTTGCCAAAACGCATGGCATTCCCACGATTGCCGTTACTGATCATGACACATTTGCGGGATCCACGAGAGCAAAGATTTTTGGAGATAGACACGGGGTTGAAGTACTTTCCGGGGCGGAATTTTCTACGGTAGACCCAGCTACAGGGAGAAAGGCGCATATTTTATGTTATTTGTGTGATAATACGGATCGCTTGGAAGGACTGTGCAAACGGATAAGCGACCGTCGGCGCCGTGCTTCGTGCATTATGATCCAGAAGGTTATGCGACTTTATCCGATCACTGCGGAAATGATAATGCGCCGCGCGCAGGGCAGCACGAATATTTACAAACAGCATATTATGCATGCGCTTGTTGACGCTGGATATGCGAGCGATATTTTTGGCGAAACTTATTATAAACTATTTAATTCCAAAGTAGGCTTGGCCTATTATCCTGTTCGTTACCCTGATGTCCACGATGTGATCCGGCAGGTGCATGAGGCAGGCGGTGTTGCCGTTTTGGCCCATCCGGGCGAATACGACAGCTATGATTTGCTGGAGCAGCTTGCCAGAGACCATGAAATCGAAGGAGTAGAGGTTTGGCATCCCCGCAACAAACCGGGCGATGAAGAACGTTTTATGGCGACTGCGAAAAAATATAGTCTGGTAATGACAGGCGGCACCGATTTTCATGGCATGTACACAAAGAACAAAACCCCGATCGGAACTTGTTTAACACCGGACGAACAGATCAACGAATTAAAAAAAGCAAAAGTAAAATTGAGTAAATAACAGCGGGTGATTTATTTGAACTATCGCTATAAAACTAGAGGAACCTGTTCCACCGAAATCGTGCTTGAGTTGAATGGCGACATTATAAAATCGGTAGAGTTTGTAGGCGGCTGTAACGGGAATACAAAGGGCGTTGCTGCGCTTGTAAAAGGAATGAAGGCTGAAGAGGTAATTGATCGGCTGAAAGGGATCAAGTGCGGTTTTCGACCAACCTCCTGCCCGGATCAGCTTGCAGTAGCATTATCTCAGGTGATGGGGAAGAAGGAGAAATAAGAATGGATAAGGGGCTGCGATTTTCGTCGCAGCCCCTTTTTGCGCTTTTAGCAGCAACTGTTGTTGTTGCATCCGCATCCGTTATTGTCACCACAGCAGCAGAAGATAATGAGGATAAGGATGATAATCCAAGAGCAGCCGCCACCGAAGCCAAATCCATTGTTACACATAATTGTTTGCCTCCTTTCAGTTTACAGTATATAATATTGCGTAGGAACAAAACGTGTTACAATTTTTTATTCCTTTTGTGGAGAGCTATCTGTGCTTTGTAATTCTTATAAAATTTTATGGATATTTTATAATATAATATGAGGTGGTTTTATGCTGTGTGAATCCTGCGGGAAAAATCCTGTTATAACTCACGTGAAAAAGATCATAAACGGAAAATTAACGGAATACCTGCTTTGCGCGGAATGCGCGCAAAGGTTGGGGTATGGGAACCTTTTAACGGAATTGGGATGCAATTACGGTAGCCTTCTGGGTGAATTTTTCGGCGAATTCGAACGGACGGATCTTGTTCGGTGCGAATGCTGCGGCGCTTCTTTTAATGATATTGTACGCAGCGGGAAAGTTGGCTGCGCAGAGTGCTACCATACTTTTTACGACAGGCTCATCCCCTTAATCCAGCGCGTTCACGGCAATACGAAACACCGGGGAAAAATGCCGTGCGGAGGTATGATAAGAACGCCTCCGCAAGAGCAGCTCAGTTTAATGCGCCGTGAACTGCGCGAGGCAATCCGAATGGAAAATTTCGAACAGGCTGCAAATCTGCGTGACCGGATTAAGGAATTGGAAGGGGGAGAAAGGCGTGGATAATTTACGGGAAAACGAGTACGATAGAGATGTTGTAATCAGTACGTGCGTTCATCTTACGAGAAATCTGAACGGAATCCCCTTTCCTGCCCGCATGAGCCGCAGCGACCGGTTGAACGTGGTGCAAAGGGCAAAGGAAGCGGTTAAAGAAAACAAGGCGCTCGCGCATATCCTTCGCTATATTGATATGGAAGGTCTGTCCAAAACGGAAGCGGTTTCGCTTGTGGAACGGCATCTGGTCAGCGCAGATTTCATTTCGGATTGCAGCGGCCGCGGGGTTTTTATAACAGACGATGAATCCATAAGCATTATGGTAAACGAGGAAGACCACATCCATATTCGGGTCTATTTATGGGACCATGACCTTGAAAATGCGTACCAGAAGGCGGATATATTGGATGACATTTTCAATCGGAGCCTTCATTTTGCGTTTCATAAAGACCTGGGGTACTTAACGCAGAACCCGATTCTTCTTGGCACAGGTATGCGTGCATCTTTAATCCTGCACCTACCGGCTCTTCATGAAAGCGGCGGCATTACCCGGCTTTCCTCGAACCTTTCCAAACTGGGCCTCTCCCTTAGTGGTATTTTCGGAGCGGGGGAAGGCCCCAAAGGGGCGGTTTATCAGCTTTCCAACCAGGTGACGTTTGGGCTTTCCGAGCAGGAGGCAATCGCAAATTTGAAAAGCATTGCGACACAGCTTGTCCATCAGGAACGAGGCTTATGGGAAGAACTCGTGGAAAAACCGGAAATACAGGATGCTGTCAGCCGCTCGTTTGCCCTTTTGCAAAGCGCGAAAATGATGGGATATGAGGAATTTTTGCAGCTTGCCTCCAACGTCCGTTTCGGTATTTCCACAGGTCTGATTGAAGATGTTAACAGCGATCAGCTTAACCGGCTGATGATTGCGATGCAGCCCGCCACGCTTACATTACGGAGCGGAAGAAAACTGACGCAGAACGAACGACGGATCCTGCGTGCAGATCAAATTCGTAAAATATTAAAAAAATGAATATTTCCTTTTATGTAAAAGTGCGATATAATAGAAATGAGGAGTGTGACACGAAATTCAAAGATAAGGTGGGGTAGGTTATGTCAATTTTAAAAAAAGAAAATGCAGATTTGGCTGCGGCACTATTTTCCCTTTTAGGGGAAGCGATACCACACCGCCGCGCATTTGAAGAAGAAGCAAAGCGCTTGATTCACCAAATTCGTGACAGGGAAAAAATTTTGCTGAAAATCATCGAGCTTTGCGGCGAACCGAAAACACCGAAACATCTCTATCTAATTGAAAAAGCATACAGCTGGCTAGGGAAAAAATATTATAATGAAACAATAAAGTATGCTGGAGAGTATTTGCGTACTGCCAGTTGGAACGAACTTCCGAACCGGATTAAAGTGGAAAACGGGATTACGGTGAATTATGCTTCCGCACAACGGGCTTCCGTTTTGGTTGATCTGGCAAAAGCACAGGAGGGGCTTGGCCATTTGGATGCGGCCCTGTTGAATTTTATGGAAGCGTACCGTCTTGCCCCGTACAGTGCAATGAATGCGATCAAGGTGGCGGATGTAATCGCGAAAAAACATGGCAGGGAAGAAGCGCTCCTGTTTTTGAAACAGCAAAAAGAAAGCCAATATTATGTTCCCGTTCAATATAAGGATTTACAGGGAAACGTGCGCAAAAATGATTTGTTCAAACAGCTTTTGGATGCGCATATTTTGAAATTACAGCAATCAACTTAAAATCGTAATGTAAAAGCGGAGCTGCGAGAGCGGCTCCGCTTTATTAAAAAACCGCCGGAGAAGGGTTTCTCCGGCGGTTGAAATTCTCTTTATCGGTAGAATCAATACTTGCTGCCCGTTTGACTTTGTATATCGGTATTCGATTCCAAATTTTCCGGAACTTCCGTCTGTGAATTGCCGGCAGGTAATACGGCGCTGCCGGATGATTTGCGGATTTTGAAATTTCCGACAAGCTGTTTCAAAACCTTAGCCTGGTCGGAGAGTTCCTGGCTGGAGGCAGCGCTTTCCTCAGCCGTTGCTGAGTTTGTCTGTACAACGCTGGATATTTGTTCTACGCCGAGGGTTACCTGGTTAATTGCATCGGACTGGCTGGTTGTTGCATCTGCAATTTTGGCAACCGTTTTCGATGCCTCTTCTGAGCTCTTGACAACCCGTTGGAGGGATTGTGCGGTTTCGTCTGCTATTTTTGTTCCGCTTTCTACCTGCTGGATGGAGTTTTGAATTAAAATAGTTGTGTTTTTCGCGGCTTCTGCGCTTTTGCTTGCCAGATTTCGGACTTCATCCGCAACAACGGCAAAGCCCTTTCCGGCGGCCCCTGCCCTTGCCGCTTCCACAGCTGCGTTCAATGCCAGTATGTTTGTCTGGAAGGCGATATCTTCAATTGTCTTAATAATTTTTGAAATTTCATTGGAAGATTCGCTGATTCGGTTCATTGCCTCCAGCATTTCCTCCATATGCTGATTGCTGACTTCTATTTCATTGCTCACTTCATTCACATTTTTGCTTGCATTGGCGGCGTGCTCGGCATTCTCTTTTACATGGGAAGAAATTTCTGAAATGGAAGCGGAGAGTTCTTCTACGGAACTTGCCTGCTCCGTTGCTCCCTGTGCGAGCGCCTGTGCGCCGCTGGCAACTTGATCTGCGCTGCTGGCCACCTGTTCCGATACCTCGTTGATTTTTACCAGCGTATCGTTAAAAAAGGCCAGAATCCCACCCAACGACTTCTTTAAATTTGAATAATCTCCAATGTAATCCAGCTTTGACCGTACGGTAAGGTTCCCCTGTTCCACTTCGCGAAGGCAGTTTTCAATATCCGATATGTACATTTTAATGGATGAAACCGATTTTGCAAACGCTTCTCCCAACATTCCGATTTCATTTTTGGAATGGATGTTTATTTGCGCGTTTAAATCACCGGAAGCCATTCTTTGAGCAGCTTTTTCCATTTCTGTAAGCGGTTTGCTGATGCTTCTGGAAATTCGGAATGCGATCAGTACAGAGACGATAAAGCTTAAGATAATGGTGCAGATAATGGCAATCTGCGCAGTCTGCATTTGTTTTGCCAGCCGTACTGCAAGCATGTCGCCCTCTTCTGTTTTGGTGTTCATTAAATTATTGATACTGGTGCTTATTTTTGTGGCGATAGGACCTGCTTCATTTGTCAAAAGATCCTGCGCTTCCTCTTTTTTGTTTTGTTTGGCAAGCGCAACACCGCGAGCCCGAATTTCGTTGTAGGAAATGATATCCTGATTAATGGATTTAAAGTAAGCTTTTTCCTTTTCATTAACCATTTCTTTCTGTATTTGTGCTAAATAATGGTTAATCAGCGTCGTGGATTCATTTAATTTTGTTTCGGTTTCCTGAATTTTGTAAATTTCCTTATAGATCACAACATCCCTCGTGATGGCTCTGGCAGAGTTAAACTCCGCGGCAAGGCGTCCGATGTCACCTTGGGCAAAACCGTAGCTTTCCAGGGCTTCAGTGTATTCGGCGTTCAGACGGTTCATTACGCCAAAGCCGACACAGCCACCGATCGCAGAAACAAGGGCCACCAGAACAAAAGTTAGAATTAATTTTTTGCCGATTTTCATGTTTCTTAACATCATTCTACCTTCCTTACTGTTTATTATATAAATGAATTCGTTCCAGACCATCTATATAAAATGTAAAATATTTTCATAAATAGTTAATGAAAGGATATTCTATGTAAACAATAATATTAGGGAATATAGCAACATTTAATAGTATACTCGAATAATGTCGATTTTTCAATACTTATAGTCCCTTTTATTAAAGTATCTATAGAAATTCTCTTTAAAGGTTATTTCCTGTGACCGAGGTATGGTGTTTTCAAATGGAAAAATCGAAGTATGATATTATGTATAAAACAGCAAACCAAATCCGTAGTTATCGGACATCCGCGGGGTTAAGCCAAAAAACATTGGCGGCTATGGCGGGCTTGGATCCTGCTTTTTTAGGCCATGTTGAACGCTGCCTGAAGTGCCCTACCATCGACACTCTGAATAAGATTTCCAACGCGTTGAATATTACCCTTTCACAACTTCTCGATTTTGACCATCCACCGAAAGAGACCAAAAACGTAGACCTCTTAAAGAAGATTACAGTCCTTTTTAATCAGCTTACACCGGAAGAAGCCAATCACCTTACCAATATCATTTTTAAAATTGTAGAGTTTAAAAAGCATTAAAAACAGGCTAAGGATGATTACAAAGGGCTTCCTTTATAAACACCGCTAGCCTGTTTGGTTATTTTGATGCAAATTCGGTTACAATTTCCTTTTCGCTGTCCGGGGGAGAATATACGAACCGGTCGATCCGGTTCCCGCTGTAAAAGTATCTTGGCGCCGCCGGTCGGTAGGAATAGTCGAATGTATCGATAATCACAAGTTTTACTTTCATTCTTGAAGAAATAATGCTTTTGATGTAAACGCTGGCCTGCTGGCCCGGTACAACGTCTTCCTTTGTTTCCGCCAGCCCTGCCAAATTAGGGGACAGCTCTACGAAGATTCCGTAAGGTTCCACAGAACGGACGATTCCGGCAACTGTTTCGCCGGCTTTAAACATAGCTACGTTTTCTGCCCAAGTACCAAGCAGTTCCTTGTGGCTCAGCGTAATCCGCCCGTTTTCAATCGATTTGATAATGACCTTAACATCCATCCCGACGGTAAAACGTTCACGGGGATGGTCGATTCTTGAAACGGAAATCGCGTCAATCGGCAACAGGGCAATAATTCCACAGCCAATGTCCGCAAAGGCTCCGAAGCTTTCAAGATGGGTAATCCTCGCGTTTATGATATCACCCGGCGTGAGTTTCTTTACATATTCCTCCATGCATTTTTCCTGCGCGGCCCGCCGCGAAAGCAGCGCGGTTAAATGCCCTTCGGAATCCTTTTGGAAACTCGTTATCATAAAGCAAACCGGTCTGTTCACCCGGGAAATGATAGCTATGTCGCGCACCGTCCCCTCACGAATGCCTAAAGCCCCCTCGTCATGCGGGATAATTCCTTTCATGCAGCCTAAATCCACCAGTAAGTTGTGCGAGCTGTCACAAATCAGCGCACGTCCTTCCAAAATTTGTCCATCCCGGCAGGCATCGTTCAGCGCGGAGATGTTTTGCAGCGCCGCGCGGTTTTCCGGCGTATCGTTAATCCAACCTTCAGGATAGTAATCAAACATTTTCCTACCTCCTTTATGTGTCTGATTATCTATATGCTTAAAACGGGTAGGTAATACTATCCGCAATTAATTATTAACTTGTTAATTTCATATATCGTAGCTTGAATATTGTCCCACATTATTATAAAATATAGGTTATCTATGAAGAGAGGAAGAGTTAAAATTATGCAAAAAAGCAGACGGATCATTGGCATGATTGCCCTTCTTGCAGTTACATTGAATTTAGCCGCGTGTTCCGGCGGAAGCGCCGAAAGTCAGGTGCCCTCTACGGCAACGTCAGCCGAAAGCAGCACGGTTTCCCAGGCTTCCGATGACGCAAGAATACGTCCGGATGATGGAAAGAAGCTGGGGTATCAGTTGGAAAAACCCGCAAACGGGGAAGAAATTGCGGTTTTAACGACCAATATGGGCGTTATAAAATTACGTCTGTTCCCGCAGGCGGCTCCGAAGGCGGTAGAAAATTTTAAGGGACTCGTTCAAAAAGGATATTATAACGGAATAACCTTTCACCGCGTGATTAATGACTTTATGATTCAGAGCGGTGACCCAAAAGGGGACGGAACCGGCGGGGAAAGCATTTGGAATAAGCCGTTTGCAGACGAATTTAATGCGAATTTGGTCAATATCCGCGGTTCGGTTGCCATGGCAAATTCCGGGAAGGATACGAACGGCAGCCAGTTCTTTATTAATCAGAAGGGGACAAAGGCGGCGATCGACTGGAGCTATTACCAAAAGGCGTTTGATGTGTACAAGGAGTCCCCGGAGGCATTTATCCAGCAATACAACACCTATTGGCTCGACATGAGCAAGGTGACGGACGCATATAAAAATATCTATAATCAGTACGGTGGTAATCCAACTTTGGACGGCGCGTACAATATTGTGGAGAAAGGACATACCGTCTTTGCGCAGGTGTTCGAGGGAATGGACGTTGTGGATAAAATAGCGTCCTTGCCCGTCGTAGCAAATGATCTGGGAGAGAAGAGCAAGCCTGCATCAAAGGTTTACATTGAAAAAGCGGAAATTGTTCCGTATAATTCCAAGTAGAACCGATAGGAAATGGAGGTTTTTTATGAATCAGAATGGTTCGGAAACAAACAGAAACCAGCACGATCAGCAGCCCTTTGACTATCAGGAGCATTATTGGCGGCAGAACCAGCAATACCGGAATCCGCCGCCCCCTTATACCCAGTATCCTCAGGATCCATGGCAGCAGTCGCCCATTCCGCCGAAGCCGCCGGTTCGTCCCAGCTATAACCCTTACGGCATGTCGGCGGACAATACGAAAGTCTTTTGCATTATGTCTTATATCAGCATCCTTTGGCTGGTGGGCCTTTTAGCGGATAGGTACAATCCCAAGGTTCGCTTCCATGCGAATCAGGGGATCATTCTCACAATCTTTTATGCCATTTTAAGATTTGTACTGATTCTGCTGACCGGTTTCGTAAATTCCATCTTTGTCATTCCCTTTTCCGGGGTTGTGTTGCTGCCTCAGATTGGCGCCGCGTTAAACGGGCTGCTGACTCTGCTTGTGTGGGGCATTTACCTTTCCTTTGTGATTATCGGCATTATGCATGCGGTACACGATCGGGAAGAACCGCTGCCGATTATTGGTACATTGTTTCAAATCTTAAGATAACATATAAAATTACCGCCAATTGCATTGACAAGCCCTTGCAATTGGCGATATAATTAATTTGTTTGTTGTTTTTTTAGTGGCAGATATTGTATAGCTATGGAGGGGAACTATGTCAGCAAAATATATCTTTGTAACAGGCGGGGTTGTTTCCGGTTTAGGAAAAGGGATTACAGCGGCATCCTTAGGGCGTTTATTGAAAGCGCGCGGCCTGAGGATTACAATGCAGAAATTTGATCCGTACCTGAATGTGGATCCGGGTACGATGAATCCGTTTCAGCATGGAGAGGTATTCGTCACGAACGACGGGGCCGAGACGGATCTCGACCTTGGTCATTACGAACGCTTTATTGATGAAAGCCTGACGCAGAACAGCAATATTACTTCCGGCAGAATTTACTGGAATGTTCTGCAAAAGGAGCGCAACGGGGATTATGACGGTGGTACCGTTCAGGTTATCCCTCATATTACAAATGAAATCAAGTCCCGCATTTATGAAGGCAAAGATAATGTTGACGTAGCGATTATTGAAGTGGGCGGTACGGTTGGCGATATTGAAAGCCAGCCGTTTTTGGAAGCGATCCGCCAGTTTGCAACGGAGGTCGGCAGGAATAACTGTCTGTTTATCCATGTTACGCTGGTGCCTTACCTTACCTGTTCCCATGAACATAAATCCAAGCCGACGCAGCATAGTGTGAAGGAACTCCTTTCCATAGGCATTCAGCCGGATATAATCGTCCTGCGCTCCGAAAAGTCGGTTGGAGACGACATTAAAAAGAAAATTGCATTATTCTGTAATGTAAATGAAAATTGTGTGATTGAGAATCTTGACCTTCCGCTTTTGTATCAGGTGCCGCTGGCGCTGAAGGAAGAGCGTCTGGATGATATCGTATGCAAACGCTTTGGGCTGGACACGCCCGGCGCGGATTTAAGCGACTGGATAGCCATGGTGAATACGGCAATGTCCGTTATGCAGAGCGTGACCATCGGCCTTGTCGGGAAATATGTTGACCTGCACGATGCCTATTTGAGCGTTGCCGAAGCGCTGACACACGGCGGAATCGGCAACAATGTGAAAGTGAATATTAAATGGATTGATTCCGAAACGATCGAGCCGGAGAATGTCGCGGATATTCTTTCCGACGTAAACGGTGTAATTGTTCCCGGCGGCTTTGGTCAAAGAGGAATCGAAGGGATGATTACGGCGATTCATTATGCAAGGGAGCACAAGATTCCGTGCCTTGGAATTTGTTTGGGCATGCAGCTTATGATTGTAGAGTATGCCCGGAATGTGCTTGGCCTTGCGGACGCCAACTCCGCGGAATTTGACCCGCAGAGCAAAAACCATGTCATTGACTTGATGCCGGAACAGAAGGACGTCGTTCAGATCGGCGGAACCATGCGCTTGGGGCAGTATCCCTGTAAGCTTTTACAGGGTACAAAAGCGGCGGCGCTCTACGGCGACACACCGCTGATTTCCGAGCGCCACCGTCATCGTTTTGAAGTGAACAATGTTTACCGTGAGCGTTTGGAAAAGGCCGGAATGGTTTTTTGCGGAAAATCCCCGGACGAGCATATTGTGGAAATGATGGAGCTTCCGGATCATCCGTGGTTTATGGGCTCTCAATTCCATCCGGAATTCAAATCCCGCCCCAACCGCCCGCATCCGCTTTTTAAAGGGCTTGTAGGCGCAGCAGTTGCATACCGCGACCTCTCCCATCATTAAGAACATGATTAAAGGGTCTCCGGCAAAGCCGGAGACCCTTTTTGAGAGCATAAAGCGCCGCTTTGTGTTGTCCTTTTGTTTATGCTTTTCTTCGGGTCAAAAGGCAGCGCAAAATTATACTGAGAAAACAAAAGGGAACCTTCCGCAAACCAAAGATCCCTTTTTTATGGCTTAAGGGGGTTAGCGGACGCCACCGCCTCCGCCTGCGCCGAAGCCGCCGCCTCCTCCGCCAAAACCGCTGCCTCCGAAACCGCCGCCTCCAAAGCCGCCAAAGCTGTCGCTTCCGGATGCCGGGGGATGGGCTAGCCTCGTGGCCGAAGTGCTGATATTGCTGATTGTGGTACCCAGGTAAGTGCCGAAGTCGCTTCCGGCGGACTGGAATCCGTGCGCGCCGGACGAATGGCCCAACATATAGTAAAGATAGCTTGTGCCGAAGTTGGTGTTCAGATAAGCGTCGTCATTTAACTGAGGATAGACCATTTTCAGTTGTTTGCAAACTTTTTTCGATATGCCCATCATGGTCGCGTATACCAGATATTCCTCCCACAAAGCAAGCTCTGGAACGCCATACTCCGTCATACGCGAAAACTCAAGCATGTATTTTTTCAGGCCCTGCCATACGGCGTAATCGTATTCGCCCTTCTGGCTGAGGCGGGGTCGCCGGTTGGAAGCAATCAGCAGCAAAATGCCAGAAATCAGCATACCGATTGACAGATAGAGCAGCCATCCCTGTGTAAAAAACAATATAAGGATTGCCGCCACAATGCTGAAAATTCCTCCGAGTGTAGCAGCTGTTAAATAACCGGGCTTGCGCTCATAATACCCCCGGTCGGCAATTTCCTTTTTGGTCTGCTGCAGGAAATTCTGAATACTGGAGTCGATATACTGATAATGTTTCTTTGCGTATGCCTTGAATTGGCGCATAGTGAAACTGCCGCCGGTTTCCGACGCGACGGAGGATATCATCTCATAGAATTTCTGTTCGCTTAATGTAAGAGGGACGTTTTTTTCATTTCCGGTAATTTCAACCAAAAAATCTTTCTTTTCAACGGATTCAAAACGCACGTAACCTTTCCACGCAAGGCTCATCAGTGTAGCGCTGAAAATCCGTCCCTGCACCTGCTCGGTTACGCCGCCGCTGTAAAAGTAAAACAAGTTTGCGATCCCACCCGGCGAGTTGCTTTCCGGTATCTTCCGTGTGTATTCGGGGGCGTTTGTCTCGTAAGGTTTTGATTTCTTATTTAACAATAGGAAAAGCAGGATGCCGCCGATTGCAAGTATCACTCCGGATACGGCGTCCACGATGCCGACGATATATGCCAGTTTTTGTTTTTGCGCCCACTGGGCTGCCCAAGTTTCTTCTTCTTTTTTAATATTTTCAAGGGCTTTTGAAGCAAGCTTATTATCAGAATCGGGGAATAGGGAAACAGGCATGCAGATGCGCGTTTCGACCATTGTTTTCGGCGGGACTTCCTTTGCTGTAAAGGTGATCCGGCTGGAAGAAACCGTGAGATTGCTTTGCGCCGTGCAGTGCAGCCAGGCCATTACCGGACCCGCTTTTGCACCGGACGGAATTGCAACGGAACCGTGCAGTTCAGTAATCGGCAGCGTAAAGTTC
The DNA here is from genome assembly GCF_029266045.1 of Caproiciproducens galactitolivorans. NCBI lineage: Bacteria > Bacillati > Bacillota > Clostridia > Eubacteriales > Acutalibacteraceae > Caproiciproducens > Caproiciproducens galactitolivorans. Next base: position 409,437 of record NZ_JAJUFJ010000001.1, on the reverse strand, counting down.
TCTCCGACAAACGCATTGTAGAATACAGAAGTATCCTGATAAACGCTGACAATGTTTTTGATGGTGTAGGAAATTTTAAAATTGCGGATCCCACTTTTGATTTGCGGCATGAACCAGCCGATTTCCGTTTTATTTCCGGAATTATAAATATAGCATACATTCTCTAATCCGGTTACGGCTTCGGGATGAATATCGTCGCGAAATGCATACTTCGTTTTATTGTCCAAGTCATATACGGCGAAATCGGTTATGCTGTTTGGGCAGATATTTTTCTCAAATGTTTTATAAATGTTCGAATATGTTTTTTGTCGCTTTTCTAAATTGACACACCAGGTTTCTGTTACCCGCAGATCCCCGTTTGTTAAGAGCTCCGAAGCAATATCCAGCTTTTCTAGTGTCTGTTTCGAATTGCGCTTGTAACTATCCGAACAGCCGGCAAGGGTGAAAAAGATAAACACTACGGCAAGAAAAGCCGCGGCGCTCCTCTTCCTTGCATTTCTGCACAAATTGCCCATGGTTTCCTCCAAAAGGGATGTATTAAAATTTAACCTGCGGTACCGCTTTGTCTGCTTCCGCAATTTCAAAGTATTTTTTCTGACCGAAATGGAACATAGAAGCGATGAGATTTGACGGGAAATGCAGGATATACTCGTTATACTTCATGGCTGTATCGTTATAGAATTGGCGAGCCATGGCAATTTTGCCTTCAATATCCTTTAATTGCGACTGAAGATCAAGAAAGTTTTGGTTTGCCTTTAAATCCGGGTACTGTTCCGCGGTTGCAAACAAATTGACGATCGCACGGGAAAGCTTCGCGTTGTTTTCCATTGCTTCCTCGGGTGTTTTTGCGTTTATTGCCGCGCCGCGCCACTTTGTCACTTCCTCAAGCGTTGTTTTTTCATGGGTCGCGTACCCTTTTACGGTTTCCACTAAATTTGGAATCAGGTCGAACCGTTTTTTAAGCTGTACATCCACCTGGGCCCATCCGTTGTCCACCCGGACGGACAGGGAAACCAGCCGGTTATACATACCGACTGCCCAGAAGAGCAGAATCAGGACGATGGCTATTAGAGCGATAATTATTGGATTCATTAGAATACCTCCTTAATAATCACGAACATAGTACCATAATTTTATCAAAAAGAAAAGATGAAAATGAGAACAAATTCGCCTGAACAAAAAAGGGAAGGACATAAGCCCTTCCCATAAGTATTGTTAAGTATTCTATTATTTGTTGTTCGGGTTGGAAATCCGGTAGCAAAGCGTCATTAAGCTGTCGTTCAGATGTACATTTTCAACCACCGTATCCTCATAACGCATGGAAATGTCATAATGGCTGAAATTCCAAAAGTTTCGAACTCCTAGGCTGTAAAGGCGCTCCAGAATCGAATGTACGCCCTCGCGCGGGATACACAGGATTGCCATGACCGGTTTTTCTTTTTCACAGAAATCCTCCAGTTCCGTCGTATCCATAACGATTTTCCCGTTTATCCGAGTGCCTGTTTTGCTGGGGGAACTGTCGAAAATGCCAATCAGCTCAAACCCCTCTTCCTCAAACTGCATATGGGTCGCAATCGCTCTTCCAAGGTTGCCGGCACCGATCAGAATCGTTTTATAGCGGTTGGAAAGCCCGAGAATATTTCCAATCTCATCACAGAGCTGATCCACAATATAGCCGTAGCCCTGCTGGCCGAAACCGCCGAAGCAGTTCAGATCCTGCCGGATCTGGGAGGCGGTAAGCCCCAGCTTTACGGACAATTCGGTAGAGGAAATGCGGGTTACCCCTTTTTCCTTCAAATGCGTTAAAAAACGATAATACCGCGGCAATCTTCTGATTACCGACATTGAAATATTTTCACGTTTTGGCATACGTTAACCTCCGTAGTGTGCTGTATCAAATTATAAAAGCTTTAATAGGCTTTTATTGACTTCCTGTAAAAACGTTTCGGTATCGACCGTCGTTTTCTTAGGCAGCGTTGAAAGACCGGCAAGATCGCCAGTCATGATACCATTTTCAATTGTCTGAATGGAGGCTGTTTCAAGCTTTTCCGCAAAGCTGACAAGCTCGGGAAGATGATCGAGCTCGCCGCGCTTTTTCAGCGCGCCTGTCCAGGCAAAAAGCGTTGCCATTGAGTTGGTGGATGTTTTTTCACCCTTTAAATGCTTATAATAGTGGCGCTGTACAGTCCCGTGCGCCGCTTCATATTCGTATACTCCTTCGGGAGATACAAGAACGCTCGTCATCATGGCAAGGCTTCCAAACGCGGTTGCGACCATATCGCTCATTACATCGCCGTCATAGTTCTTGCAGGCCCAGATATAGCCGCCTTCCGAACGGATAACGCGTGCGACCGCATCGTCAATTAAGGTGTAGAAATAAGTGATGCCGGCTTCTTCGAATTTTTGTTTGAATTCCGCTTCATACAGGTCGTTGAAAATATCCTTAAAGCGGTGGTCGTATTTTTTCGAAATCGTATCCTTGGTGGAGAACCACAGATCCTGTTTTGTGCTCAGTGCATACTGAAAACAGGCCTTTGCAAAGCTTTCAATGCTTTGGTCAATATTATGCTGTCCCTGAAGGATACCGGGCGTTTTAAAATCGTGAACCAGCGCGCGATCTTCGGAGCCGTCCTCTTTTGTCACGACCAGCTCCGCCTTTGCACCGGCAGGAACCGTCATTTCCACATTGCGGTAAACATCGCCGTAAGCGTGGCGCGCGATGGTGATCGGTTTTTTCCAGTTGCTTACCAGAGGATCGATTCCTTTTACCACGATAGGGGCGCGGAACACGGTGCCGTCCAAGATGGCGCGAATCGTACCGTTCGGTGATTTCCACATTTCCTTCAGATTGTATTCTTTTACCCGGTCGGCGTTCGGCGTGATGGTTGCGCATTTTACGGCAACACCGTATTTCTTTGTGGCCATTGCAGAATCATAAGTTACTTTATCGTTTGTTGCATCGCGGTTTTTCAAGCCGAGGTCGTAATATTCCGTTTTCAGGTCAACATAGGGGAGTATTAAAATATCTTTTATCATCTTCCAGATGATTCTTGTCATTTCATCGCCGTCCATCTCGACCAGCGGCGTTGACATCTTAATTTTATTCATTATGAAAACCCTCCGTTATTTTCGATTTCGGCTTTATTTGCCGCTGTTTTCCCGGGTATAATTCAGCAGGCCGCCGGCAAGAACCATTTTTCGCTGGCGTTCGCTTAACACAGCTTCTGCTTCAAAAGTGGTTCCCTTTGTACGGTTTTTCACTAAAACCGTTGTCCCGCTTTCAATTTCCTTGCGGATATCCGGAAGCTCCAACTCGTCCATCTGGTCGACGGCGTCATAATCTTTTTCGTTTTTGAACATTAGGGGGATAATACCCGCGTTGGCCAGATTCGCGCAATGGATCCGCGCGAAACTTTTCGCAATGACCGCTTTGATGCCGAGGTACAGCGGAACCAGCGCCGCATGCTCACGGGAAGAACCCTGCCCGTAATTCGCGCCGCCGATGATAATGCCCTTTCCGTTGTGCCTGCACCGTTCGGGGAATTCCTTATCGCATACGGCGAAACAGAAATTGGAAAGGTAAGGAATATTGGAACGGTACGGAAGAATTTTTGAACCGGCGGGCATGATATGATCGGTCGTAATGTTATCGCCGACCTTTAAGAGGGCTTTTGCCGCAATGCTTTGCGGAAGCGCTGTTGTTACGGGGAATTCCTTGATATTTGGCCCGCGAAGGATTTCAACATCCTTGGCTTCGCTTTCGCTGGCAGGCGGAACAATCAGATTATCATTTATATAGAAATGTTCGGGCATTTCTACGGGCTTTTCTTTTCCAAGTGTACGCGGATCGGTCAGCACGCCAGTAATAGCGGAAGCCGCGGCGGTTTCCGGGCTGACCAGGTAAATCTGCGCGTCGGCCGTACCAGAGCGGCCTTCGAAATTTCGGTTAAATGTACGAAGGGAAATACCGGCTGAGTTCGGGGACTGCCCCATTCCAATGCATGGTCCGCACGCGCATTCCAGAATACGCGCACCGGCGGAGATTAGGTCGGCAAGCGCGCCGTTTTGCGCAAGCATGGTGTAAACCTGCTTGGAACCGGGCGCAATTGCAAGGCTGACATTGGGATTGATTGTTTTCCCTTTCAAAATAGAAGCAACGAGCATTAAATCGCGGTAGGAAGAGTTTGTGCAGGAGCCGATGCACACCTGATCAATCTTCATTTCACCGAGTTCCTCGACCTTTTTCACTTTGTCAGGGCTGTGCGGGCACGCCGCCATCGGCACGAGCTTGGACAAATTAATTGTAATGGTTTCGTCGTAGACCGCGTCGTCGTCCGGCTTCAGTTCAATCCAATCTTTTTCCCGGCCCTGCGCCTTTAAAAATTCTCTTGTGATTTCATCCGACGGAAAAATAGAGGTCGTCGCGCCGAGCTCCGCGCCCATATTCGTAATGGTTGCGCGCTCCGGAACACTCAAGGTGGCGATGCCTTCCCCGCCGTATTCTACCACTTTTCCCACGCCGCCTTTTACGGTCAGTATCCGCAGAACCTCCAGAATAATATCCTTTGCGGAAACCCATGGGGAAAGTTTTCCGGTCAAATTAATCCGCAGCATTTTCGGCATAGTAATGTAATATGCGCCGCCGCCCATGGCAACCGCGACGTCAAGGCCGCCCGCGCCCATGGCAAGCATTCCGATGCCGCCTCCGGTCGGGGTATGGCTGTCGGAGCCGATTAATGTTTTTCCCGGAATGCCGAACCGTTCCAAATGGACTTGGTGGCAGATGCCGTTGCCCGGCCTAGAAAAATAAATTCCGTGCTTTTTCGCAACGGATTGAATAAAGCGGTGGTCGTCGGCGTTTTCAAAGCCGGTCTGGAGGGTATTGTGATCGATATAGGCCACGGAACGTTCCGTTTTTACACGAGGAACGCCCATCGCTTCGAATTCCAGATAAGCCATCGTTCCGGTGGCATCCTGCGTCAGAGTCTGATCTATTTTTAAACCGATTTCACTGCCTGGTGTCATTTCTCCGCTCAAAAGATGAGACTGAATGATTTTTTGTGCTAGTGTCAGGCCCATTATCTTAATTTCCTCCCAATCGTTATGTTAAATATATAACTATTATCTAATAAAAAATTGGAATTGTCAATGTATCCGTTCATATTGGGTCATATTACTTATTATTTCTTGCGCCTTTCTTTTCTTGCTGAATACCGCAACAAATGTTATAATAAAAACTGATATTCTGAAAGAAATATTTTCGTGTATGAGAATCGCCTTCTTACGGTACAATAATGCAGTAGGGAGGTGCGGAATTTGAATCCGAAAGATCGTTCAGAAAATGAAAAGGATATCAAAGAAGCGGAAAAAAATGAAAAACAAACCAACCAGATCGTCGATACCGGTTCCGTCATTACCGGAAACGGAAAGTACCGCATTCACTGCCTGACCATTATTGGGCAGATCGAGGGGCATTTTATTCTTCCTTCTCAAAATAAAACAACAAAATACGAGCATGTCATTCCTTTGCTTGTCGCAATAGAGGAAGATCCCGCCATCGACGGTCTTCTTATCATATTAAATACGGTGGGCGGCGACGTGGAGGCAGGCCTTGCTTTGGCGGAGCTGGTGGCCGGGATGCGCAAGCCGACTGTTTCGCTGGTGCTTGGGGGAGGGCATTCCATCGGGGTGCCGCTTGCCGTTGCGGCAAAGCGCTCTTTTATTGCGCCGAGCGCGACAATGACCATTCATCCGGTGCGCATGAACGGAATGCTTCTGGGCGTGCCGCAGACGCTGGAGTACTTTCAGCGCATGCAGGAACGCATTACCCGGTTTGTTACAAGGAATTCCAAAATTACGGCGGAGCGGTTCCATGAGCTTTCCATGAATACCCAGGAACTGGTAATGGATGTCGGCACCATTCTGGACGGCAACGATGCGGTTGCCGAGGGATTGATCGATTCGCTTGGAAGTCTTTCGGATGCGATTGACTATCTTTACGGTATGATTGATCGATATAAAGCGGATAAAATACAGGGAAGCAAACCGCAGCGGAAAAAAGCGGAAGTGAAAACCAGAAGAGTACGCGAAAAGCGAAGCGAATCGCCGGCTGCAGATAATATGGAATATCTTTCCTGACCATGGATGAAGAATGAAAATGAGAAATTCAATATTCATTCTTCATCTTAAATTTACATAGGGGGATTATTGTTCATGACGGTACTGCAAGCAATCATACAGGGAATTATACAAGGTGCAACGGAATTTTTGCCGGTTTCCAGCAGCGGGCATTTATCACTTGCACAGCATTTTATGGGCGTACAGGTACCTGGCCTCTTTTTTGATGTTATGTTACATATTGGTACGCTGTTAGCGGTTCTGGTGGTTTATTACCGGCTGGTCGGCCGGCTTATCTGCGAATTTTTTCTTACAGTCCGCGACCTTTTTACGGGTCGGTTCAAATGGAGTAAAATGAATCCGGACCGACGGATGCTAATTATGCTGATCATTGGCCTTATGCCTCTCTTCCTTTTGTTTTTACCTGTTCCCGGAACAAGCATGAAGCTAAAGGACTTTGCGGATCGATGGGCGTCCGATAGTGACATCGTTATCGAAGGCGCTGCGTTGGTGATTACGAGCATTTTGCTGACATTTGGCATTATGACAGGCGACCGTTCGGACGCTCGTCATGCGAGGAACGGGCGCACCGGCGGCAGAAAACAGTTCAATGCACCGGATGCGCTTACCGTTGGACTGGTCCAGTGCGTTGCCGCCGTATTTCCCGGACTTTCCCGCTCCGGTTCCACGCTTTCTGCCGGACTGATACGCGGCGTGAATCGTCAGACGGCTCTCGACTATTCTTTTGTAATCGGGATCCCCTCCATTCTGGCTGCGGCGGTTCTAGAACTGAAGGACGCGGTGCATGAGCCAATGGGAATTTCCATGGCGGCGATCCTTGCGGGCGTGATTACGTCCGCGGTTGTGGGCTTTCTGGCAATTAAGCTTCTTCGCTGGATGGTTACTACCAATAAATTACATATCTTTGTTATGTACACGTTTGTTTTAGGCGTTACCGTTTTGGTACTTGGCATTATGGAGCATCACACCGGTGTGAACGCAATTACCGGTGCGGCTCTGCAATTTTAAGGGTATACGGAAAACATACGGAATACTAAAATTATAAGGTGAGAAATTAGTGGCAAATCGGAAACATAGTGTAAAAAAGAAAGCACCCGCCCGCGCGGGCCGTACGCCAAAAGCGCAGCATATGGCCAAAAACGCGGAAAAAAAACCGACTAGGGATCCAGAATATAAAAAGCAGCGCAATCAGATTAACGCGATTGTGATATTTGCTGCGTCCATTTTAATGGCTTGCCTTGTCCTGATCCCGGGCGACCATATCTGGCTTTGGTGCCACAACGCGCTCTTGGGTTTGTTTGGAAGCTGCGCCATTATCTGGCCGATTTTATTGTTTTACATATCGATTGTCACCGCTTTAGAACGTCAGAACCATTGGCTTGGCGGCAGGGTCGTTCTAATGGTGGTAATCATTACCCTGTTTTGTTCGGCGGTCTATATTTTTTCCGCTTCGGATAAAGCGTCGCTGCAATCGCTGCAAAACCAGCTTGTGAAACTTTATAATTTGGGGATGCAGCGCTCCGGCGCGGGCCTATTTGGTGGTTTGTTCGGAATCCCCATTGTCGCGGCGCTCGGTTCCGTCGGCGCGAAAATTGTGATCATCTTGGCCCTTTTCGTAGCGATTATGATTTTAACCGGAACCAGCCTCATACAGCTCTTCCGTGCGATAACGAAACCGGCCGACATGGTTGCCGCGAATCTTAGCAATGCATATGAGCAGCGGGCGATTGAACGCGCCCGTAAGGAAAATGCGTATATTGACATTCCTCTCGACGAGGAGGATATTACGCAGCGCCTGAAGGCAAAGAACAAAAAAGGGAAAAATGAAAAGCTCGATCAGCTGGAAAAAGTGTTCGGGGTGAAAGAACCGGTTGTCGAGAAAGTGGAAAACAATCCGGCTTCCGTGCCGGATTCCGGCGAAAAACCAGAGCCTTCGGCGGCTGTTCTTGAAGCGGTGAAGAAGTCCGCGCCCAAGCCTGAAAAAGCAAAGCCACCTGTCGGCGCTTCCATGCAGATGACGATGTTTGCCGACGAACCGCCGCAGGACGGATCGTACCATTTCCCGCCGATCACGATGCTGGAAACAACGAAGGTGACAAACGAACAGGAAATTGCAGAGGAATTGAAAACCAATAGCCGGATGCTGGTGGAAACGCTGAAAAGCTTTGGTGTTCAGACAAAAATTGTGGACATCAGCCGCGGACCGGCGGTAACGCGTTATGAACTGCAACCTGCCGCAGGTGTGAAAATCAGTAAAATTACGAATTTATCGGATGATATCGCCATGAATCTGGCCGCTTCGGGCGTGCGTATTGAAGCGCCTATTCCGGGCAAGGCCGCCGTCGGAATTGAGGTTCCGAATAAAAAAGTCAGTATTGTGCGTATGCGGGAGCTGATCGAATCCAACAGCTTCTGTACCGCCAAGAGCCGCCTTACCGTCGTCCTAGGGCGCGATATTGCGGGCGAGGTAGCGACGGCGGATCTGGCAAAAATGCCCCACCTGCTAATTGCCGGCTCAACCGGTTCGGGAAAATCGGTATGCATCAATTCATTTATTATCAGTCTTTTATATAAGGCCACCCCGGAAGAAGTGCGGTTTTTGATGATCGACCCGAAGGTTGTTGAGCTTGGCATTTATAATGGAATCCCGCAGCTTTTGGTTCCGGTTGTCACCGATCCGCGCAAGGCGGCGGGTGCTTTGGGTTGGGCGGTGAACGAAATGCTGAAGCGTTACAAAATTTTTGCAGAGAAAAATGTCCGCGATCTGAACGGTTACAATACGCTGGCTGCTTCCAACGGGTATAAGGACGAAAACGGCCAGCCCATGCCGCGTCTTCCGCAGATTGTAATTATTATTGACGAGCTGGCGGATTTGATGATGGCTGCGCCGAATGAGGTGGAGGATTCCATCTGCCGTTTGGCACAGATGGCGCGCGCTGCGGGCATGCACCTCCTGATTGCGACGCAGCGTCCGTCCGTCGATGTTATTACGGGTATTATCAAAGCGAATATACCAAGCCGGATCGCGTTTGCCGTATCCTCACAGGTTGACTCCCGCACCATTCTGGATATGGGCGGAGCGGAAAAGCTGCTGGGCCGGGGCGATATGCTGTTTTCACCGGTCGGTTCGCAAAAACCGATTCGTATACAGGGGTGTTTTGTAAGCGATAGTGAAATTGAATCCGTGGTTAACTATGTCAAGAAAACACAGGAAGCCGGGTACGATAAGGATATAGCGGAGGAAATCGAGAAAAACGCCGTTGCGGAAAAGGACAGTAGTTCCGACGGCGCGCTTGGAGAAGATACCGACCCGATGATACCCGAAGCCATAAAATGCGTTGTGGAAGCTGGACAGGCCTCCACCTCCCTCCTCCAGCGTCGTCTGCGCCTTGGTTACGCTCGGGCAGGCAGATTGATCGATGAAATGGAACAAATGGGAGTTGTGGGTCCTCACGAAGGCTCAAAGCCGCGCCAGGTGCTAATTACCTATCAGCAGTGGCTGGAAATGACCATGCAACAGGCCGACAAAAAAGAAAGCGAAGAGCAAAAATAAAGCTGTTTGTCGGCAGCGCGGCGTTCTGATGGCGGGCAGGCTTGTTTACGCAGCTTTTGATGTGGTGCGCTATACGTTCAAAGCGGGAGGAAGCGCGGAAATGGAGCAGCAAAAAAACAGCAAAAAAGTGCTGAAAATAACCCTGCTGGTATTTTTGGCGGTTGGCCTGCTTGTTTCCTTCCTCCCGTTTGGCACGGAGGCTTCCTGGCGGCATATCTTCCGTTTCTTCGGTTTAACGGATTTTGCCGCGGCTGCGGACAATGCTCCGCTTTCCATACATGTGCTGGACGTTGGGAAAGCGGACAGTATCTTTGTTGCCTGCGAAGGGAAATATATGCTTGTTGACGGAGGAACGCAGGACTGCGGCGAGGGGATTGCGGAGTATCTCGATCGGCGGGATGTGAAAAAACTGGATTTCGTTTTTAACACGCACCCGGACGCAGACCATATCGGCGGCCTTGGCTATATCATCCGTCATTATCAGGTCGGAAGCTATTTTGCTCCTGATGTTCCCCAAAACCTTATACCGCAGGGGGAGGAATATGCCGCTGTGCAGACTGCCCTCAGGCAAACGGATACTGCGGGGCGAAGCCCTTTCTGCGGCGAATCCATGCAGTTAGGGAGTTTAAAAATAAAAGTGCTCGCGCCGGTTAAAACCGGGGACAGCACGAATAACAATTCGATTATTTTAATGCTTACTTTTGGAAAAAACCGGTTCCTGTTAATGGGCGATGCGGAGAAGGAAGAGGAGCGGGATCTTATGGAAAAATGGGAAAACCTTTCCGCAAATGTGCTGAAAATTGGCCACCATGGCAGCTCCACTTCCACTTCGGAACCGTTTTTGCGTGCGGTTCAGCCGAATTTTGCGGTGATTTCCGTGGCCCGCGATACCAGCCGCCTGCCCAAAAGGGATGTGCTGAAAAGATTGTGGGACGCGAACATTCCGGTGTATCGGACTGATGTAAGCGGTACGCTTGTTTTTATGAGCGACGGGGAGAAAATTACTGTTTTAACAGAAAAGTAGTTTAATAAAAGAAAATAAAGGGGAATGTGTTATGAGAACCTTGATCATCGACCGTTTTGAAGGCACCTATGCTATTTGCGAGGACAAGGATCAGAAATTTTTTGCAATCGAGGTTTCCGAGCTGCCGGAGGGGGTGCGTGAGGGTGACGTGCTCGACGTAAACGATGCGGAGGGTACGGTGAGCATTAATGCGGAGGCAACCAAGCAGAGGCGCTCAAAGGCCAAAAAATTGCAGGACAAGTTGTTTTCTTAATCAATTGCTTATTGATCGTTTATGGGGCTCTTATACAATAAAAAGGGGAAACTATGCGAGTAATGAAACCGATCATAAATTATTTTAAACAAACCGATAAATTGTATTGGCTGATTATGCTATCCATTTCGGCTTACAGCCTTTTACTGCTGAAACCCATCCCGCCGAGTTCTTCGGGTAGATCCTATTTTACGGTACAGCTTATCGCTATCGTAATTGGGTATTGCGGAGCAATTTTTTTAACGTTGATTGATTACCGGGAAATTGCGAATTATTGGTATCTTGTAGCCGGGTTTTGCCTTTTTCTAATTGTTTATACCCACATCTTTGGTGTGGCGGTTACAAGCAGCGGCGGCATCAATGCGAAAGCTTGGATTAAGCTGCCCGGAGGAACATTCCAACCCAGCGAACTGGTTAAAATCGGTTTTATGATTACCTTTTCCAAGCACCTGTCGGAATTAAAGAAACGGGAACTGCTCGAGTCTTTTCCGCAGGTTATTCTCCTTGCCTGCCATGCAATGGTTCCAATTCTTTTAGTCCATTTTCAAGGGGACGACGGAACAGCGGTTATTTTCTTTTGTATGTTCCTGAGCATGACTTTCGGAGCCGGGGTGCAACTTCGCTATTTTGCAGCGGTTTTTGCTGCAATTGCCATTGGTTTTCCCATTGCATGGCAATATATATTAAAAGACTATCAGAAAATGCGGCTTACTTCCTTTCTTCATCCGGAAAATGATCCTCTTAAAGATGGGTACCAGCAGTACCGCGGGATGCTTTCCATTGGCAGCGGCCAGTTTTGGGGACGCGGTTTGTTTAATAGTGATACCCGTGTCAGCAAAAAAGTTGTTCCGGTACAGGAAAAAGACTTTATTTTTTCTGTAGCAGGAGAATTGCTCGGATTTGTTGGCTGTATGCTGATTCTTCTTCTTCTGACTCTTCTCCTTTTCCGTACTCTGCGAATTGCGAGGAAATCGCCGGACTGCCTTGGAAGTTCTATCTGCTTCGGCTTTTTCGGGATGGTTGCGGCACAGGCATTGTTCAATCTGGGGATGTGCCTTAGTCTACTTCCGGTTATGGGCGTTACCCTGCCATTCTTCAGCGCGGGCGGTTCGTCGGCGTCCTGTCTTTACTTTGGTTTTGGATTGGTAATGAGTGTTTATATGCATAAAGTAAGCCCCGATAAAGTGTCGCTTCAGCATAAATTCTAGCGGAGAATCAATGCTACCTGCATTACATAGTTTGATATAATTCTTTAGAAACCTCCTTTGCTGACTGTTGGCTGCAAAACCACAGTATAAGCAACTGGAGGTTTTCTCACGCCGTTTGCTCGAATTCTCTCGGTGCCATAGCCGTGGTAGTGCAAATAAAAAACCGGTAGATAAATTGTTTTAGCAGGCATGAATCAACTGGAGCTTTTTTCATATGATAAGAGAAATATATGGAATTTGGCGCCTGCTGTTTTCCGGGAAAATTCAAAAATTGCCGCGGTATGGTTCTTTTTTATCGAAAAATATGCTATAATTTTGACATATTTTTTGTGAGGAGATGCACGAATGCTAACTGACATCGAAATAGCGCAGCAGGCAAAGCTTTTACCGATTGCACAGGTTGCTTCCGAACTCGATATTCATGAGGAAGAGCTAGAACCTTACGGCCGGTATAAAGCGAAGCTGAATGACTCTCTCTACAACAGACTTGCCTCCAAGAAGGACGGCAAACTCATCCTGGTAACGGCGATCAACCCGACTCCGGCGGGCGAGGGAAAAACCACGACAACGGCCGGTCTTGGGGAAGCAATGAAAAAAATCGGCAAAAAAGCGGTTATCGCCCTGCGGGAACCAAGCCTTGGGCCAGTATTCGGCATCAAGGGCGGGGCCGCCGGCGGCGGTTACGCGCAGGTAGTGCCGATGGAGGACATCAACCTGCATTTTACCGGTGATTTTCATGCGATTACCTCCGCGAACAACCTTCTCTGCGCCATGCTCGACAACCATATGCAGCAGGGGAATGTCCTTGGAATTGACCCGCGCAGGATTTTAATCAAGCGCTGCCTCGATATGAACGACCGCGCTTTACGGAATATTGTGATTGGACTCGGCGGGAAAATGAGCGGGGTTCCGCGTGAGGATAGCTTCTGCATTACGGTTGCGACGGAGGTTATGGCGATTTTCTGCCTTGCTTCCGACTTGCTGGATTTGAAGGAACGGCTTGGAAAGATTTTGATTGCCTATACTTATGAGGGCGCGCCCGTTTATGCGCGTGATTTAAAAGCGGAAGGAGCGATGGCCGCGCTTTTAAAGGATGCGATTTATCCGAACCTGGTGCAGACGCTGGAAGGAACGCCGGTTATCATGCACGGTGGGCCGTTTGCGAATATTGCCCACGGGTGCAATTCCGTAAGGGCGACGCGTCTGGCGCTTAAGCTTGCCGATTACTGCATTACGGAGGCAGGATTCGGTTCCGACCTCGGTGCGGAAAAGTTCCTCGATATTAAATGCCGCCTTGCGGGATTAAAGCCTAACGCGATTGTGATTGTAGCCACCGCGCGCGCCTTGAAATACAACGGCGGCGTTCCAAAGGATAAAACTGCGTTGGAAAACCTCGATGCGCTGAAAAAGGGAATTGCCAATCTGGGCGCGCACATTTCCAACATGAAGAAATACGGCGTCCCGGTTGTTGTTGCGATTAACCGCTTTAACAATGATTTCGAAGCGGAACTGAGCTATATCGAGAACTACTGCCGTGAGAACGGTGCGGATTTCGCGCTGTCCGAGGTTTTTGCAAAAGGCGGCGCAGGCGGCGTGGATTTAGCGAGAAAGGTGTGCGAAGCGGCTGAGAAGCCGTCCAATTTCCAGCCGATTTATTCGGCGGATTCCACCATTAAACAGAAAATTGAGTGCATTGCAAAAGAGATATACGGCGCGGACGGTGTGGATTATACAAGTCAGGCGGAAAAAGCCTTGCGGGATATTGAAGCGCTCGGCGGGGATATACTGCCGGTCTGCATTGCGAAAACGCAGTATTCCTTATCGGATAACCCTGCTTTGTTAGGCAGGCCGGCCGGATTCCGAATTACCATCCGCGACTTGCGCCTTTCGAACGGGGCCGGTTTTGTCGTGGCCTACGCGGGTGATATTCTCACAATGCCCGGACTGCCCAAGGTGCCTTCCGCCGAAAAAATCGATGTGGATGCACAGGGAAGAATTTCAGGATTATTTTAAGTTACAAGGGGACTGCTATGCGGGACATAATGACATCTTCGTTGGCTGAAACAGAAGCGCTCGGCGTGAAAATAGCGGAAAAGCTTTCCGGCGGCGAGGTGATTGCGCTTTTCGGCGGAATGGGCATGGGAAAAACAGCCTTTACGCGCGGGCTTGCAAGGGGATTGGGAATTTCCGAAGGGGTTTCCAGCCCGACGTTTGCGCTGGTTCATGAATACCATGGCAGGTTGGACGTTTACCATTTTGATATGTTCCGCGTGTCCGGTTGGGACGACCTGTACTCTACCGGTTTTTTTGATTATCTGGAGAGCGGGGGCGTTCTGGTAATCGAATGGAGCGAAAATATTGAAGCCGCGCTTCCGCAGGATGCAATCCGCATTGAAATCCGGCAGGGCGAAGGCGAAAACGAACGCATTTTTCATATTGAGGGGATGGAACTATGAGAATACTGGCGATTGATTCGTCGGCGACCGCGGCGTCCGCGGCATTGGTTGAGGACGGAAAAGTGCTGGGTGAATTTTATATTAACACGAAGCTGACACACAGCCAGACGCTGATGCCGATGATTGATAATGTGCTGAAATGCACGCGCGCGGATTTACAGAGCGTGGATCTGTTTGCGGTCAGTTCCGGCCCCGGATCCTTTACGGGAGTCCGTATCGGCATCGCGAGCGTCAAGGGCCTTGCCATGGCGCAAGACAAGCCCTGTGTGGGCGTGTCCACGTTGGAAGCAATGGCGCGGAATCTTGAACATATGGACTGTACGGTATGCGCGGTTATGGACGCGCGCTGCGGGCAGGTTTATAATGCGGTTTTTAGTGCACACGACGGAAGAATGGAAAGAATTACGGAAGACCGGGCGATCTCCATTCTGGATTTGGCGGAGGAATGTAAAAAATTCGCAAAACCGCTGATGCTTGTTGGAGACGGCGCAAAATTGTGCTATAATAATGAACGGTTTCAAAGTCTTCATGCGCTTTTGCCGCCCGAGCCGCTGCTGTACCAGCGCGCCTGCGGCGTTGCGAAAGCCGCGTGCAAAGTATATGAGCAGGGCGGAGCAGTATCTTCCGCAGCTCTGATGCCGGTTTATCTACGCCCGCCGCAAGCGGAGCGCGAACTTAAAAAACGTATAGAAGGAGAAAACAAATGATAGCTTTAGGAGCAGATCATGGCGGATTGCAGTTAAAAGAAGCGATCAAAAAGTATTTGGAAAACGAGAACATCGAATATAAAGATTTCGGAACGTTTGACGAAGCTTCCGTTGACTATGCGCCGATTGCGGCGAAGGTTGCACATTGTATTATAAATGGAGAAGCGGAACGCGGGATCCTTTGCTGCGGGACAGGCATTGGAATGAGCATTGCCGCCAATAAGGTGAAAGGAATCCGCGCCTCTGTTTGCTCCGACACATACTGCACGGAAATGACGCGTCGTCACAACAACGCGAATATCCTCTGCCTGGGCGGAAGAGTTATTGACGAAGCAAAAGCAGTTGAGCTTGCAAAGATTTTCCTGCATGCTGAGTTTGAAGGCGGCCGCCATCAGCGTCGTCTCGACGAAATCGCAGCGATCGAGCGCGGCGAGCTGTAATTTTAAATTTGGAGGCTGTCAGATATGAATAAACAAGTCTTTATTATGGATCATCCCCTCATCCAGCATAAACTTACGTTTTTGCGTGATAAAAATACGGGCTCAAAGGAATTCCGCGAGCTGGTAGGCGAAATCGCAATGCTGATGTGTTATGAGGCCACAAGGGATTTACCCTTGGAGGAAACGACGATCGAAACACCGATCAGCAAAACAAAAACGAAGGTTATCGCGGGCAGAAAGCTCGCGTTTGTCCCGATTTTAAGAGCGGGCCTCGGTATGGTGGACGGCGTGCTCCGCATGGTGCCTGCCGCGAAGGTTGGTCATATCGGCCTTTACCGCGATCACGAAACCCTGCAGCCGGTCGAATATTACAGCAAGCTTCCGCTGGATATTAACGAGCGCGAAGTGATCGTGCTGGATCCGATGCTTGCAACCGGCGGTTCGGGAATCGACGCTGTGACAATCATTAAGCGCAGCAACCCGAAGAGCATCCGCTTTATGTGCATTATTGCAGCGCCGGAAGGGGTAAAAGCATTTACGGCTGCCCATCCGGATGTAGAGCTTTATTGCGCTGCCGTAGACGATCATCTTAACGAAAACGGCTATATTGTTCCGGGACTTGGCGATGCCGGTGACCGCATTTTCGGAACACTTTAATATGAATAAAATCGGGGGCGGCTTTGGCCGTCCCTTTTGTTATCTGGAGGTTAAAGAATGGAACTGGAAGAAATGATCCGGTTTTTTACAGCGCGGGTGGACGAATACAACAAGCATATGCTAAGTTGTGGGCTCGAAAAGAGCCCGATATTCCGTTAAGATAGGATTCGAAAAGACAAAAACACAGTTCTGGTTGGTAGTCCAGACGCGGCAATCAGCCGTCAGTAACCTGCCTCCTAAGGTTGTCCAGTCTTTGTTAAGTTGTTTTTTGGGAGGAACTTCAGATGGACAAATGCAGAATTACGGTGTTTTTTGAGAACCCTTTCTGGGTTGGTGTAATGGAACAGCTGATCGATGGAAAGCTGGAAGCTGCGAAAGTAACGTTCGGTGCGGAATCAAAGGATTATGAGATTTACAGCTATTTCTACTGGAAAATCAAAAGATTGAATAAAAGAAAATCAATCCAAAACGGTTGCAGTAGCTTATCAACCGCCAATTATTGCAAAGCGGAATCGGCACAAGCACAGCAGGCCCTGAAGCTGCAGCAGGAGCAAGGGAAAACTGGAACGGAAATCTTTTAATCGGAAACAGTCGGAAGAGGAAGAACAGCGGCGGTTTGAACTGCGCCAGAAAAAGAAAAACACAGGGGCAGATAACTGCATATGAAGATGGCTTTGAACCATTAAGGTTCAAAGCCTTTCTCTATAAATTCAATTCCTGTACAAATTTTTGGACACTATCTTCATTTAAAGGGTCGAATATAGCTGGTGTTTTCATCAGGAACAGGTTTTCCACGTGCCGGATGCCTTCTCCGGGCTCAAGACTGTACAGCGGGCTTAGCGTCTGCATTTCTATAAAATCCTTACACAGATAGGTTTCGGAAGAACAGCCGTAATCCGGGTAAGGGGCCGACGGGCTGTGCACATATCGCTTGACCAGCGTGGTATCGCCGTTCGCATAGCAGGCCCAGCCGGGGAAATTATTCAGCCCGATTTTAAGGGGCTTTTCATTCTCTTTTTCATGCCGGACGGTGATGAACCGATGGCCAAAGCAAAGCCGGTTATCGTGGAAATCCGTATTGGGCCAAAGGGATAGGGTCCGGTTGGGGGAAATCAGATTTTCGCCATCCGCATTGAAAGGAAGAATTTCCGTTCCGCCTCCATTCAGCATGGTGACTGCCCATAGCGCGCAGGCACGCTTTTCTTTCGAATCATTCTTCGCGCTGTGTACGACCATAATATCGGTTGTGCTTTCGCTCATAATAATTTCAAAGCTAAGCTGCATATCCGTTTGCTTTTGTCGGGGTGGAGTAAAGGTAACCCCTTCCGGCAAAATGCCGTAAACCACCGGTTCATTGTCCGGGTAATAGGTGTCCGGCATCTTTTCCGGGCTTAGCCAGATACGGTGTCCCCCGTAATATAAAAAGGCGGCGTCCCTGCCGAAACGCTCTTCAATTTTTTCGTTCTGTACAGTATATTTCCGTTCCAAATCATTATAAAGGATATTCGATCCGCCCGTAAAACCGAAACGCACAATCCGCGGTCCAAAATTGATTGTAACGACAACATCGATTAATCCATTGCTGATCTCCAAACATTTCCCATAGTTCTCGTATTTGATTTCCTTTATTTCAACAGACAATTAAGACACATCCTTTCAGCATCAAGACGAAATGGATAGAATACCTGTTGTCCGGTCGCGCCCACAGGGCGCCGCCTGCGAGGAACAAAGGGAATACAGGTCCGTTGCCCTGCTTTCTAATTCAAGCACACTTTTCCCATCATTGTCAAGGGACAATATGTCTGATGTGTTGGTAACAATAGGGAGTTTTACAGAGGATTTTCGCGAATGCAGAATTTCCGTCCCCCGTTTGTTAAATCCAAGGACGCGAAGATAGGGGGGGACTCTTTTATTCAAAGAAGAATCTAATTCTAAAAAAGCGGAAAGCACAATCCTGCGGATGCGTGCGTGCGTATACCGTTTGGATTTAATAAGCGAATACAATTCGTCAAGGGAGCAGGCTTGGCGGGAAGCATCGTATATGCGGTTTTCCAGGCCTTCGCTAATGTCCGGTAGGGAAGCGAATTCTTCGCGGCTCATACCCCGCAGCTTTGCGAGGATGGCCCGTTCCACCGTCCCAATAGAAACCGGCGCGCTGCCCGCCTTGATTTCCCGCAGCGCGATTTCCGCCGCGTTCTCCGGCATCCATGCGGCAAAGCTTTCCCCGGTATGCATGCATTTCCGTATCTTTGAAGCGGAGGCAATGTCATTCACGGCATCCTGCGCATCATGTGCAGCCCCAATGCGTTGAATCGTAAAAGGGATCACTTTGGAATGTAGGCGGTCTACTGCCTTTAGATATTCAATCGCGAGAATATTGTTGGGTTCCCGAAGAAGGCGGGAGGCTTCGCCGTCGATTTGGCTCATGGCGTTCTGCCTTGCTTTTGCGAAGGTCGCCCCGTTTTTGATTTCGTTTTTTATCGCGTCGCGGAAACTGGAGGAGTTCAGCGCTTTTGCCGCACTTTGCAGCTCGTCGATCCGGCCGCACTCGCTTCCAAAACTCAATATGTCGACACCAAGCGCATCCAGAAGGAAAACCCCGCCGAACGCAAAGGTTTCCGCGCCGGAAAGCGCCCATGGAAGCGGGAGCTCCAATACAAGATCAACGCCGTTCAAAAGCGCCTGTCTGGTTCTGGCCCATTTTGAAAGGATAGCTGGTTCGCCACGTTGGACAAAATTGCCGCTCATGACCGCAACAATGTGCGTAGCACCTTCCTCACGGGTACGCGATATGAGTGCGGCGTGTCCGCGGTGAAACGGATTAAATTCAGAAACAATCCCCGCAGTAAGCATTTTTCATAAACTCCTTGAATTTCCGAAGTGGTAGTACTATTATAGTATATGGTGTTATTTATGTCGATACAAGCATAAAAGTAATTTTAGGAGGAATAAGTATGAAGATTCTGGTAATCAATGCCGGCAGCTCTTCTTTAAAGTATCAGTTAATTGATATGGATACGGAAGAAATGCTTGCAAAAGGCAATTGCGAAAGGATAGGCATTAAGGGAGGAACATTCAGCCATAAAACTGCGGATGGCCGCAAAAAAGATTTGAATGTGGAAATGGCTAGCCATATCGATGCGTTTAAGCTGGTAACGGCTGCCTTAACGGATAAACAGGTTGGGGTAATCAAGGATTTGTCGGAGGTTACGGCAATCGGCCACCGTGTGGTTCAAGGTGGTGCAAAATTCAGCAAATCCCTTTATGTTAATGATGATGTTATTGAAGGAATAAAAGAATTAATTCCTTTGGCTCCCCTTCACAACGGCCCGGAGCTACAGGGAATTCTTGCTTGCCAGAAAGTTTTCGGAAAAGATGTGCCGGAATGCGTTGTCTTTGATACCGCTTTCCATTCGACCATGCCGAAAAAGGCATATATGTTTGCTATTCCTTATGAATATTATGAGAAGTATAAAATTCGCCGCTACGGTTTCCACGGCACATCCCACCGTTACGTCAGCTCGCGCTGCGCGCAGTTGATGCATCAGCCTCTTGAGGATATCGATATGGTTACCTGCCATATTGGGAACGGTTCTTCTATTGCGGCTATCCATGGCGGAGAAGTAATCGATACCAGCATGGGCCTGACTCCGTTGGACGGTTTCATGATGGGTACGCGTTGCGGATCGCTCGACCCGTCCATTGTAACCTTTATTATGGAAAAAGAGGGCCTTACCCCGGAACAGATGAACGAAATTCTGAACAAAAAGTCCGGCCTTCTCGGTATTTCGGGTTACAGCGATGACCGTGATGTAACAAAGGCGGAAATTGAAGGAAACAAAAGGGCCATTCTTGCGCATGAAATGCTGAGCTACCAGATTATTAAATTCATCGGCTCTTACGCGGCGGCGATGAACGGCCTTGACTGCATCGTGTTTACAGCGGGCCTTGGCGAAAATCAGACCCACCTGCGTTATTCGATTTGCCGCGGGCTGAAATACTTCGGTGTAAAAATTGACCCGGTTCTGAACGATAAAATGATACATGGGCGCGAGGGTAAGATTTCCGCATTTGATTCCAAGGTTGCTGTATATGTTGTACCGACAAATGAAGAGCTTCTGATTGCACGCGATACAAAAGAAATTGTTGAGAAGCTGACATATGCTTCCACAGAGGATAAGACGGTTGTTGATCTGGAAGACATCTAATCCAAAATAGAACGGTGCTCTCGTAGATAAGAATAGAAAAACATAGAATTTTCATATACTTAAATCATAACAAGCGTTCTGCGCTATACAAAAGCCCTCCTGCCACTTCACAACATTACGGCAGGAGGGTTTGTTTTGTTGATCTGAAAATCCGACTGAACGATCATTTTTGCAATTTTTGTTTTTTTATGACTTTAAGTCTTGAGAACTCCTCGCGATCCTTTTCTTCTAGTGCGTCCGTGATAAACTTCACTGTAGTCTCAAACCATGGGATCATAATATTTTTCAGAGCATTTGCTCGTTTCTGCGTCTTTTTAATCGCGACGGCCAGCCGGTAAACGCTGTTTTCCACTTCGGCCAGTTCTGCGGTGAGGCGCTTGACTTCTTCAAATTTTTTGTAGGCGTCGTCCAGCATAATATTGGTGGAATTCAGCCCGAACGGAATCGGAATGCTGACCGGGTCGTACGAAACCATGGGAATCTCCACGCCCATAACGCTTCGATAAGCCACATTCAGGCTATTATCGAGCGGAACAGTACGGGACAGTTCGTCGCAGATGCCAAGGGTAATATTTGCCCTTTGAAGCGCGGCATATGCCGCATCGTACGTATCATCAATTTTTCCTTGAATTTTCGCCGCCCGCTCAATCAGGGCCATCATTTCCCGTATTAAAATGTTCCGTTTCCGGTCAAGAAGCTCAAAACCTGTGCGTGAAAGCGCAAGGGACTTTTTTGTGGCGAGCAAATTTCCTTTTGTCGGAACGATTTGGTTGCTCAATGCGGCACACCTCCTTCGGTTGGTAAAAATTGCGCGGTGAAAATGCGGTGCAATTTTCTATGTGCTATCCTGCGCTTTCATACTATTCGTCAATGCTTTTTTCGGGTTCCGTCACAGAGGAATCCGACTGAATCGCTTTTTCATAGTATTTATCAAGAATCACGTCGTCCACACGATCGAGTTCTTCACGCGGCAGCGTGGAAAGAAGCTTCCAGCCCAAATCCAAACTTTGTTCGATGGAACGGTTTTCATTAAAGCCCTGTGCTACAAACTGGGATTCAAACCGTTTACCGAATTCAATGTATTTTTTATCGACAGGGGAGAGCTCTTCTTCACCGATAACAGAGGCGAGCGAACGGGCGTCCATTACTTTCGCATAAGATGCGAAAAGCTGATTGGAAAGCGCCGGATGGTCTTCACGCGTAAAGCCTTCGCCGATGCCGTCCTTCATCAGACGGGAAAGGGAAGGAAGGACGGAAACCGGCGGATAAACACCGGAATTGTCCAGAACGCGGTCAAGCACGATCTGTCCTTCGGTAATGTATCCGGTCAAATCCGGTACCGGATGGGTAACGTCGTCGTTCGGCATTGTGAGAATTGGGATTTGGGTTACAGACCCTTTTTTGCCGCGCACCATGCCCGCGCGTTCGTAAAGGGAGGCAAGGTCGGAATACAGGTAGCCCGGGAATCCCTTTCTGCCCGGAATTTCGCCTTTGGAAGAACTGAACTCACGCAGCGCTTCCGCATAGGAGGTCATATCCGTCATAATGACGAGGATATGCATATCCAGCTCAAAGGCAAGGTATTCGGCAACCGTCAGCGCGCAGCGCGGGGTCAGAATTCTTTCAATAATCGGATCGTTAGCAAGGTTCAGGAACATAACAACCCTTTGCAGAACACCGGATTCCTCGAAAGAACGCCGGAAGTATTCGGCAACGTCGTTTTTAACGCCCATTGCGGCAAAGACAATTGCAAAATTATTGCCGCTGTTGTCGCTGATCTTTGCCTGCCTTGCAATCTGAACGGCAAGCTCGTTATGCTTCATACCGGAGCCGGAGAAAATGGGGAGTTTCTGCCCGCGAATCAGCGTCATCAACGTATCGATGGTTGAAATGCCGGTATTGATGTAGTTTTTCGGATATTCACGGGATACCGGGTTAATCGGCGTTCCGTTAATATCTGCCTTCTTCACCGGAAAAATGTTTCCCAGCCCGTCAATCGGCCGGCCCGCACCGTCGAATACGCGGCCGAGAATTTCCGGGGAAAGCGGCATTTGCATTGGGTGGCCTTTCAGCCTGGTGCGCGTGTTGTCCAGCGAAATGCCGCGCGTACCTTCAAATACCTGAATGACTGCCCGCTTACCGTCCAACTGAACGATTCTGCCCTGGCGCATAGTGCCGTTTTCCAGACGGATATCGACAACCTCTTCAAACGACGCGTTTTCAACGTTGTCCAGCACAATCAGCGAACCGTTTATTTCCTTTAGACCAATGTAATCAAGAATCATGGTGTAACCACCTTCTTAGGTAAAATTAGTATCCGTCCGAATCAGGATTCGAGAATGGCGGACAGAGCCTCATCAATTTCGTTGATGTAATTATCGAATATTTCTAGTTTATTGTTGGGAATATCATACTTCATTTTCACTATTTTATCGAACAACCCGGTCTGTTTAATCACCGAAATCGGAACGGAAGCGGTTACAAGCTGCTTCGATTTCTTATAAAGATGAAGGATAACTTCCATCATCCGCTTTTGCTTTTCAAGCGGCACATAGGTGTCTTCCGCATGGAATGCGTTCTGCTGCAGGAAACCGACGCGGATAAGACGCGCAATTTCAATGATCAGCTTCTGATCGTCCGGTAGAACATCCGAACCAATCAGCTTTACGATTTCCATTAACTGGCTTTCTTCCTGTAAGATGCGGTTAACCTGTACGCGGTATTTTAAAAATTCTTTGCCAAGGTTTTTTTCGTACCATGGGTCAAGATCGCTAAAATACTCGCTGTAGCTTTGCGTCCAGTTGATTGCCGGGTAATGTCTCGCGTAAGCGAGGGCTTTGTCCAGCGCCCAGAAACAGCGGGTAAAACGCTTGGTGTTCTGCGTAACCGGTTCGGAAAAGTCCGAACCCTGCGGGGAAACGGCGCCGATTATCGTAATGGATCCGTCTGTGTTATTCAGATTCTTTACCATTCCTGCGCGCTCGTAAAATTCAGATAAGCGGCTTGGCAGATAGGCAGGGAAGCCTTCTTCCGCCGGCATTTCTTCCAAGCGGCCGGAAATTTCACGTAGTGCTTCTGCCCAGCGGGACGTAGAGTCCGCCATAATGGCAACATGGTAACCCATATCGCGATAATATTCGGCAAGCGTAATGCCGGTGTAAATAGAAGCTTCGCGCGCCGCAACCGGCATGTTGCTCGTATTTGCGATCAAAACGGTACGGTCGGTCATCGGCCTGCCCGATTTCGGATCCATCAGCTCCGAAAATTCGTCCAAAACCTGACACATTTCGTTGCCGCGTTCGCCGCAGCCGACGTAAATGATGATATCGGCGTCGCACCATTTCGCAAGCTGGTGCTGCGTCATGGTTTTTCCCGTGCCGAAACCGCCCGGAATCGCCGCTGTGCCGCCCTTGGAAATGGGGAACAGGGTGTCAATTACACGCTGACCGGTTATGAGCGGAACTTTTGTCTGGAGCCGCTCGGACACCGGGCGCGGCGTACGGATCGGCCATTTCTGACAAAGAGTGAGCTTGTGTATTTCACCGTGCTGATCCTCCAGCTCAAGGATGGTATCGTTTACCTTATACTTCCCGTTCCCAACGACTTTCTTTACGATGCCGGAAAGCAGGGGAGGAACCATGCATTTATGTGTTATGATGGTTGTTTCCGGGCACTCGGCGTAAATATCGCCGCCCTTAAGCTGGTCGCCTTCGTGCACCTTGATAGTTACATCCCAAAGGCGTTTTTCGTCCAGCGCGGAAACGTTGCTGCCGCGCGCGATGAACGCACCGGATTGCTCCGCAACTCTTTTGAGCGGCCGCTCGATTCCATCGAATATATTATCGATGATTCCAGGACCTAAAGTTACGTTCATAGGGCTCCCAGTACCGTAGATCGGTTCGCCGGGCCGCAGCCCGGTCGTTTCTTCGTAAACCTGGATGGTAATAAATTGGTCCGTAATACCGATGACTTCACCGACAAGGCGTTCATTGCCGACATAAACCATCTCCATCATCGAGAAGCTGCGTGAGTTTTTAACGGTTACAACGGAACCATTAATGCCGTATATAATATTCTGATTCTCCATCTTCTTCATCTCCGATATCACTAGGTATAGGTCAGACTACGGCCAAGCCTGAGTTTTCCTCAAACCACTCACGCTGATCCTCTAACTGGGCGTCGAGCGTTTCGTCCGCTGCAATACCCATCCCAGAGTTATAGGCAAGAATGCCGCCGATATGGATATCGTCGCTGATCCTAAATTCGCAGTCGTTTCCAAAAGCTTTTTGAATCAGCTCTTTGTACTGCTCATCCTCTTTACGGATACACAATACAGTACCCGGTTTACGGAAGGTCTTCGACAATATCTTTGCTTTCTTAACCAGCAAATCCTCGTAGCCTTTTTCCTTTGTAAATTCGGAAAGTGCTTTTTTCGCCCGTTCGAACACCTCGTCCGCAATTTTTCTGCGTTTTGAAAGAAGCTCTTTTCGAACGTTCATTTCCCGCTGCGCCATTTCCTGAGCAATGCCGTTTCGCATCTCGGCCATTTCTTTTTGGATCAGCCGGTAAGCTTCGGTTAATACGTCAACCTCCGCTTCTTCAAGCTCTTTCTTCTTAAATGCTTCTATTTCTTGTTCGATTTTTTTACGCTGTTCTTCAGCATAGTGATTGATTGCTACATAAAATTTGTTTATTTTATCATCGTTGACAGCCATAACAACCCCCCGTTTCGCCGTCAAGCGGCTTAAATATTCAGCCCGATTGCCTCGCGGACATAACGGGTAATCGAATCCTTTGTACGGCCGTTGCCGTGTCTGTCCGGAATTTCCAGGATAAGCGGGCGCTTTTGGTTGAGCTTCAGGTCATAAACCATGTCCGGGCAAAGGGAGATCAGGGTTTCGGTCATCAGAATAACCGCTACGTCCTCCATCGCCATTGCCTCTTTCAAGGCTTTCTGCACTTCGGCGGCTTCATGCACGACAACGCCTTCAATACCCGCCAAGCGAAGCCCAACCTGCGTATCCACATTGTCGCTGATTAGATAAAAGCGCATAAAACATGCACCTCTGCTTTCAATGGGTTAAATCTTGTTCAGGATAAGAATAGAAATCAATAGTCCGTACAATGCGATACCTTCGCCCAAAGCAACGAAAATCAAAGCTTTACCGAAAACCTTCGGTTCTTCGCTTGTTGCACCGATAGCCGCAGGAGCAGCCGCCGCAACAGCGATTGCACCGCCTATACCGGAAATTGCCGTAACGGCCGCGGCGGCGATTAAGCCAAGGCCTTTACCGGAATCAGAAGCAGGAGCTTCTTGAGACTGGGAAGTAGGTGCTGTTGCGTTTGCATCAGTTCCGGTTGCTGCGGAAGCGACGACAGGAACCGCAAACGTAAGAAGGCAAACGGCCAGGAAAGCGAAGATCTGCGTAGCTGCGGCTTTGCTAGGCTTTTTTCCATCTTTAACGGAACGGATTGAAAAAACAACAGATGCTACTAAGAAAATTACCGGTAAACAAATTAATACTTTAGTCATAATACTTCCTCCAACTATTTATTAAAATAGAATTTTAGTCGTAAAAAACATTACTGCTCTTTACGAACAACAACTGGGTTAAACGGACGGCCTCCGCCGTCGAAAAAGCGGCTGAACATCTCATAAAATTCAAGCCTTAAAACCTGAATGCCGACGAGCAGGCCCTCCAGCGCCATTACAAACGCATTGCCGATTACGACAATAAGGAGGTAGCCAATGCCGCTGGACATTTCAGCAAGTGTAAAGACAACCAGCATCATGCCGGCATGAACCAAAACAAAGGCGCCCACACGCAGGAAACTCATCGTATTGGTGGCGTAACTCAACATGAATTCGAATAGTTCAAAGAAATTCTGCATAATGTAATCGCCCCATGCTTTTGGTTTCCAGTCGGGCTTGCGCTTGAGCAAATCCCCCAATATATCGCGGAAAAACATAAAGATGATGGGAACAATAAGGAAGAAAATAATAAAGGCTCGATTTACAATCTGCCTGCCAAACGTAATTTGCCCGCCAAAGCCGACAACCAGCGAGGAATAGAAAATTAATCCTGCAAGGCCGCTTGGCCCGAAAAATGCGTTTCCGTAGTCCTTCCTTTTTAAAGAGGAATAAATATTGACCAGCATCGCAAGGATTACCAGTAAAATGCCGATTCCAACAGCCGAGTATACAATCATGCTGGTGGTTTCGGGTTTCAAAACTTCAACCGGCTTTTCTTCAAATCCAATCGCTCTATATAAAGGATCCAGCGCATGTTCGAATCCGAAAACCGAGCCGAATATGATCCCGAAAATGCCGGCGGAAATACCGCAGGCAACCATAACCTTGCCGAGCTTCATTTTCTTTTTTTTCCACATCAGCCAGCCGATGAGCGAGACACAAAGCCCCTGTCCAAGATCCCCGAACATGATGCCAAAGAGCAGAAAGTAAGTGATGGCAACAAAAGCGGTGGGGTCAACCTCGTCGTAACACGGGAGCCCGTACAAATCAACGAAGAATTCGAAGGGGCGGAAGATGCTCTTGTTTTGCAGCTTTACGGGCGGTGAATGGATTAATTCATCTTCGCCGCCGTCAAAGGTGTAAGCAAGGGACTCCACCTTATCAAGTTCTTTCTGAAAGTCCTCCTCTTTGTCCGCCGGAATCCAGCCGGTAAGGATAAAACTGTCATTATACCTTGCGGCATACCGCCGGATATCGAAGTAAACGGAGCGCTCGGTCAGCCAGGAATAAATCTTTTGGCACATAGGCAATTCTTTTTTCCAGAGCTTTTCAAAGCGCTTTTCCGTGTCTTTTAGCTGCTTGACCGCAGCATCACGCTGCGCCTGCAGCGATGCAAGTTCCGATTCGGGGCTGCCGGTCAGCTCGGTTAACTGCGTCCTTTCAAAATAAAGACTTGAGAAAATTCTATCCACTTCCGTTATGTTTTCAATTGGGGAGAAGTACACGCCCCAATATCGCAGGTCGTCGCTTGTGGACGGGAAAAATACAATGTATGGATTCTGTTTGTAAGAATTCAGCTTCTCATAGCTTTCTTTTGGAAGAGAGCCGAAGCGAACGCGTATATATTTACAGGCGTGAATTTCGCTGAGATCTAAATCCAGACCGACAAAGTGGCTGATTTTATCGATTTCAACGGACAATTCACGGATTTTATCTTGCGCTTCTTCGCGTTCTTTCTGCAACTGACTGATCGAAGCGGATAGGGAATCCACATAGGCAAACATATCCTCCGGACTCATCGTTATTTTTTCGACTTCCTCCGAACTTAACAAATCCATTTTATAATGAAAACTTGCCAGAACATCGGATAACTGCTGCAAGGGTTCGGCATAAGGATTTTCTTCATTTATCAGAGGAGAAAACTCCGATGTAT
The DNA here is from genome assembly GCF_029266045.1 of Caproiciproducens galactitolivorans. Classification (NCBI taxonomy): domain Bacteria; kingdom Bacillati; phylum Bacillota; class Clostridia; order Eubacteriales; family Acutalibacteraceae; genus Caproiciproducens; species Caproiciproducens galactitolivorans. The sequence goes on along the minus strand of NZ_JAJUFJ010000001.1, from coordinate 381,387 downwards.
CCGAGAAAAAGGACAATGCGTTGTCCGGATGGAAATAACAGGATTTCCCGCATAGCATGGTAGCCCGATCCAAGTCAGCCATTAATCCGAACATACTTACTACTTTAACTTTTATAACAGCCAAATATTAATCACCCCTTTCCTTATAATTGTATATGATCAGCAGTTTTATAATCTCGTCAGGAGGTAATTTGTATCTGATCCCCTCTATGATTGTGATAATATCCATAAGCTCAATCTGCATAAGGAAAGTGTAAGACATTAATACAACGGAAGGATGCGTGGAATACCGTATGTTGTGGCGGCTTATGCTATATTTTGCAAATTTTGGTATTTCATCCACATAAGAATGTTTAACTTTTAAAAATCGCTTACCAATGGATGTCTTTTCCATGATTTCTGTGATTTCTTCTAAGCTGTTCGCCGCTAGCATGTCAGAGTAGAACTTTCTGTCGACATTTCCGAAAGGCAAAAGCGAACTGCGAATAAAATCAGGGCTTGCGTTATAAGATACCTTCAATCGTACGATTCGGGCATAGTTGGTCAAATCGATATACGTTGTGAAAATTTCATAAAGCTGTTTGCGGGTTTCGAAATGCGTGTGCTTATTAATAATATCGAATACTTGTTTATACAGGTACGTGTAAAGCACGTTTTCGATACCGGTATAGTTTAGGGGGGTGCCGGCGACAGGCCGGAATCCCTCCAGCAGTTTCCGGTACGGGGTTTTGTCCAAAGCATTCAGCAGATCGTCGAAATTTTCAATTTGACTCAGCGCCGCAAGATCCAGTTGCGTATGCCTTGTAATATACATCGGAAGGTTGAAATCCCCCGGCGTATCGGTTTGGAGCATGAGCAAACTGTGCAGAATCTGCTCAATTTCACTTTGCTCAATCAGGTACCGTGCGAAATGCTCGCCTACGGTAATTTCATATCGGCACAGGGATGAGTAATCCTCAAGAAGCTTTTGCTTGAGCTTTGCTTCCAGTTGGCCGCGGTGAACACTATTTTCGTCGATACTGACAAGTGCTTTTTTGTATACTGTCCTTGTCTTCAAGTATGAAGCAACCTCGCTTACATTGCGGCAGGCCAGCAGGTCCTTGTAATTTTCCATTGTCAGGCGTCTGCCGTACATTGCGCGCGCTTTTGCCAGAATGACATTGGAAGAGAGGGTGGAAATCATTTCAATCACTCCCTAAAACGCGTTCTACAATTTCCTTCACCCATTTATCGCCGTTTTCGGTATAAAGTTTATCCAGCTTTTGGAAAATGAATTCGTTTTTCTTTTCCTTTTCTTTCCATTCCTTTTCTGCGGCCTCGCGTTCTTTTGGTTCGTTTAAGGCGATACGCCTTCTTGCCCTCTCAAGATACTCATTTCGGATCTGCTCCCGCTTTGCGGCAACTTCTTTTTCGGAGTTGACTTTTTCCATCTGCGCAGCATCGGTAATTTCTCTGGCTTTCCGATCCATGTCGACGATTTGTTTAATTAAGTCTTCCATTGATCCGCACCTCCTTGTAATAAATTAAACAATTTATTTTCTAAATTTTGTTTATTATCGATTGAGTGACACCTATTATAATCCCTTTTGTCGATACTTACAATATGCAATTGTAAGTAATGGCCAAAATTTTTCTCTTAAATATTAGCGATAGTGTTAAAGATCTGTTTAAAAATGAATAAAAGTCATTTTTAATTTTAAAATAACGCGCCCGGCAAAAACTGCCTTGGCGCTATGGATTTTATGGCCTTTGATTCGTGCGGAACGGTTCGCCGAACAAAAGAAACTTATCAAGAAGAATAAAGTTTCCCTTATTATAACGCCTGCTACACGCATTTACAATTGGAATTATGTGCAATGGATAGCAATCTTTTCTTATTATACTTATATAATGTGTTATAAATGTGATTAAATTATGAATAAAAGTCATTTTTTTGATTCGAAAAATATCGCGCCCAAAATCTGGGAAAATTCTGGGCGCGATGAATTTAGTTTTTAAGACTTTGCATTGGCGCCGGAATACGTCCGCCGCGTCGGATGAATTTTAGCGGGGAGTAGCGGTTTACTTCCATAACGGGTCCGCTGCCCAACAAGCCGCCGAAATTCAGCTCGTCGCCAGCTTTTTTGCCAATGGCCGGAATCAGGCGGACCGCGGTCGTTTTGGAATTTACCATACCGATGGCGGCTTCGTCCGCAATAATGGCAGAGATGATTTCCGCCGGCGTATCCCCCGGAACCACAATCATGTCAAGGCCGACCGAGCATACGGCGGTCATTGCCTCCAGCTTTGTGATGCTCAGGGATCCGCATTTTGCGGCGTCGATCATGCCTGCGTCCTCCGTCACCGGGATGAACGCGCCGGAAAGCCCGCCGACGTGGGAAGACGCCATGATGCCGCCTTTTTTTACGGCATCGTTCAGAAGGGCCAAGGCAGCTGTGGTTCCGTGCGCGCCGCAGCTTTCAAGCCCCATTTCTTCCAGAATATGCGCTACCGAGTCGCCGACAGCCGGGGTCGGTGCAAGGGATAAGTCCACAATACCGAAGGGCACAAACAGCCTGCGGGAAGCCTCGCGGGCGACAAGCTGACCCATACGCGTGATTTTAAACGCGGTTTTTTTTACAATATCTGCAACGCTCGTAATGTCGCAGTTGCCCGCTTTCGCAAGGGCAGCGCGCACAACACCCGGGCCGGAAACGCCTACGTTGATGACGCAGTCCGGTTCTCCCGCACCGTGGAATGCGCCCGCCATGAAGGGGTTATCCTCCGGTGCGTTGCAGAACACCACCAATTTGGCAGGGCCAATGCAGTCACGGTCGGCAGTCATTTCGGCAAGCTTGCGCACAATAACGCCCATTTTGGCAACGGCGTCCATATTGATGCCCGCTTTGGTGGTTCCGATGTTCACAGAGGAGCAAACCAGTTCTGTTTCACTCAAAGCTTCCGGAATGCTTTCAATCAATGCATAATCGCCGGGGCCGAATCCCTTATGGACAAGCGCCGAGTACCCTCCAATAAAATTAACGCCGGTGGCCTTTGCGGCGCGGTCAAGGGTTTTTGCAAAATGTACAGGGCTTTTCGTGGGGCAGGCCGCAGCAATCATTGCGATGGGGGTGACGGCGATTCGTTTGTGGATGATCGGAATACCGTATTCCTTACTGATGTCCTCGCCGGTCTTTACCAGATTCCCTGCGTAGCGGCAGATTTTATCGTAAATTTTATCACAGGATTTTCCAATATCCGAATCGACACAGTCAAGAAGGGATATCCCCATTGTAATGGTTCGGACATCCAGGTTTTCGTTGTCGATCATATTGATTGTTTCAAGTATGTCATGAGAATTTACCATTTGCTTCGACCCTTCCGTTATTTTCCGTTATATTATTTTATCATATCCTGTGCATAGAGTTAAAAATGTCCTCATGCATGACATGAACCGTCAGATTCATGTCTTCCCCAATCGCCGTTAATTTATCCGCAAGCTCACTAAATGGAATCGTAGATTTTGATATGTCCACCATCATGATCATAGCAAATAAATCCTGTAAAATGGACTGTGTCACTTCGACGACATTTACTCCGTTGTCCGCGCAGATAGCCGAAACGCGGGCGAGAATACCCACCATATCTTTGCCGATTACCGTGATTACAGCGCGCATATTTTTAACCTCCGTATGAAATTAGAATTGCACAAACTTATTTTGTAATTATGAGGGAAAATATTAACGTTGTCAAGTGTTGAAGCGGCGAGCAGCCGGGCAGAATGGTAAAACTGTTTAAAAATAATCCTACAATGCCTTTTGAAATAATTTAGGATAACATCTATAAATATGCCGCATTATATGCTACTATATAATATTATAAATGGCGGACCGGAGAAAACTTTCACCGGTTTTGCCGGGAGGTATTCTATGAAGTATCCTTTAATATCTGACAGTCATGTTCATTCGGATTCTTCACGCGACGCAAACGACCCGGTCATGATGATGTGCGAAAGCGCGGCAAGGCTCGGCTTTTACTCAATTACCATAACGGATCACTGTGAGTGTAATGTTTACCATTCGGAATTTTACGACAGAAGCACCCGCCAGTCCTATTTTGAAACGCACAAGGCCGCCATGGTTTTTAACAGCCGCCTGCGTGTTTATGCCGGGGTTGAACTGGGACAGGCCGTACAGGATCCGGCCGCCGCAGAGGATATCCTGAACGCATGCGATTTTGATTTTGTTCTGGCTTCCGTACACAATATTCGAAATTTCCCGGACTTTTATGAAGTAGATTACAATCAGGTGGATGTGGATAATGTCCTTAACCGTTATTTCGATGAATTGCTGGAGACCATTGCGTGGGGAAAATTTGATTCCCTTGCTCACCTTACATACCCGTGGCGCTATTTGAATGCGAAGAAAAAACTTCCTATCAATATGTACAAAAAAAGAATCGACGAAGTTTTAAACGCGCTGATTGCAAAGAATAAAGCTTTGGAAGTGAACACTTCCGGCCTGCGCCAGAAATTAGGAACGACCTTGCCCGACTTGCCGATCCTGACCCGTTACCGTGAGCTGGGTGGGAAGCTTATTACCATCGGCTCCGACGCGCACCGCTGGGCGGATGTTGGCGGAGGAATCGAGCAGGGGCTCGGGGATTTATGCAGCGCCGGGTTCCACCATTTTACTGTTTATCAGCACCATGAACCGATCATGCTGCCGATCGAATAAATTAAGTCATTGAGAGGAGTTCTATTATGGATCGCTTATTAAACCTGTTGGACGAAAATGCCCGCCTGTCTACCGAGCAGCTTGCGGTAATGCTTGGGAAAACACCGGATGAGGTTGAAAACGCAATTGCAGAATATGAGAAGCAGGGAGTTATCCGTGGCTACAAGGCGCTGATCAACTGGGAGAAAGTCGATCAAAACAAAGCAAGCGCGCTGATTGAACTGAGGGTATCCCCGAAGCGCGACCGCGGCTTTGATGAGATTGCGGGACGCATTATGCAGTTCGAAGAAGTGGAAAGCGTTTACCTGATGTCCGGTGGTTACGATCTGGCGGTAAAGGTTCACGGGAAAAGCATGCAGGAAATCGCCATGTTTGTTATGCGCCGCCTTTCCACCCTTGACTCCGTCCTTTCAACAGCGACCCATTTTATCCTGACCCGCTATAAAGACGGCGGTATTATCCTTAGCTCTGAGGATGAGAAGGACGAGAGAAGGAGTGTTCTCTGTGATTGATTATCAGTCCATGCTCAACGACGAGGTCAAGAGGATAAAACCGTCCGGCATCCGACGATTTTTTGATATTGCAAATGAAATGGATAATGTTATTTCCCTGTCCATCGGCGAACCGGATTTTTCCACCCCATGGCATGTTCGCCAGGAAGGAATCCGAACGCTGGAGGATGGGAAAACGTGGTATTCCCCGAACCGCGGCTTTATAGAGCTGCGGGAGGAAATCTGCCGTTGGCTGAAACGCCGTTACCATCTTGAATACGAACCGAAAACCGACGTGGTGGTGACGGTTGGCGGCAGCGAGGCAATCGATTTGTGCATCCGCTGCCTGGTAAAGCCGGGGGAAGAGGTGCTGATTCCGGAACCAAGCTTCGTCTGTTACCGGCCCCTTACCGAAATGGCGGAGGGCATCCCCGTAACAATACAGACAAAGCAGGAGGATAAATTCCGTCTGACTGCAAAGGCGCTGCGTGAAAAGATTACGCCGAAATCAAAGCTTTTGATTCTCCCGTTTCCCAATAACCCGACAGGCGCGGTTATGCGCCGGGCGGATTTGGAGCAAATCGCCGAAGTAGTAAAGGAACACAACCTGATGGTACTTTCCGATGAGATCTACAGCGAGCTCACATACGGCGAAACCCGCCATGTTTCGTTTGCTTCGATCGACGGCATGAAGGAGCGCACCATCGTCGTCAACGGCTTTTCCAAAGCCTTTGCCATGACGGGCTGGCGGCTTGGCTATGCGGTTGGCCCCAAGGAGATCATCGGGCAGATGACGAAGCTGCACCAGTACGGTATTATGAGTGCCCCGACCATGGCGCAGTATGCGGCGATTGAAGCAATGAAGAATGGGGACAGCGACATCGATTATATGCGCGAGCAGTACGATATGCGCCGCCGTTTGATTGTTGACGGGCTCAATTCCATGGGGTTAGCCTGTTTTGAGCCGGAGGGGGCATTTTATGTATTTCCCTGCATCAAAAATACGGGCCTGTCCTCCCAAGAGTTTTGTGAGAAGCTGATTTACGCGGAGCATGTTGCGGTTGTTCCTGGCGACGCGTTTGGAGAATGCGGCGAGGGGTACCTTCGTGTGTCCTATTCTTATTCCATTAAACATATTACGGAAGCATTGTCCCGTATTCGGCATTTTCTCAAAACGCTGAATTAAAAAATAATGGAAAGGAAAACACGCCATGCCTGCTTCTGCAAAAGCCTATGCAAAAATTAACTTAGCACTCGATATCACCGGAAAACGCGAGGACGGTTACCACCTTCTTCGCATGGTGATGCAGTCGGTTTCGCTATATGACGAAGTTGAAATTCGAACGGGGGAGGCGGGGCTCCGCGTGGTGTGCAGCCACAGGAGCGTCCCTTGTGATGAAAGCAATGCGGTTTATAAAGCCGCGGCGGCATTTTTTAAACACACCGGGCTTGAGCCGGATGTTGCGATCCGTATTCATAAAACAATCCCTTCACAGGCGGGCTTGGGTGGTGCAAGCGCAGATGCGGCCGCCGTGCTGCGCTTGCTGAATACGCTGAAGGGGACAGCCCTATCCAAAGAAACACTTTGCGCTCTGGGACTTCAGGTCGGCGCAGACGTACCATTTTGCATCGCGGGGGGAACCGCTTTGGCAGAGGGGATCGGGGAAAAGCTGACTCCCCTTACGCCTCTGCCCTCCTGCCGCATTGTGATTTGCAAACCGGCGGTCAGCGTAGATACAACAAGAGCCTATGCGCTGGCGGACGCGGCCGCAAAAACAGGAAGCGGGTATTGCGATGCCGTGCTGGATGCGGTGCGTGCTTCGGATATCCGCGCGGTTGCGGCAAGCCTTGGGAACGAGTTCGAACAGGTAATGCACCTGGCCGAAGTAAAGCATATTAAAGATGCCATGAGGGATTTGGGCGCGCTTGGTGCCTGTATGACGGGCAGCGGTTCTGCTGTCTTCGGCATTTTTACTGATTTGCAGGACGCCGCGCGCTGCAGGGCAAAGCTCCAGGAATATTATTCTGAGGTTTTTTTATGCGAGCCTGTCCATGAAATAACGCTGTAATTCGCGGACAAAAGGGTTCAATCCCCTTATGCTTGTACTGGGGAAATTACCGGAATTGCCCGGGCAATCAAGGAACTTTCCCGGAAATTACGCTGAAATCTGGACGGTGATTGCAATGGAACCCGGCGGGGCTGGGGTATGCTTTACGCTGCCGAATTTGTGAAGCCCGGCCGGTATTGTGTAATGTGAGAGCAAGGGGATTGGAAAGCTTACAATCCCATAAAATAAAAGGGAACCGCATACCCAAACCAGGAGTGCGGTTCTTCTGTAAAACCGGGAGGCTGTACAATGGAGAAATTCCTTTATTCGGATGATAAAAAAGAAATGTACGCACTTTTGAAAAAGCAGTTAAAAGCACTGCTGGAAGGGGAGCACCATGTGCTTCCCAACCTGTCAAACGTGTCCGCGCTGTTAAACGGAGCGCTTCGGAATATCAACTGGGTTGGCTTTTACCTTCGCTACGGAGAAGATCTTTTGCTGGGCCCGTTTCAGGGAAAACCCGCGTGTGTGCATATCGCGCGGGGGAAGGGCGTATGCGGAACAGCCTTCGCCAAAGATGCAACACAGCTTGTAAAGGATGTGCACCAGTTTCCGGGGCATATTGCCTGCGACTGCGCCTCGCGCTCTGAACTTGTCGTTCCGCTGCATCAGGGCGGGAAGGTAATCGGCGTGTTGGATATTGATAGTCCGCTATTAGGCCGCTTTGATGAAACGGACGCTCGTGAACTGGAAGAAATTGCTCGCATACTTGAAAAATCCTGCGATTGGGCAGAATGGCGTTTTGCCTGACGTTTAGGTGCGTTGTTTTGCAGTACGCTTTGGACGGAACAGCTTGCGCAAACCTGCAAAAATTAAATACGCAGTCAAACATCCTGCCGCATTTAGTACGACGTCCTCCATCTCCACACTTCTGGCAACCGAGCCGACGAGAATATTATGCAAAAGCTGCAAACCCTCGATCCCGATGGGAACGAGCAGCGATACCGCGATCATACGGCCCAGGCGGAACCGGGGATTGATTAACGGAACAAGGACGCCGAGCGGCATCAGTAAGACAAAATTCCCGCCGATCACCCGCAGGAACTCCTTGAAGCTGCCAATGCGGATGGAGTTTTTCAGGATATTTCCCGCCGACTGAAACGGAATCCATTGAATCTGGCTGATCGCCCACGCTGTGGTTTTCGCGCGGATATGCCAGAACTGCGGCAAGGTCAGGGGAATTGTCAGATGAATTACTGCGGCGAGGTATAGAAACAAAATAGCGAGCCAGAATTTCTGAACCGGCTTTTTCCGCCGGAAGAAAAGGACAAGGCAAATGAGATAGACGACCAACCCGGCCAGCATCGGTGGACCAAAGCGGGAAAGAAATGAAAAAAATACGGTTTTCAGCATATTGACCCTTCTTTATGTAAATTATTATGATTATATAATACGAATGTGCGAAATACAACGAATAAAAAGAAATTATTGCGCCAATAATCCTCCTGTAACATAATTACCGGAGGATTTACTTATGAAGTTGATAGAAAAGTCTCTTCTTTTGGCGTTTATTCTGACCGTACTGTTTTCGTTTACCGGCTTTGCCGCCGGCTGTGAGGATATACCGAATCATGTTCTCCGCCTGCATGTCCTTGCAAATTCCGATTCAAAAGAAGACCAGGATTTGAAGCTGAGGGTGCGGGATCGGATTTTAGCGGAAAGTTCCCGTATGATGGATCATGTCACGAATAAAGAAGAAGCGCAGAACGCAGTCCGCGCGGCGCTGCCGAAACTGAAATCCGCGGCTGCGGATGAAATCCGGAAGCAGGGGTATCATTACCCGGTGGATGTGAAAATGGAGCGTATGTACTTTTCAACAAGGCAGTATAAAACCATAACGCTGCCGGCGGGCGAATACGATGCGCTGCGCGTGAGCATCGGTAAAGCCGAAGGGCATAACTGGTGGTGCGTCATTTTTCCACCGATGTGCCTTCCCGCTGCGGAAGAGCCCAAGGAACTCCGGGACGTTCTGAACGAAAACCAGCTTCAAATTGTGGAGGGCAAGGGTGATTTCGAAATAAAATTCAAAACGGTCGAACTGTACGAACAATTTAAAAATTATATAAAACAGAAATAGAAGGATCGGTTTCCTTCTCTTCGCAATTCTTTTCTCAGCGCAGTATCTATGCTATAATGATCTGTAATTAAACTACGGAAATGGGAGGCATACGATGCTGCGTTTTATTTTGGGCCGCGCGGGCAGCGGGAAAACCGAATTGCTTCGAACCGAACTGGAAAATATGGCAAAGAATTCCCGAAAGAAATTAATGCTGATCGTGCCGGAGCAGTCCTCATTTGAAAATGAGCGTGCCATGCTCCACCGCCTCGGCGCGAAGGACGTGCAGCGTGTTTCCGTTACAAGTTTTTCCCGCCTTGCCGACGAAGTTTTCCGCCGCTACGGCGGCGGAGCCGGCCGGCGGCTCGATGATGGCGGGCGGAGCATGTTTATGAGCCTTGCTTTGGAACAGGTGAAGGATCAGCTCCGTTTTTACCGCAAAAACGCGGACAGCGCCGAGCTAGTCGGGCTGATGCTTTCGGTGTCCGCGGAGTTTAAAATGTGCGGGATATCTCCGTCCGATATGGAACGGACCGCGCAGGAACTGCAGCAGGATTCGCTGAAACAGAAAATGACAGAGCTTTCCATGATCCTTTCCGCATACGATGCGCTTGTCGCGCAAAGCTACGTCGATCCCCTTGACGACCTGACAAGGCTGAAAAAGGTCCTGCTGAACCACTCATTTTTCGAAGGCTATACCGTTGCGCTGGATTCCTTTCAGAGCTTTACGGTGCAGGAATACGATATTATCCGCTTGATCTTGGAGCGGGCGGACGACCTCTATGTAACGCTTTGCACAGATGGCCTTGACGATCCGGAACACGGGACAGGGCTTTTTTCCCTTGTGCGCCGCACGGGGAAGAATCTGATGTGGCTTGCAAGGGAGAGCAATGTGGGCATTGCCGCGCCCGTCAAGCTGGAAAGCGGACGCCGTTTTCAGAATGCGGCCCTGGCTGCGCTGGAAGCAGGCGTGTACCGCGGAGAGCATAAACCCTGCGATTGTGATTGTGAGAATGTGGTTCTTTATGAAGCGGAAAACGCATATGACGAAGCCGCTTTTGTTGCCGCAACTATCCGCAGGCTTGTCATGGAAGAGCATTTTCGGTACCGCGATTTTGCGGTCATTGCGCGAACGCCCGACGATTACCGGGGAATTTTGGATACGGCGCTGGAGCGCTGGGAAATTCCGTATTTTATGGACAAGCCGCAGGCAATTGACGCGGAACCGCTCATGCGGCTCGTGCTTTCGGCGTTCCGGATTATCCAGACCGGATTTTCCTCCGATTCCGTTTTCAGCTACCTGAAAACCGGCCTTGCGGGCCTTGGAACGGACGAAATTGCCCGGCTTGAAAATTATACCTTTGTTTGGAACATTTCTGGGTGTCGGTGGAAGGAAGAGTGGAAGGAGCATCCGAAGGGTTTCGCTGAAAAGCTGACGGCGGAGGATGAAAAACTGCTGGAGGAAATCAACATCAGCCGAAAAGCCGTAATCGCTCCGCTGCTCCGTTTTGCCGCGGGTATCCGCTCGGCGGACGGCGAGGGGATGGCGGCGGCCGTTTACACGCTGCTGCAGGACGTTGGCGCGGCGGAACATCTGAAAGCGCTTGCGCGCCATTTATCGGACTGCGGTGAGCCGGAGCTTGCCGACCGCCAGCTCCGGCTGTGGGATTTGCTGATGAACATCCTTGACCAAACGGCGCTGGTGCTCAGCCACAATCCGGTCAGCCCGGCGCGGTATGCCGAGCTTTTGCACCTTGTCATACTGGCGAATGATATGGCAAGCATTCCGCAGGGGCTGGACGAGGTCACCGTCGGGTCTGCTGACCGCACGCGGACCGGCGCGCCGAAGGTGGTGTTCCTGCTTGGGACGGTCGAAGGGGGATTCCCGCTTTCGCCGGGCGGGAACTGCGTATTCAGCGATCGGGAACGCCGCGAACTCATCCGACTCGGCCTGCCGCTGAACGACACCTTTGAGGGTGTGGCGGTGCAGGAACGCTTCTTAGCATATACCGCGATGAGTGCCGCTTCGCACCGGTTATACATATCCTATCCCCTTTCGGGGAGCTCCGGAGAACCGAATACCCCTTCCTCAATTCCAAATGAAGCCTGTGCTGTCCTGAAAAATCTGAAAGTCCTCAGCGCGCTTCTCCTGCCGCAGACGTATTTTGCAAATGCCCCGGAACCCGCGTTTGAGCTGATGGCACAGCAGTGGAACCGCAATACGGTGCTTTCCGCTACGCTGAAAGATGTATTTGCTGCGCGCGGTTGCGGTTACCGCCTTGAAGCAATCGCCCGTGCGGCGGAAAACCGCCCCGCGGTGTTTGCTTCGAGTGAAAAATCCCGCGCCCTTTTTGGGAAAAGCATGCAGGTTTCCGCAACGCAGATTGAAAAATTCTATCAATGCCGGTTCCAGTATTTTTGCCGCTTCGGCCTGAACGCGAAGGAGCGCAGGCAGGCGGAGCTTGACGCGCTGGAATACGGGAGCCTGATGCATTACCTGCTAGAAAAACTGTTCTGCAATATCGGCAGTACGGCTATTCTCCAGATGAAGCCGGACGAACTCCGTCAGGAGATTTTCCGGTTGCTGAAGCTTTACACGGAAACGAAGATGGGCGGCATACAGAATCCGTCGTCGCGCTTTCTTTACCTGTTTCAGCGCATGGCCGATTCCGCGCAGGTGATCGCGCACCATATTGCGGAGGAACTTTCGCAGAGCGAATTTATGCCTGCTGATTTTGAGCTTCCCGTCGGAAACGACGGCGTCCCTCCGCTGACCATTCCGCTTCCGGATGGCGGAAAGGTTGTGGTCGAGGGGAAAATCGATCGCGTGGATATTCTGAAGCGAGCGGACACCTGTTACGTGCGCGTGGTCGATTATAAAACCGGCCATAAGGAATTTAAACTTTCCGACTTGGTCTACGGTATCAATATGCAGATGCTGATTTATCTGGCGGCACTACTGGAAAACGGGGATGCCCGCTACGGGAAAGTCTGTCCCGCCGGCGTGCTGTATATGCCCGCGAACCGTCCGATTCTTTCGGCAGCGCGGAATGCGGCGCAGGAGGAAATTGAGCGGGAAGCCGCAAAAAAGCTGCGTATGGACGGCCTTGTACTGGATGACCCCGCACTCATCCATGCCATGGAGAGGAAGGGAGAGGGCAAATATATCCCGGTCGCCCTGAAAGATGGCGCGCCGGGCAAGCGCGACCATGTGGTAAGCTCCGCCGAATTGTCCGGTATACTGCTGCATATGGAAGAACTTGTCCGTGAAATGGCGGTTGAACTGCATGGCGGTGACGTGTCCGCGTTGCCGCTTTCCGGGGACTTCGACGCGTGCGCGTGGTGCCCCTATCATGACGTGTGCGGCCATGAAGCGGACAGCCCTTCCCGAGAAATGCAGAAGTGGGACAGGGACGCGGCTGTGAAAGAACTTTTAAAAGGCAGGGACGGTGAGAAGAAGTGAGCGGACGGAAATGGACGCAAAGCCAAAAAGACGCGATTACCGCAAGGGGCGGCACGCTGCTGGTTTCCGCCGCCGCTGGTTCCGGGAAAACCGCCGTGCTGGTTCAGCGCGTCATTGAGCGCATCACGGACCCGGAGCATCCTACCGACGCGGACCGGCTTCTGGTTGTAACCTTTACAAAAGCAGCCGCCGCCGAAATGCGCAGCCGTATTGCGGCTGAAATTTCAAATCTTCTGGAAGCGGACCCGTTCAATGTGACTCTGCGCCGCCAGCAGATTTTGCTTACCCGCGCGCATATCAGCACGATCCACAGCTTTTGCAGCGATTTAATCCGGGAAAATTTTTATAAATTAGGCATTTCGCCGGATTTCCGGATTCTGGAAGAAAATGAAATGAATCTGCTGCGTAGTGACGCGGCCGCCGCCGCATTGGAAGAATTCTACTCGCAAAAGGACCCCGTTTTTTTTGAACTGTCGGACACGTTTTCCTCCGGAAGGGACGACAACCGCCTAATACAAACGGTTTTCACCCTGTACGACTTTATCCGTTCGCATCCTTTTCCAAGGCGCTGGCTGAAAGAAAAAGCGTCCATGTATACTTCTGGTATTTCTGCGACGCAAACCATGTGGGGACGCACGATTCTTTCCTATGCCGCGGAAGCGGTGGCTTACAGCATTTCCCTAACTGAAAATTCGCTTTCGCTTATGAATGAGAACCCGAAGATAGCGGACGCTTACGGCGACGCCTTCCGCTCCGACCTTGCGGGGCTTATCGCTTTGAAGGAAGCCGCCGATGCGGGAGAATGGGATAAAATTGCATTTCAAAGCAAAAACTTTCAATTTATGAGGCTGAAAGCCCTGCGCGGGTATGGCGACGCCCCCTTGAAGAACAAACTGACGGCAAGCCGCAAAGAAGTGCAGGGAACCGTAAAAAAACTGGCGGAGCTTTTCTGTTCCGATTCCGATCAATGCAAAGAGGAAATTGAACGTCTTGCGCCGCTGGTGCGGAAACTGTTCCAAGTTACTGAACGATTTGGCGAAATTCTTGACGGGATGAAAAAAGAGCGCCGTGCCGCCGATTTTAGCGATCTGGAGCATTACGCCTTAAAATTACTGGTAAGGGATACGGAAAAAGGCTTTGAGCCGACCGAAGACGCGATCGAGCTTTCATCGCATTTCGACGAAGTCATGGTAGACGAATATCAGGATACGAATGAAGCGCAGGACATGATTTTTCGCGCGGTTTCCCGCGGGGAAGAAAACTTATTTATGGTCGGCGATGTGAAACAGAGCATTTACCGTTTCCGCCAGGCCATGCCGCAGATTTTTCTGCGCCGCCGCAGCCAGTATCCGAATTATGACCGCACAGCGGATGCCTATCCAGCCTGCATTGTTCTGGACCGGAACTTCCGCAGCCGCCGCGGCATAACTGAAGCCGTCAATTTTGTGTTCCGGCAGCTGATGAGCAAACAGACCGGCGAATTGGATTATACCAAAGCGGAGGAACTGAAAGCGGGTGCGGATTATCCACCCTGCGAGGAACCTGCCGCGCAGCTTGAAATTATTGATCTTTCCGCCTGTGACAATGAGGAGGAAACGGTAACGGCGGAAAGCCGACATATTGCGGAGCTGATTTATCAGATGACCGCAAATGGAACCACTATTACCGACAAGGGGAAGCAGCGCCCGGTTATGTACCGCGATATCTGCATCCTCCTCCGCAGCGCTAACAAATACGCGCAGGAGTACGCAAAGCAGTTGTCAGCTTTGGGCATTCCGGCTTGGGCGGATACCGCCGGAGGGTTCTTTGCGGCTGCGGAGGTAGGCGTTGCCATTTCGTTTCTCCGCGTAATTGACAATCCGATGCAGGATATCCCGCTCCTTTCGGTGCTGATGAGCCCAATTTACGGCTTCACGCCGGACGACATGGCGGATATCCGTATCCCCTCGCGCAGAACCCCGCTTTACCTTGCGCTCGTTTCCTCGGCGCAGAGCGGCAATGAACGCGCGTCTGCGTTTTTGAATGATATCGATTCATACCGCACCCTTGCTGCGACCATGCCGTCCGACCGGCTGATCCGCATTCTGTATGAAAAGACCGGATACCTGAATTTGGTTCAGTCCATGCCGAACGGCGAACTGCGCCTTGCCAATCTGCGCCTGCTTCTGGAATATGCGAAGAAATACGAAGCGTCCGGTTATAACGGGCTTTCCGGGTTCATCCGCTTTATTGACCGCCTTCAGAAAAACAATGCCGATCTGGCGGCGGCGTCGACGATCAGCGAGGCTGCCAACGTGGTAAAGATTATGAGTATCCACCGCTCCAAGGGGCTGGAATTTCCCGTGTGCATCCTGGCGGGCTGTGCCAGACGATTCAATAAGGAGAAGGGAGATGTCCTTTTGCACCCTTCCCTGGGGTTGGGCGTAAAGCTGAAAAGTGAAAACGGGCTTTCCCGTTACACGACGATGCCGCGGGAGGCCGTCGCGCTGGAGCTTGACAGGGACGAAATGAGCGAGGAGCTTCGCATTCTGTATGTCGCTATGACAAGGGCCAAGGAAAAGTTAATTATGGTGACCGCCGTAAAAAACGCGTCGAAAACGCTGGGAAAGCTTGCTACGCGTCTGACGGCGGAAAAGCGGATACAGCCCTATGTTGTACGTAGCGCAGGCTGTATTTCCGACTGGCTCCTGCTTTGCGCCCTGCGCCACCCAAGCGGCGGAAGACTTCGCGAACTGGCGGGTGCGCTTCCGGGAATCACCGCGGAGTCCGGCGAACCTTGGAGCATTCACCTGATTGCTTCCCAAGCCGCGCCGGAAGCTGCTGTGCAGACGCAAATTGCGGCCCCGGCCGCACCGGACGTTTCCCTTCGGGAAGAAATTGAAAAGAAGCTTGATTTTGTGTATCCATTTGCCGATTTGAAGGGCGTTCAGGCGAAGGTGGCGGCGTCCGACCTTGCCGCACGCGAATTTTCTGAACAGTATGCAACAGTATCCCGTCCCGCTTTCCTGAGCAAGTCGGGCTTAACGCCTGCGGAACGCGGCACGGCGCTGCATGCCTATATGCAGTTTGCCGATTACCAAAAAGCTGCCCAGTCGCCGGAAAGCGAACTGGAACGCCTGGTCGCACAGGGCTTCCTGACCCGGGAGCAGGGCGGAGCTGTCGAGCTGGAGCGCGTGCGCGCTTTCTTTCAGAGCCCGCTTGCAAAGCGGATTCTCTCGTCCGGGCATGTTGTGAGGGAATACCGTTTTACTGTGGAAATTAACGCGGGCGATCTTCGCCCCGGACTCCCGGAGGATCTGAAAAATGAACCGGTTGTGCTTCAGGGCGCGGTTGACTGTGCCTTTGAGGAAAACGGCGCCCTGATTATCGTCGATTATAAAACCGATAAGACACGGGACCCGGCGGAATTATGGAACCGCTATCGCGAACAGCTTTCGCTGTACCGGCTTGCGATGGAGCAGTGCACGGGGAAAAAAGTCGGGGGCTGCCTGCTTTATTCCTTTAGCTTGAACGCCGCAATTGAAAATTAATGCTTGACAAACCGATCAAGGGCTGATAAAATAATCCAGTAAAACAAAGCGGGGCATTTTATGCTCACACCTGTGGGGTTTCGTCCGTCATGGGTCAATACGAAAACTACTTCCGGAAAGCAGTTTCCGGATGGCATTGGATGTATTGGTGCGCGGGCGGATATTCTGCCCGCGTTTTATTATTTGAGTGAACAACGTGTTTTGGAGGTGCTTAACAATTAGCAACAAGGAACTGCAGATTAATGAAGAAATTCGTGACAAGGAAGTGCGTGTTATTGGCTCGGACGGTACCCAGCTTGGGCTGATGTCAGCGGCTCAGGCTTTGGAAAAAGCCTTTGAACAGAATCTCGATCTTGTCAAGATCGCACCGCAAGCCGTGCCGCCGGTGTGTAAGATTATTGATTACGGCAAATATCGTTTTGAACAGGCAAAGCGAGATAAAGAGGCAAAGAAGAACCAGCGCGTAGTCGATATTAAAGAGATTCGTTTGTCTTTGAACATTGACACACACGACTTCAATACGAAAGTAGGTCACGCAACCCGCTTCTTGAAGGATGGCGACAAAGTTAAAGTTTCTATCCGCTTTCGCGGACGCGAAATGGGACATCCGGAGCAGGGCTATGTCATTATGAAAAATTTCGCCGAGGCCCTCAGCGAGATTGCTAATGTTGAAAAGCCGGCAAAGCTAGAGGGACGGAATATGCTTATGTTCCTTGCTTCCAAACCCGCTAAGTAATTATAAACAAGGAGGACAATACCATGCCTAAAATTAAGACTCATTCGGGTGCGAAAAAGCGCTTCAAGATTTCAAAGAACGGAAAGGTTATTCGCGCTCACGCAAATAAATCCCATATCCTGAACAAGAAAACGACCAAACGTAAGAGAGGACTCAGAAAGACCACAGTTGCCGACAAGACAAATGTGGCGCAGGTGAAGAGACTGGTTCCTTATAAATAAGGCCGGTCGAAATTAAGAAATAACCATTTATTGGAGGTAACATAATGGCACGTGTAAAAGGCGCAATCATGACGCGCAAAAGAAGAAAAAAAGTTTTAAAGCTTGCTAAAGGCTACTGGGGTTCTAAGAGCAAACATTTTAAAATGGCCAAACAGGCCGTTATGAAATCTGGAAATTATGCGTTTATTGGCCGTAAAGCCAGAAAGAGAGATTTTCGTCGTCTGTGGATTACCCGTATTTCCGCTGCATGCCGCGCAAACGACGTGAGCTACTCCGTATTTATGAACGGGCTTAAAAAAGCGGGCATTACATTGAACCGCAAAATGCTTGCGGAAATCGCTGTTGCTGATGAAGCTGCTTTTAAGAGCCTGATCGAAAAAGCAAAGGCAGCACTATAAAAAGCTGTAATTGCGCCCGGAAGATGCCCGGGCGCAAATTTTATATGGAGAGAACAGAATGCCCGACCAAATTACAAGCCGTAAAAATGAAATCATAAAGCAGGCCGCCCGGCTTTGCACTAGTGCGGAAATCCGCAGAGAGCATGGGTTGTATCTTGTTGAAGGCGCCCGGCTTTGCCGCGATGCCGCCCAGAGCGGAGTAAAGATAGAAACCTTGTTTTATACCGCTCAGGCGGAAGAAAAATATAAGGAATATATCGCTTCCGCCGCCGATTCGGCACAGACTGTTTACGAAGTTGCGCCCCATGTTGCCGCGCTTTTGTCCGAAACCAAAACACCGCAGGGCGTTTTTTGTGTTTGCAAAATGAACCGCGCGGTGCGCGAAGTGCGGACAATTCCCGTCGGCCGGCATTATCTTGCGCTTGAAAACCTGCAGGATCCGGCAAATCTGGGCGCAATTTTGCGTACGGCGGAGGCGTTGGGAATCGGCGGGGTGATTCTGGGCGGAAGCTGCTGCGATATATATTCCCCGAAGGCGTTGCGCGCAAGTATGGGGGCGGTATTCCGTCTGCCGTTTTTTCTTGCGCCCGACATGCTTTGTGCGATCAAGCTCCTGCGGGACATGAATTTTGCCTGTTTTGCGGCTGTGCCGGATGCTGCGGCGCAGCCGGTGACCGCGGTTAATTTCCACAATCATCCCACCGTGCTCATTGTGGGAAACGAGGGGAATGGGCTTGCGAAAGAAACGATACAAGCCTGTTCGGGGCGGGTGACTATTCCGATGCTTGGAAGGGCGGAATCGCTGAATGCGTCCGCTTCCGCCGCAATCCTGATGTGGGAAATGATGCGGGCAGAGTCTGGAGGCGTTTCGGTTGGCAATTGATAAAAGAGCGTACTGGGTTTGGCTACAGCATGCGCTTGGAGCGGGAAGCTCAAAGCAGAACCGTATTCTTACCAATTACGGAAATTTGGAGGAATTTTATGCCGCGGGTATCAAAAACTGGCGTTTGGAAGGTTACTTTACCCAAAATGAACTGGGAAAGCTGGGGTCGTATTCTGTTTCCGATGCCTCGGCTCTTATTGAATATTGTGAAAAAATAGGCCAGAAGGTTCTTACGCCGGACTGTGGAGACTATCCGGAACCGCTCAGGCAGATTCACAATCCGCCCTGTGCCCTTTATGTAAAGGGAATACTGCCGGATTTCTCCTCGAACCCGGCTATCGCGGTTGTTGGAACGCGAAAGGCAACCGCCACCGGAGTCGCTACGGCGCGGTCTTTCGCATATGAACTGGCGAAACGAGGGGCTGTTGTTGTCAGCGGTGGCGCGCTGGGAATTGATACGGCGGCGCACAAGGGCGCCCTGCAGGCGGGAGGAAAAACGGTTTGTGTACTTGGCTGCGGAATCGATTATAATTATCTGATGAGCAATGCTTCTCTTCGCGAATCCATCGCCCTTTCCGGGGCTGTCCTTTCCGAATATCCGCCGAACACACAGGCGGTCAACTCGAATTTTCCAATCCGGAACCGGATTATTTCCGGACTGACTTTGGGTACACTGGTGATTGAAGCCGCCGGGAAAAGCGGTTCGCTGATTACCGCACAGTGCGCGCTGGAACAAGGACGGGACGTATTTGCCGTTCCCGCCGGAATTTACAGTCCGGTTTCACAGGGGGTAAACAGTCTGATCAAAGCCGGTGCAAAACCGGTTTCGAACGCGGGCGAAATATTAGAAGAATATCTTTACCGTTTTTCTGATAAAATTGATTTAAATGATATCGAAAGCAATGTGATTCTGACGAATCAGCCAAAGCCGGAACCAAAAGCGGCGAAGATGCCGGAAAATTGTTCCGCGGATGCGGCGTCCCTTTATGCCGCACTTACGGAGGAACCATGCCATATTTCAGAACTGGAAAGAAAGACAGGGATTCCAACCCCGCGGCTGCTTACCGCCGTGACGGAACTGGAGCTTTCCGGCTGCATCCGCTCCTATTCCGGCCGGCGCTACCGTTTGCCGGACTGAATATTGTTAAAAACTGCCGGCTTGTGCGGCGGGTTTTAACAATGTTTATGATTCTTCTATAGTAGATTCCCTTTTGAATAAGATACTATATTTTTAAATAACGAAGAATGAGGTGATTTCCATGTCAAAGCTAGTGATTGTCGAGTCACCGGCCAAGGCCAAAACAATCAAAAAGTTTTTAGGTCCGGATTATGATGTAATCGCGTCTATGGGTCATGTTCGTGACTTACCGGAAAACCGTTTAAGCGTTGACATTAAAAATAATTTTAAACCGAAATATGATATTATAAAAGGAAAGGAAAAGCTCGTTCAGGAATTAAAGGAAAAGGCGGAGAAAAGCGATACCGTTTATCTTGCGACCGACCCGGATCGCGAGGGAGAGGCCATCTCCTGGCATCTTGCATATATTCTGGGGTTAGATATTACGGAAAACAACCGCGTTACGTTTAATGAAATTACGAAAGCCGGCGTTTCCAAAGGGATGGAGCACCCGCGCAACATTGATCTTGACCTTGTCAATGCGCAGCAGGCGCGCCGGATTCTCGACCGCTTGGTCGGTTATAAGCTCAGCCCTTTTCTTTCGCAGAAAATCCGCAGGGGCCTTTCGGCCGGGCGCGTGCAGTCCGTAGCGGTGCGGCTGATTGTTGACCGCGAGGAGGAAATCCGCGCTTTTGTTCCCGAAGAATATTGGACAATCGATGCAAAATTCACTCCGCAGGGTTCCCGCAAGGCATTCGGCGCGACCTTCTACGGTAACACCGAAGGGAAAATGAAAATATCGAGTAAAGAAGAGGCCGACAAAATCCTTGCTGACCTGCAGGATGCGGAATACTGCATTGTGAAGCTGAAAAAAGGGACTAGGAGAAAGTCCCCCGCGCCTCCGTTCATCACTTCCACTTTACAGCAGGAAGCGTCGCGCAGGCTTGGTTTTCAGGCTCGCCGCACGATGAAGGTTGCGCAGGAGCTTTACGAAGGAATTGAGATCGGGGAAATGGGTGCGGTCGGTCTGATTACGTATATGAGAACGGACTCTCTGCGTTTGTCGGAGGAGGCCATCCAAGACGCCGCTGAATATATCCGGGAGCGCTGGGGCGAAAAATATCTCCCAAGTACCCCGCGCCATTTTAAAACCAAGGCAAATGCGCAGGACGGTCATGAAGCGATCCGTCCCACCATGCCGGAATTGTCTCCGGACAAGGTGAAGGACAGCCTTTCCAGCGACCAATATAAATTGTATAAGCTGATTTGGGAGCGCTTCATTGCGTGCCAGATGGCGAATTGCATACAAAGCACGACACAGGCGGAGATTCAGGCGATGGACTATATTTTTAAGGCTTCCGGCTATACCGTTACGTTCGACGGCTTTACGGTTCTGTATGAGGAAGGCAAAGACGAGGAGACGGAAAAGGAGGCAACCCTGCCGCCGCTGGAAAAGGATATGCTGCTGAAGCTGAAGGAAATTACAGGGAATCAGCACTTTACGCAGCCGCCGCCGCGCTATACGGAAGCTTCCCTGATCAAGGCGCTCGAGGAAAACGGGATTGGGCGTCCGTCCACTTACGCCGCCACCATTTCTACCATTACCAGCCGAGAATATGTGATACGGGAAGGAAAGGCGCTGAAACCGACGGAGCTTGGCGAGGTTTCGACCAAGCTGATGAAGGAGCGCTTTCCGAAAATCGTAAATGTCAAGTTTACCGCGCAGGTTGAAAATGATTTGGACAGCGTTCAAAGCGGAAAAACCGACTGGGTGGAAACGCTTCATGATTTTTACGGCGATTTTGAAAAGACCCTGAAACAGGCAAAAGAAGAAATGCAGGGGATGAAAATCCAGCTTAAGGAAGATGAAACCGATATCATCTGTGAAAAATGCGGACGCAAAATGGTAATCAAAACCGGGCGGTACGGCAAATTTATTGCATGCCCAGGGTATCCGGAATGCAAAAACGTGAAAAAGCTGGTGCAGGAGACCGGGGCGGAGTGCCCGAAATGCGGCGGCAAGGTCATTGTAAAAAAAACCAAGAAAGGGCGCACTTTTTACGGCTGTTCGGAATACCCGAACTGCGACTTTGTATCCTGGGATGAGCCGAGTGTGGAAAAATGCCCGCGCTGCGGCAAAACCCTTTTGAAAAAAAAGGGGAAGCATCCGAAACTCTACTGCATTACGCCGGACTGCGGCTATGAAAAGACGGAGGAAGAATGAGTATCAAAGTGATCGGGGCCGGTCTTGCCGGGTGTGAAGCCGCGTGGCAGATCGCACAGGCCGGCGTGGAAACCGAGCTTTATGAAATGAAGCCTCAAAAGTACTCGCCGGCACATCATAGCCCAAATTTCGCCGAACTGATCTGCTCAAATTCCTTAAAGGCCGAACGTGTGGAAAGTGCGGCCGGCCTTTTAAAAGAAGAAATGCGCCGTTTGGGTTCCCTCCTTATGTCCTGCGCGGATACCTGCCGTGTGCCGGCGGGCGGGGCGCTTGCGGTTGACCGCAATGCTTTTTCCGAAGCGGTTACCAAAAAGATTACGGAGCATCCGCGGATCCATATTCATCATGAAGAAATTCAGGATATTCCGAAGAATGGCATTGTAGTTATTGCAACGGGGCCTTTAACCGCCGATGCGCTTGCCGAAAAAATAGCTTTCCTCTGCGGCGGGAGCCTCAGCTTTTTCGACGCGGCCGCGCCGATTGTAACTGCGGAAAGCCTTGCGATGGACAAAGTTTTTGCTGCTTCCCGCTATGGAAAGGGAGAGGACGACGCTTATCTGAACTGCCCGTTGAATAAAGAGGAGTATGAGCGTTTCTATAACGCGCTGATTTCCGCTGAACGCGCCCCCCTTCACGAATTTGACGCAGCCGACCCAAAGGTTTACGAGGGATGTATGCCGGTGGAGGTTATGGCGGGCCGCGGGCCGGATACCCTTCGGTTTGGTCCGCTGAAACCGGTAGGGCTGCGGGATCCCAGAACCGGACATCGTCCGTGGGCGGTTGTGCAGTTGCGGCGCGAAGACAAAGACGGCACGCTTTATAATTTGGTGGGTTTTCAGACCAATCTGAAATTTGGTGAGCAAAAGCGGGTTTTCGGAATGATACCGGGGCTGGAAAACGCGGAATTTACCCGGTACGGCGTTATGCACCGAAACACTTTCCTTAATTCGCCGAAGGTTCTTCAATCCGATTACAGTCTACGCGCTAAACCGAACCTGTTTTTCGCCGGTCAGATTACCGGTGTGGAGGGGTATATGGAATCGGCTTCCTCCGGCATTATGGCCGGAATCAACGCGGTTCGGCGCTTGAAGGGGAAACCCACGCTGACCCTGCCGCAGACGACGATGATCGGTTCGCTGAGCCATTACATTGCAAACGGCGGCGAGGCGGATTTTCAGCCAATGGGAGCAAATTTCGGAGTCATGCCGCCGCTGGAGCCTGCGGTTCGAGATAAAAAAGCGCGCTATGCCGCATTTTCAGAGCGTGCTTTACGGGATTTGGAGCAAATCATCGCGGCGTTTGGGTTATGAAGTAATTTAGAGGTGTTACAATGAAAATCATAGTGGATGCTTTCGGGGGTGACAATGCCCCGCTTGAAATATTGAAGGGCTGCGCGCAGGCGGTTGACGAGCTGGATATAGATATCCTTCTGACGGGCCGCAAGGATGAGATCCTGCGTGTGGCAAAGGAAAATGAAATTTCTCTGAACCGTATGCAAATCATTGACGCGCCGGATGTTATTACCATGGAAGACCACGCGGGGGAAATCATGAAATCGAAAGTCAATTCCTCTATGGCGGAAGGCCTTCGCCGCCTTGCGGCCGGGGAAGGGGACGCTTTCCTGTCCGCGGGCAACAGCGGCGCCCTTGTTGTTGGAGCAACCCTGCTGGTTAAGCGGATCAAGGGAATCAAACGGATTGCCTTTGCACCGGTGATGCCGAAAAAGGATGGCTGCTTCATGCTGATTGACAGCGGGGCAAACGTGGAATGCAAGCCGGATATGCTGCGCCAGTTTGGCGTGATGGGTTCCATCTATATGGAGAAGGTTATGAAGATTCCGGACCCGCGTGTCGCGCTTGCCAATATTGGTACTGAGGAGCACAAGGGCGGCGAATTGCAACACGAAGCCTATGCTATGCTGAGTAAAACGGATCTGAATTTTATTGGAAATGTGGAGGCGCGCGATATCCCGATTGACGGAGCCGACGTAATTGTGGCGGACGGTTTTACCGGAAATACGATTTTAAAAACCTATGAAGGCGTTGCCATTTTATTGCTTGGCAAACTAAAAGGGATTTTTACAAAAAATATAATAAATAAAATCGCGGCGGGAATTTTATTAAAAGATATAAAAGCGCTGATGAAGACGATGGATTACAATGAGTACGGCGGCGCTCCGCTCATGGGCTGTGCGAAACCTGTATTTAAGGCGCACGGAAGCGCAAAGGCGAAAACATTTTTTAACGCTCTGCGGCTTACAAAAGCCTATGTGGATGGGGGCGTGGTAGATGAAATTGCCGCTTCCATTGCAAACTACCGGAAGGATCGTGGGCAAGAACCTGTGGAAGATGTTTCAGAGGAATAAATTTCATTCGCAGTAGGAGCATATGTTATGAAAGAATTGGAAGAGAAGTTAGGATATCATTTTAAAAATAAAAGCTATCTTAGAACGGCGCTCACGCATTCCTCCTATGCCAATGAAACCAAGGCGCCCGGAGGCAGCAATGAACGGCTGGAATTTTTGGGCGATTCTATTCTGGGTTGGGTAGTTGCGGATTATTTGTTTAAGCATTTTCCGGATCTTCCGGAAGGTGACCTAACGAAAAAAAGGGCGGCGCTGGTTTGTGAAAAGGCATGCTGCGGCTTTTCCACCCAACTCAATGTGGGGAAATATCTGCTTTTAAGCCACGGGGAACAGAATTCCGGCGGGCGTACCCGTTCGTCGATTCTTGCCGACGCATTCGAATCGATCATTGCGGCGATCTACCTAGACGGCGGATTGGAAGAAGCGCGGAAATTCATCCTCCGATTTGTGCTTCCGCTTATGCAGTCGGCGAAGCCAAAGGCATTTAAGGATTATAAAACGATGCTTCAAGAAATTATTCAGCAGAATCCCGAAGAGCGTCTGGAATATGTGCTGACTGGGGAATCCGGACCGGATCATGACAAGCATTTCACGGTGGAGGTGCATCTGAACAGCAATGTGATTGGCAAAGGGGGCGGACGCAGCAAAAAGGAAGCGGAGCAGCAGGCCGCCCGTGAAGCTCTGGAGCTGATGGGCTATTGAAGCACGCGAATGTGGCGCTTTTCGTACCCCATAACGGCTGCCCGCATAAATGCAGCTTTTGTAATCAAAAGAGCATTACCGGGCAGCAGTCGCAGCCTTCGCCGCAGGATGTGCGGAATGCTGTGCGGATTGCAAAGGACAGTCTTGGGGACGAAACGAAAAATGCGGAGATTGCTTTTTTTGGCGGAAGTTTTACCGCAATCGAACGGGGCTATATGCTTTCGCTTTTGGAGGCGGCGTCGCCGTTTGTAAAGGACGGGACGTTTGCCGGAATACGGATTTCCACAAGGCCGGACGCTATCGATTACGAAATTTTGACGACATTAAAGCAATACGGTGTAACTGCAATTGAACTGGGCGCACAGAGCATGGATGACCGTGTGCTCGCGCTGAACGGCCGCGGCCATACGGCAAAACAGGTGGAAGACGCGGCGGAATTGCTTCGGTCGTATCATTTTACCCTTGGGCTTCAAATGATGACCGGGCTTTACGGTGATACCGCAGAGGGCAGTATGGAGACAGCGCGTCGCCTGGCGGCGCTGCATCCAGAGAATGTCCGCATTTACCCGACGATCATTATGCGCGGTACAGAACTGGGCGAACGGTACCGCAGAGGGGAATACCGGACGCTCAGTTTGAACGAAACCGTAGCGCTCTGCGCCCGGCTGCTTGATTTCTTTGAAGAGCAGGGCATTTCGGTCATCCGGCTCGGGCTGCATGATTCGCCGGAGCTGAAAAGGGACATGCTCGCGGGTCCATGGCACCCGGCTTTTCGCGAACTGTGTGAAAGCGCCCGTATCCTTCAGAAAATCGTCGGCTATTTAAAGGAACATCAGATACCGAAGGGCAACTTATTGATAAAGGTCCATCCAAAATCAATTTCAAAAGCACTGGGGCATAAAAAAAGCAATCTGAATGCGCTTTTAGAATTGGGCTATCCGACAACGATGGTACAAGATACCGGCGTAGCGGAAAACCGCTTTACGATAGAAAAACTGGGGTGAGTATATGCTGCTGAAGTCACTGGAAATTCAGGGTTTTAAAACATTTCCGGATAAAACGACGCTCAGCTTTGACAAAGGAATAACCGTGGTCGTTGGCCCGAACGGCAGCGGAAAAAGCAATATCAGCGACGCGGTGCGCTGGGTTTTTGGCGAACAGTCCACCCGGGTACTTCGTTGCACAAAAATGGAGGACGTTATTTTCAATGGGACGCCTACACGCAAAGCGCAGGGATTTGCCGAAGTTACGCTGAATATCGATAATACCCTTCGCCAGCTTCCATTCGATGGCGACAGCGTGGCGATTACCCGCCGCTACTACCGCTCGGGCGACAGCGAATACTTAATCAATAAGGCCGCAGTACGGCTGAAGGATATTAACGAGCTGTTCATGGATACCGGTTTGGGGTGCGATGGGTATTCGATTATTGGACAGGGCAAAATTGACAGTATCGTTGCCGCGCGTTCCGAAGACCGCCGCGAAATATTCGAAGAAGCCGCGGGGATTTCCCGTTTTCGTTACAGAAAGGAAGAATCGGAGCGCAAACTGAACCAGGCGCAGGAAAACCTGCTCCGGTTGAACGACATTCTGTCCGAGCTGGAAAGCCGAGTGGGACCGCTAAAGGAGCAGGCGGAAAAAGCGGAACAATATCTGGAATGGGCCGGAGAAAAACGCACGCTGGAAATTGGGCTGTGGCTCAATACGCTTAAAAAATTCGGTCAGATTCTGCGGGAGCATGAGGATAAAATCCTCATTGCCAGAAACCAGCACGAAACGTCCGAGCAGGAACTGGACGATATCGACCGGCAGATTGAAGAAAATTACAGGAAATCGGGCGAGTGCACCGCAAGGATGGATGAAATTCGCCAGCAAGCGGCGCAATTGGAAGAAAGCGCCGCAAAAAAAGACGGAGAAGCTTCCGTTTTGCAGAACGATATCCTTCATCACAACGAAAACATTGAGCGAATCCGAAGGGAAATCGAGCAAAGCAATCTTTCCGGCCAGGATATGGACCGGGATATTCTTGAAAAAAACAGGCATATTGAAGAAAAAAGCCAATACATAAACGATCAGGCGGCACAGGCAAAAAAGTTTGAAGAACAAATTGAGCAAATCCGGAAGAATATGAGCGAAACAGCGGAAAAGATCGACGATTACACGCGTCAGATTGCTAAACTTACCGCGCAGGCAACCGAAGCAAAGGTTGCGAAAATGACCGCTGTTTCCTCGATTGCCGAAATCCAGCTCCGAATCTCCCAGATTGCTGAATCCGTCCGTTCAAAAAAGCTTCAGACCGAAAAGCTGCAAAATGCGGAAAAAGAAGCGAAAAAGAAGCTTGCCGAAGTCGACGAGCGCATCCATGCGCTTTCGAATTCGGTTAAGGGCTACGAAATGCGGCTTGCAACACGCCGCAAACGAATGGAAGACCTGAAAAAACAGAGCGACGCCCTGTATCTGGATGCACAGGAGCATTCCCGACGCGCTCATCTTCTCGAAGAGTTGGAACGCAATCTGGAAGGATTCTCCCAAAGTGTCAAGGTGATTATGAAGGAAGCGCGCCGCGGTACGATCAGCGGGATTCACGGGCCGGTTTCTCGCTTAATCAAGGTGCCGCACCAATACGCGGTTGCAATTGAAACAGCGCTCGGCGCGGCAATGCAGAACATTGTCGTCGGCAATGAGCAGGATGCAAAACGCGCAATCCAACTTTTAAAGCAACGCGATTCCGGTCGTGCAACCTTTCTTCCGCTTTCCACAATCCGCGGCAGGGAGCTGCAAGAGACGGGACTTGAAGAATGTCCGGGCTATATTGGAACTGCGGTCAGCCTGTGCGGCTGCGATGAAAAATATAAGGATATTTTGAATTCCCTTCTGGGGCGCATCGCCGTTGCGGAGGATTTGGACAGCGCCGTTGCCATGGCAAAACGTTATGGGTATCGTTTCCGGATTGTCACGTTGGACGGGCAGGTTGTCAACGCGGGCGGCTCGCTGACGGGCGGTTCGCTTGTGAAAAATGCCGGCCTTCTCAGCCGTGCTTCGGAGATCGAGCGGATGAAAGCGCAGGCTGCCGAACTTCAGGCGAAGGCGCAGGAAGCTGCGGCGGCTCTCAAATCCGCAACGGAAGAGGTTTCCGCTGCCGAAGCGTCGCTTTCCGCTTCAAAGGGTGAGCTAGCCACAGCGCAGGAGGAACGTTTCAAAATGGACGCGGAACGCGGCAGGACGGCTGCGGATTTAACCGCCGTCCGCAACGACCTCCTTGCATTGCAGGAAGAAGAAAAGGCTGCGACACTCCGGCTTAACGGCCAACGGGAAGCGCAGACAGACGCACAGGCACGGGAGGAGGAAATTTCCCGGAAGCAGGCTTTCTTGCAGGCGGAGCTGGATAAAATCAGCGGCAGCCGCAGCGGATTGAACCGAACGGTGGATGAGCTGAACGCCCGGCTGCAGGAAATCCGGATGGCCTGTTTGTCCGCAGAGAAAGACGTGGAGTCCCTGCGCGCGGCAATTGCGGATATTGAACGCCGCAAGCTTGATCACGCAGGGAGGGAGCAGTCGTTAAAGGAAGAAATAAAGGCCGCGCAGGAAGAGTGCGTCAAGCTTCGCGGTCAGATAGAAAGCCTGAGGCAGGAAGCGCAGAATATGCGTGAAACGGCTAAAAAATGCAGCGGTCAGATTGAAGAATTGAACGCGAAACGCATGGAATATGAACGCCTGTCGGTTGAACTGCGCGCGAAAGAGCATGAGAAATCGGCCGAAAAGGAGAAAATCGGCCATGAACTTGCCCGTTTGGAAGAGCGCAAAGAAAACCTACAAAAGGAATATGATGAAATAATCAGCCGCCTATGGGAAGAATATGAATTGACGCGCCGTGAAGCGGAGGAAGTCGGCGCGAAAATTGAAAACCCGCTGCAGGCACAGAAACGGCTGAATGAACTGAAAAGCAAAATCAAGGCGCTGGGTACGGTCAATGTGGCCGCGGTTGAGGAATACAAAGAGGTTTCCGAGCGCTATGAATTTATGAAGGCACAGGTTGCCGACGTGGAAAAGAGCCGCGAAGAGCTGAAAAAGCTGATTGGCGATCTCACCCACCAGATGCATGAGCTGTTCCTTTCCCGTTTTAAGCAGATTAACGAAAACTTCAAAAGCACCTTCCGTGAGCTGTTCGGCGGCGGCAACGCGGAGCTTTCGCTCTGTGATCCGGAAGATATTTTAAATAGCGGAATTGATATTTCCGTTCAGCCTCCGGGCAAAATCATTACGCACCTGGAATCCCTTTCCGGCGGGGAAAAAGCGCTGGTAGCAATTGCGCTTTATTTCGCTATTATGAAGGTAAAACCGCCGCCGTTCTGTGTTCTGGATGAAATCGAGGCCGCGCTGGACGATGTGAATGTCAACCGGTTTGCCGCTTACCTGCGGCGCATGACAAAAAATACGCAGTTTATTGCAATTACTCACCGCCGCGGTACAATGGAGGAGGCCGACGTGCTGTATGGCGTGACTATGCAGGATGAAGGAATCTCCAAGCTGCTTGAATTGCGAATTTCGGAAATCGAAGCAAAACTCGGCATGAAGGAATAACATTAAAGAAGGAGAAATAAGATGGGCTTTTTTTCAAAAATAAAAGAAGGATTAAAGAAAACAAGAGAAAAAATGAGCTCTTCGGTGGAGTCCATGCTGCACTCCTTTACAACGATTGACGAATCGCTGTTTGAAGAACTGGAAGAACTGCTCGTTATGGGCGACGTAGGCGTTCCCACAGCGGAGCATATTTGCCAGGAGCTTCGGAAAAAAGTAAAAGAAAAAGGCGTTACCGACCCGAATGAAATTATGGGGATGCTGCGGGAAACCGTAGCGGAAATGCTTCGGGGCGGGGAGGAGCTCCAAATCGGAACAAAGCCGTCCGTCATTCTGGTAATCGGCGTGAACGGTGTAGGCAAGACCACGACAATCGGCAAAATCGCTTCCCGCCTGACAAAGGACGGGAAAAAGGTGATTTTGGGCGCGGCGGATACTTTTCGCGCCGCCGCAATCGAGCAATTGGAAGTATGGGCAGAACGCTCCGGTACCGATATGATTAAGCAGGCAGAGGGTAGCGACCCTGCTTCTGTTGTGTTTGATACCATTGCCGCAGCAAAGGCGAGAAACGCGGATGTCATCATTTGCGACACAGCCGGCCGCCTTCATAATAAAAAGAACCTGATGGACGAACTTGCGAAAATCAGGCGTATAATCGACCGGGAACTGCCCGATGCCGATAAGGAAGTCCTTCTCGTCCTTGATGCAACCACAGGCCAAAACGCTGTGAGCCAGGCCCGTGAATTTCAGGCGGCGGCAGGGATTACCGGTATTGTACTTACGAAGCTTGACGGAACCGCGCGCGGTGGCGTTGTGCTTGCCATACGTGAAAGCCTTGGAATTCCGGTGAAATTTATTGGCGTGGGCGAACAGGTGGACGACCTTCAGCCGTTCAATTCGGATGAATTTGCCGAAGCCCTTTTTGCCAGACAGGAGGACTGAATGACCACATTTGTACTCGCTTCCCATAATCAAAACAAGTTGAAGGAACTGGAGCGCATACTGGCTCCGCTGCATATTTCCGTATCCGCCGTACAGTTTGACGAAGTAGAGGAGACCGGAAAAACCTTTGCGCAGAATGCGTATTTAAAGGCAGAGGCGGCGTGCCGCAAAACCGGTTTGCCGGCTGTGGCGGACGATTCCGGCCTAATGGTGGACGCATTGAACGGTGCGCCCGGCGTTTATTCCGCCCGTTACGCCGGAGCAAACGCAAGCGATATGGATCGTATTGAGAAGCTGTTGGACGCGTTGAGAGGCGTTCCGGAGCAGGCGCGCAAGGCAAAGTTTGTCTGTTCTATTTGCTGTGTATTCCCGGACGGTACGAAAATTACCGCGGAAGGGGAGTGCCAGGGGAAAATAGCGTTCGAGCCTGTTGGAAACGGCGGGTTCGGTTACGATCCGGTTTTTCTGGTGGACGGAAAATCCTTTGCACAGCTCGGCGCACAGGAAAAAGATCAAATCAGCCACCGGGGCAAGGCACTTCGTGCATTTGCTGCCGAACTGGAAAAAAGAAAGGAAATTTACCGATGATTACAAGTAAACAGCGTGCTTACCTTCGCTCCCTTGCAAACGAACTGGATACCATATTGATGATTGGAAAATCTGGCGTCGGCGAGGATGTTATCAAACAAGCGGACGATGCATTAACCGCACGCGAAATTATAAAAGCAAAGGTCTTGGAAACTTCTCCCGTGCCCGTGCGGGAAGTTGCCGAGCAGATTGCCAGGCGGACAAATGCGGAAGTGGTACAGGTAATCGGCGCGAAATTCGTTTTATACCGTAAAAATGAAAAGAATCCCAAAATTACGCTTCCCAAAGTCCCCAAAAAGGAATATGATATAGGGTGAAACTATGCAAAAGATAGCTGTGCTGGGCGGAACCTTCAACCCGATCCATAACGGCCATCTGCATATTGCAAGGCAGTATGCACAGCGGCTTGGTGTTGACAGGGTTTTCCTGATACCCACCTATCAGCCGCCGCACAAGCAGGCACCGAACCTTGCGCCGGCCGAAGACCGGCTTCAAATGTGCCGCCTTGCGGCGGAAGAAAGCAAAGTATTCGAAGCCTGCGGGATGGAAATTTGCAGGCGGGGCAAAAGCTATACCTCAGATACCCTGCGCGAGCTGAAGGCGCTGTACCCGGATTCCGAGCTGTATCTGATAACGGGGGAGGATATGTTTCTCACCTTCGAGCAGTGGCACGAGCCCGAAACCATTTTTCAGCTTGCCGTGCTTTGCGCCGCGCCGCGCAGCCCGAACGGCCTTGCGCCGCTCCTGCGGTATGCACGCCGGCTGAAACAGAAGGGTGCGAAAACAGTCATACAAAATATCGAATATCTTCCGATCTCATCAACGATGGTCCGCGACGCTGTAAAAAACGGTCAGAGCATAGCGGGGCTTGTACCGCCGTTGGTGGCTAAATATATCATAAAGAACAAGTTGTATTTGGAGCGGTAAAATGAATAGAACGGATTATGAAGCAATTATAAAGCCATTTTTAAGCCAAAAGCGTTATGAACATTCGCTTTGCGTTTGTGATGAGGCGGTTCGTCTGGCAAAGATTTACGACGCAAATGAACAGAAAGCGGAAACTGCCGGGATTCTTCATGATATTATGAAGGATATACCCCCGGATGAACAGCTAAAAATGATGATGCGTTATCACATTTTACTTACCGACGTGGAGCGCAGCGCGCAAAAACTGTGGCATGCCATGCTCGGAGCGACTTATATTGAAAATGAGTTACATATTTCTGATACAGAAATATTGAACGCGATACGGTATCACACGACGGGGCGGGGGCAAATGACAATCATGGACAAGATCGTTTTTGTGGCCGATTTTATCTCTGCAGACCGTGATTATGATGGAGTTGAGGAATTGCGGAAGGCTGCCGCCATAAGCTTGGATCAGGCTGTGGTTGACGGGCTTACCTTTACCATTAAGGATTTGGTTCAGGCTGGAAAACCGATTCATCCGGATACCATTGACGCGTATAACCATGCAATACTGAATTTACAACAAAACTGATAGGAAAGGTTAGGTTGATGAGTATGACGCCACTTGAACTTGCGAAAAAGGCTGCAAAAATCCTAGATGACAAAAAAGCGATTGACCTGAAAATTATCAGTATTAAAGATATCTCCGTATTGGCTGATTATTTTGTACTGGCGACCGGAACAAGTAGCACCCACGTAAAATCCCTTGCGGACGAGATCGAGTTTCAGCTTAAACAGCTTGGCAAAAGCCCGGACCATGTCGAAGGCTACCGTTCCAATTCCTGGGTGCTTTTGGACTATGGCAGTGTTATCATTCATGTCTTTACGTCCGACGCACGTGAATTTTACAACCTTGACCGCTTGTGGCAGGATGGGGAAATCGTAGATATTTCCGATATTCAGAAATGATCGAAATGAACAGGAGCGAAAGTAAAAATGAAATACGACCATAAACCCATTGAGAAAAAGTGGCAGGAAAAATGGGAACAATCCGGTGTTTTCCATGCCTCCAACAACTCCGATAAACCAAAGTATTACGCGCTGGTCGAATTCCCCTATCCTTCCGGGCAGGGGCTGCATGTCGGCCATCCGCGTTCCTATACTGCTCTTGATATCATCGCGCGGAAACGCCGCATGCAGGGGTATAACGTCCTTTATCCGATCGGCTGGGACGCGTTTGGCCTGCCGACAGAAAATTTTGCAATTAAAAACCATGTGCACCCGGCGGAGGTAACGAAGAAAAATATTGCCCGCTTTAAGCAGCAGCTTCAATCCCTCGGCATTTCTTTTGACTGGTCACGTGAAATCAACACGACGGATCCCGAATATTATAAATGGACCCAGTGGATTTTCCTCCAGCTTTTTAAGCGCGGCCTTGCCTATAAGAAAGAAATGGCGGTCAACTGGTGCACTTCCTGCAAATGTGTGCTCGCCAATGAAGAAGTGGTCAACGGCGTTTGCGAGCGTTGCGGAAGCGAAGTGATCCGCAAGGTAAAGTCCCAGTGGATGCTTAAAATTACCGAATACGCCCAGCGCTTGATCGACGACCTTGACCTTGTTGATTATCCCGAACGCGTGAAAGCGCAGCAGATTAACTGGATCGGGCGTTCCACAGGCGCAGAGGTCGATTTCCGTACCACTACGGGCGACAAGCTTACGGTTTACACAACCCGGCCCGACACGCTTTACGGCGTGACCTACATGGTTGTTTCACCGGAGCATCCCATGCTTGAAAAGTGGGCGGACAAGCTCCGCAATATGGAGGAAATCCGGGCTTATCAGGCGGAGGCCGCCAGAAAATCCGATTTTGAACGCACCGAAGTGGCGAAGGACAAGACAGGTGTGCGCCTGGATGGCGTTTCGGCCATCAACCCGGTAACGGGGAGGGAAATTCCGATTTTCATTTCCGATTATGTCCTTGTTTCCTACGGAACGGGCGCGATTATGGCTGTTCCGGCTCACGATACCCGCGACTGGGAATTTGCGAAGAAATTCGGCCTTCCGATTATTGAGGTTGTAAAAGGCGGTGATGTGCAGAAGGAAGCCTTCACCGACTGCGCAACCGGGGTAATGGTGAATTCCGGTATCCTTGACGGCTTGACAGTGGAAGAAGCGAAGAAAAAGATTATCGAATATCTGACGGAAAAGGAAATCGGCCATTCGAAAGTGAATTTCAAGCTTCGTGACTGGGTGTTCTCCCGCCAGCGCTACTGGGGCGAACCGATTCCGATTGTTTACTGCGAAAAATGCGGGTATGTTCCGTTGCCGGAAAGCGAGCTTCCGCTGAAGCTTCCGGAAGTGAAATCCTACGAGCCAACCGATAACGGCGAATCGCCGCTTGCCTGCATGACGGATTGGGTAAATACGACTTGCCCGCACTGCGGCGGTAAGGCAAAGCGCGAAACGGACACCATGCCGCAGTGGGCCGGTTCATCTTGGTATTTCTTGCGCTATATGGATCCGCACAACAGCGAGGCGTTTGCCGGAAAGGACGCTTTAAAGTACTGGACGCCGGTTGACTGGTATAACGGCGGAATGGAACATACCACACTCCACCTACTTTACAGCCGTTTCTGGCATAAGTTCCTCTACGATATCGGCGAAGTTCCGACGCCGGAACCGTATGCGAAACGTACAAGCCATGGGATGATTCTGGGCGAAAATGGGGAAAAGATGAGCAAATCCCGCGGAAACGTTGTAAACCCGGACGAAATTGTGGACACCTACGGCGCGGATACCATGCGCCTCTATGAAATGTTTATCGGCGACTTTGAAAAAGCGGCGCCGTGGAGTTCTGCGGGAATTAAAGGCTGCCGCCGCTTTTTGGAGCGTTACTGGAATTTGCAGAACATACTTACCGATGAAAAGGGCGTGCGCAAAAGCCTGGAAATCGCTTTCAATAAGACGATCAAAAAAGTCGGCGAAGATATCGAAGCCCTGAAATTTAATACCGCGATCGCAGCGCTGATGGCTTTGATGAATGATATTTCTGACGCAGGTTCCATTACTTCGGATGAACTGAAGATTTATACCATCCTTTTGAATCCCTTTGCCCCGCATGTAACGGAGGAAATTTGGGAAACGTTGCAGCTCGGGAGCGGAATGGTTTGCCAGCAGGAGTGGTCGAAGTACGATGAGGCAAAATGCGTAGAAGACACCATTGAGATTGCTGTTCAGGTGAATGGCAAGGTGCGTGCGCACTTGAGTGTTGCGGCAGACATCGAGAAAGACGCGGCTCTTTCTGCGGCAAAGGCAGAAGAAAAAATCGCCGCAGAAATTAGCGGCAAAAAGATTGTTAAGGAAATTTATGTTCCGGGCAAATTGGTTAATATCGTAGCAAAATAAATGAAGAAATAAAAAAATCGACACCGGTTAAAAGCCGGTGCCGATTTTATTATGTCCGTTTTCAAGTTCCTAAAAGCAATTTCTTGCAATGCCCCAACAATAAAATTGCCGCCGGCGAAAAGACGCCGCGGCGCATAGGTAAGACTTTTGATAGATTATTATTCCGATAGATCCCCGTGTTTCTGTTTGATAAGTGCATTAATACGGTCAATAAGCATATGGAGCGCAACGAGATTCTGTCCGCCGCGGGGAATGATGATATCCGCTTTCTTTTTATAGGGTTCAACAAATTGCTCATGCATGGGCTTTACGGTCTTTATGTATTGTGTAATAACAGAATCAAGGGTTCTTCCGCGTGTTTTGACGTCGCGGGAGAGACGCCGGATCAGACGGATGTCGGCATCCGTATCGACAAACACTTTGATATCCATTAAATCGAGCAGGTCCTTGTTTTCAAAAATCAAGATACCCTCAACGATAATTACTTCCGCCGGTTCCACATGTACGGTCTCGTTCGTGCGAGTGTACGTAACAAAAGAATATTGCGGATGGTCAATTGGTTTTCCGTTTTTCAGCTTTTTGATGTCTTCAACCAGCAATTCGGTTTCAAAAGCATCGGGATGGTCATAATTCATTTTTATACGCTGCTCATATGGAATATCCGTGTTGGCACGATAATAGAAATCATGCGATAAGATAATGACATTACCGGCGATTCCCTGCTTGAGCTTTGTTGCGAGCGTCGTTTTTCCGGAACCGGTGCCGCCCGCAACACCGATTACTAAGGGTGAATATTCCATAGCTGCCTCCCGAATTATATGTTCATAAAATATTTATAATTAAAAACTTTATCACAAAAACCGAAAATCATGATTCTTCTGCGAATATTTGCCGCAGAGATAAAGACTTTTCAAAACCCCGTTTAACAAGTATTGAAAAGCCTTTTTTACTGCTAACTTTCATAGTCTTCAATAATGCTGTTGAGACGGTCGGTATCCGTAACTTTTATCCCTTCCTTTAAGAGCTTGCGATCCGCTTCCGGAAGGGAGGATACATCCACCTGTATTTCCTCATAGGGCTTGCTTTCATCGTTAAAAAATATGCCGATATGCCCCTTGTATTCTTTAACAATATATACGTCGCTCTTGCTTGTCATGGTTATAATTTCGCTGCTTCCTTGACTTGATGGCGCTTTTGGGGTAGAATTATCTAATATATCTGAGCTTGACGTCACAGGTGTACCAGATATATGGTTCTGTGAAAAAACGATTGCCAGTCCAGCAATCATTATAATAACAGCGCACAGCAGCACAATCCAGTTCTTTTTCAAATGGATCACCTCTTAGGTATTATTTGAAAAATATGGAAATCTATTCACTTCTTAGTTATATTTAAGAAATTTTTCCCGAAAAGGTGGGGCCGATGAGAAAAACCGATATTAATAAGTACGCTGGTTCACACGGAAGCGGCGCATCGAAATCAATCGGCAGAATCGTTTCCAAAAGCCTTCTTACAATTTTCACCATAGTATTCATTACCGGCCTGATTGTTTCCATTTCGCTTTTTTCATTTATTTTCAGCTTGAAAAATGAAACGATGGATTATGATCTGCGTAAATTGCAACTGAACTATACCAGTTTTATTTATGTAAACGGCCCGGGTGACGACAGCGCTCATCCGGTGCAGTATCAGAGCCTTTACAGCAACGAAAACCGTGTATGGGTGAACTATGACAAGATTCCGAAGGCGATGAAGGATGCGATTGTTGCCATTGAGGACAAGCGTTTCTGGGAGCATAGAGGTGTCGACTGGAAACGAACCTTAGGCGCAGTTACAACCCTGTTTTCAAAAGGGAGCAGCTACGGCGGCTCCACCATTACCCAGCAACTTATCAAAAACGTTACCGGGGATAAGGACGTGAGCCTTACCCGTAAGGTTAAGGAAATTTTCCGCGCGCTGAATCTGGAAAAGAAGTATTCGAAAGAGGAAATCCTCACCGCTTATCTGAATATTGTTAATTTCGGAAGCGGCTGCAACGGAGTGCAGTCCGCAGCGAATCTGTATTTTGGAAAGAATATTCAGGACTGTGATATTGCGGAATGTGCTGCGATAGCCGGCATTACGCAAAATCCGTCCAAATATTCACCGCTTGTTCACCCGGAACTGAATAAAGAGCGTCAGCAGACGGTATTAAAAGAAATGCACGATCAGGGACAGATTACCGATACGGAATACCAGACGGCTATGAAAAAATCGGAGCATATGACGTTTGTAGGAAAGAAATCCGAGAATGTCGTGAATAATGTCCCGATCTGGAACTGGTATGTCGACACCCTGTTTGAAGACGTAAAAGAGGCCTTGATGGAGCATTACAACTGTTCCAGCGAAAAGGCGGTGGACATGCTGTATCATGACGGATTAAAGATTTACGCTGCAATGGATCCGGATATGCAGGCGGCTGCGGAGGAAGTTCTAAAATCCGATAATGTTTTTGGCAGCGATAAAAAGCTTCAGGCCGGTTATATCGCGATGGATTATAACGGGCGGGTGTTGGCTGCCATTGGTTCGAGGGGCGAAAAGAAGAGCAACCGCCTTCTTAACCTTGCAACAACCTCCAAAAGGCAGCCCGGTTCTACCATTAAGCCTTTGGCTGTTTACAGCCCGGCGATCGAATCGGGAAAATATACCTTTTCCTCCTTGGTGAATGACAGTCCGCTACCGAACTGGTTCAGTGACGGCAGGCCCGGCCCAAAAAACTGGGGCCCGGGCAATACCAGCGGAAAATACTGGGGAAAAATACCTTTGACGTGGGCGTTGGAACGCTCCCTGAATGCTTCTGCCGCTCAGATCGGGTCTGCGATTACGCCAAATGTCAGCTATAATTTTTTGAGGGACAAATTATCCTTTACAAGCCTTGTCCCTGCCGATAACGACCGTGCGCCAATGGCCGTAGGCGGTCTCAGCGAAGGTGTGACCGTGCGCGAAATGACGTCGGGATTTGCAATGTTTGGAAACGGTGGGAAATACTATAAGCCTTATACCTTTTATCATGTGGATGACCATGACGGAAACGTCATCCTTGATAATCGGGGGCAAATTCCCACGCAGGCAATTCGTTCAACAACCGCTTCGATTATGCATCGGCTTTTAAATAATGTTGTAACCGGTGCGCACGGTACCGGGCGCGGGGCGGCAATCAGCGGCTGGGAAGTTTTTGGAAAGACCGGTACTACCAATGACGAAAAAGACAGTTGGTTTATCGGCGGCACACCCTATGCGGTAGCTGGTATCTGGACAGGCTATCTGACGCCTAAGCATCTTACAAATACGACCTATGCAGTATCGACATGGAAAAAGATTATGTCGAAATATTTGCAGAATAAGCCCAAAGTGAAATTTACCTATGATCCCAATGTCGTGTCCGCTTATTTCTGCACGAAAACCGGTTTGCTTGCAAATCCTCATTCGGATGGGGATACACAGCTTGGGTGGTATGACAAGAATAATATGCCTGCAACTTGTGATGGTGTCCATGCGGGAGTCGGTTCTGCATATACATCACTTTCGAATGAATCAAGTTCCAATGGCGAACAGGAAAATCTGTCCGATCCCGGCGACGATTCAGTTCCTCCGGAAGGATCACAAAATTCTGTTCCGAATGAGGACTCTCGAGCGTCCTCCCCGCCTAATTCCCGTAAGGAGCAGCAAACGCAGAATGAACGTACCACGCATTCAATTGTTCCGGCTGGATAAAATTTCTGACAAACTTATGCGGATGCCTTCTTTAAGGCATCTGCATTTCGTTTAATTTGCAAGTTGAATGTTGCGCTAATTCATGGTAAACTGTTAAAGTGCTTATTACAATTTTTAAATTTAAGTGGAAATAACAGGAGGTGCTACATATGGTAAAAATAGCAGTAATGGGGTATGGCGTAGTTGGCTCCGGTGTGGTGGAAGTATTGACCAATCACTCGGAAAATATTGCAAGACGAGCGAAAGAAGAAATCAGCATTAAATATATACTGGACTTGCGGGATTTCCCCGGAAGCCCGTTTGGAAGTAAATTTACAAAATCTTTTGAGACCATTCTTAATGATCCCGAGGTTAAGATTGTGGTAGAAGTGATGGGCGGACTCCATCCTTCCTTTGAATATGTGAAAGCCTGTCTAGAAGCGGGGAAGAGCGTTGTTACCTCGAATAAAGAGCTTGTTGCTGCAAAAGGTGCCGAGCTACTGAAAATTGCACAGAAAAACAACCTGAACTTCCTGTTTGAAGCAAGCGTCGGCGGCGGTATTCCGATTATCCGGCCGATCAGCCAATGCCTTGCTGCAAATGATGTAGTGGAAATTGCAGGTATTCTGAACGGTACGACCAATTTTATACTGACGAAAATGATCCGCGAACAGATGACCTTTGAGGACGCTTTGGCTCTGGCGCAAAAGCTTGGCTATGCGGAGCGCAATCCCGCTGCGGATATCGAGGGTTCCGACGCCTGCCGCAAAATTTGTATCCTTGCTTCCCTGGCGTATGGGAAGCACGTTTACCCGGAGCAGGTGCACACGGAGGGCATTACCAAAATCGCGCTGGCAGATGTGGAATATGCAGCGGCGTGGGGCGGTGTGGTCAAGCTGATCGGGCAGGTTCGCGCGTTGGAAAATGGAAAACTGCAAATTATTGTTTGCCCGATGTTTATTCCAAGGGAAAGCCAGCTTGCTACGGTGGACGACGTATTTAACGGCATAATGGTGCGCGGAGACTCCACCGGCGACGTTGTGTTTTATGGCAAGGGAGCCGGCAAGCTTCCGACTGCAAGCGCTGTCGTAGCGGATGTTATTGACTGCGTGAAGCATTTTAAGGCAAGAAAATATCTGTATTGGGAGGACGGTTCCGAGGATTATGTTGAGGATTACCGCCTCAATGTAATTTCCATGTATGTTCGTGCGAAAACCGAAGACGAAGCGGTCGCTCTGAAAAATGTCAAGCAGATTTTCGGCGAAGTCACGCGGCTTTCACGTAAAAACGCGGAAAACGGGGAATTTGCGTTTGTAACCAACAGCATGAAGGAAGAAGAAATCCTGACAAAGCTGGAAAAATTGAAATCAATGGGAATTTGTGTGGAGAATACAATCCGCATAGGAAACTTATAAATTCAAATATAGGATGTTGATGAAATGATAAGAATTCAAGTGCCGGCAACCAGCGCAAATCTTGGTTCCGGATTTGACTCGCTGGGAATAGCTTTGAATTTATATAATCAGGTTTGGATGGAAGAATCCGATACCATTGATATTTCCAGCAAGGATACTATTGAAATACCAACCGATGACAGCAATCTGATTTACTGGGCGGCAAAACAGGTTTACGAAAAATGCGGGAGGAAACTTCCCGGACTCAAAATCGTACAGTTGAATAATATTCCGATGGCGCGCGGCCTTGGAAGCAGCTCGGCATGTATTGTTGCGGGCATTCTGGGCGCGAACCGCCTTTTGGGAAGCCCTCTTTCGCAACAGGAACTGATCAACCTAGCCGCTGCAATCGAGGGGCATCCGGACAACACGACCCCCGCTATTGAAGGCGGGCTTGCCGCCTCGGCTATGGAAGCGGGCAGGGTTTACAGCGTAAGTGTTCCTGTTTCGGAAAAAATCCGGTTTGCGATTTTTATTCCACCCTTTGAATTGAAAACAGAAAAAGCACGCTCCGTTCTTCCGCAGGAGTATTCGCGGAGCGACGCGGTATACAATCTTTCCCGATCCGCGCTCATGGCGGCCTCTCTGTTTTCCGGAAAGCTTGAAAACCTGCGTGTAGCGGTTCAGGATAAAATCCACCAGCCCTACAGGGCAAGCCTGATCGACCATTTGGACGACGTTTTTCGCCTGAGCTACGAACTCGGTTCGCTGGGAACCTACGTCAGCGGGGCGGGGCCCACCATTGTTTCGATGATTGATGCGGCGGATACAGATGTATTTGCGAAATATGCGGCAAACCATCTGGAGGAAAAGGGGATTACCGGCTGGCAGATTAAGGTATTGGCCACCGATTCCGACGGAGCGCAGATATCCATTGAATAATTCTTAATTGATATGGGAGATGGAACCTAATGAGTCTAATAGTACAGAAATTTGGCGGCACTTCCGTTGCAAATGCCGAGCGGCTATATAATGTGGCGGATATTGTTACAAAGACCTATTCACAGGGGAACAACGTGATTGTGGTTGTCTCCGCTCAGGGCGACACAACGGACGATTTAATTGAAAAGGCAAACGAGATTAATCCCAATGCATCAAAGCGAGAAATGGATATGCTACTGACTTCAGGCGAACAGATTTCGGCTTCCCTTTTGGCGATGGCGATTGAAAAGCTGGGATATCCGGTTGTGTCGCTTTTGGGATGGCAGGCTGGTTTTTATACCAGTTCGGCATATGGCAGCGCAAGGATTAAAC
This sequence comes from Caproiciproducens galactitolivorans, assembly GCF_029266045.1. Classification (NCBI taxonomy): domain Bacteria; kingdom Bacillati; phylum Bacillota; class Clostridia; order Eubacteriales; family Acutalibacteraceae; genus Caproiciproducens; species Caproiciproducens galactitolivorans. The sequence continues at coordinate 339,516 of NZ_JAJUFJ010000001.1, read as the reverse complement.
GCGTAGTGCCGGATCGTATTCAAAAGGAACTTGATAAGAGAAATATTGTGGTTGTAACAGGATTCCAGGGCATTAACCGCTATAATGATATGACGACGCTGGGGCGCGGTGGTTCGGACACCAGCGCGGTTGCAATCGCAGCGGTAATGAAAGCGGATCTATGTCAGATTTATACGGATGTGGAAGGAGTTTTTACAGCCGATCCTCGTAAAGTGAAAAATGCAAGAAAGCTTGATCATATTTCATACGACGAAATGCTGGAGCTGGCGACGCTTGGAGCGCAGGTGCTTAATAATCGTTCCGTTGAAATGGCAAAGAAATACGGTATCCAGCTTGAAGTTCTTTCCAGTTTGACAAAAAAACCAGGCACAATCGTTAAGGAGGCAACAAAAGTGGAAAAAATGCTTATCAGCGGTATCGCAAAGGACGACGACGTCGCCCGTGTTTCAATTATTGGTGTTCCGGATCGTCCGGGCCTCGCTTTCAAAATTTTCTCAAAACTCTCTGCGAAAAATATTAATGTCGATATTATTCTTCAATCCGTGGGCAGAAACGGTACAAAAGATATCAGCTTTACGGTCAGCCAGGCAAACCTGAAAGAAACCATCGACATCCTCAACCCGTATGTGGAACTCATCGGCGCGAACAGTGTGGTATACGATGAAAATGTGGCCAAGGTCTCCATTGTCGGCGCAGGAATGGAAACGCATCCCGGCACAGCCGCCGAAATGTTTGAAGCGCTGTATGAGGCCAATATCAATATTCAGATGATTGCGACGAGTGAAATTAAGATTTCTGTTTTGATTGACCGCTGCGATGCAGACAAGGCTGTTACGGCGGTTCACAACAAATTCTTCAGCGAAGCAATCGATGTTTGATTACCTGTAAATGACGAATGGCATGTAAGGGAATTTCATGAACTGAGATTCTTTTGCATGCTTTTTTTCGTTTGTTTTTGCAGCTTCTCAAAACGTCCTGTCAGGAATATTTTAAGGAAACAAATACGCTTTTCAAGTAGTTAAAAACAACCTACCGCCCTGTCACAGGGTGGTAGGTTGGGCAGAAGAAAGAGTTTAATTTCATTTTCTGCTGCAAAGAAGCCTTTCAATGATGTCTTCCAGTAAGCGCAAGTCATCATTGTTGAGATTATCTAGCAAACCAAGAATCCGTTTTAATGCCCTTGCGCTTTCCACGCCGCAGCCCTTGCTTTCACAATTATTGCTGCTGGCAGCGGCAATATCGGAAGAGTTTGTATAACAGGTTAGACTCATATGGGACATTCCTTTCATGTGTGATGTCCCATAGTATGACCATGGATTTGAAACTGTCAATATCGTGCATTGGAATGTCAAGTAGTAAAAAACAGCAGCTCAAGCCGCAGGCAAAAGCCGCGAAAGCACAAATTCTGTAATCGTTTTGCAAATGTAATACTGGAAATGAAAAACCGCCCATTGCTGGGCGGTTTTCTCAAAAGTGATTTCATTGTGCAGGATTATTACCTGCACGGTGACGCGTGTGAATGGAATGATTCAACTATAAACAAGGAATGTGAAGATTATGTGAACAAACGTGTGACAATTTATGGAAATTTTTCTGCAGGAAGGCTCCGTAATCCGCTAAACAGCAGAATACGAAGCCCTTATCATTAGAACCAACAGCAACGGCACCGGTTTTGGCATCCCCGTCGATTGCAGCAGCCGAACCAACGGCGGCAGTTAAAGAACCCACAGCATCCGGATTGACCAAACCAGCCGCAGTACCTGCACCATCCGCAGCGGCGGCAACGATTCCAACACATATCTTTTATCACCTCCTGTTGAAAATAAAGGGGTAATACATGATATGTGTGGAAGAGGGAGCTTGTCAATTTGAGAGATTAGACTTGATATTAACTCATTATTGCCAAAGAGCCCGCTGCCAAGAGCCACCGCAAAGCGCGTATACCGCAGTTTAAACCCGGCTTCATTATTTTGTTTCGAAACAGAACGTCACGGGCGGTTTTATTTAAAATACTGAAATAAAAAAATACGCTGATATTCTATACGGCTTAATAATATATTTACTACAAAGGCAGGTGTTGGATACGTGTACATTACAATTGGGAAAAAACAAATAGCAATTGTGTTGGTGTGCTTTGTCCTACTTTTGGCAGTGGTGATAAGGTTTAACCGTCCGCAGACGACGGCTACCGTGGAAACCTTAGCTGCGAATACGAACTGGGGGCTTGGTTATAGCGAAAATGGAAAACAGCCTACGGGGAATGCTTCGTCCGATTTTTTGAAGCAATATAACGCATATTTTGTAGGTTCGGCAGACAAAAAAGTGATCTATCTGACATTTGACGCCGGCTATGAAGCCGGGTATACGCCGGCAATTTTGGACGTTCTGAAAAAGCACAACGTGAAGTCGGCCTTTTTTGTCGTGGGAAATTATCTCAATACAAGCCCGGATTTGGTGAAACGGATGATTGCGGAGGGCCATATTGTAGGGAATCATACCAATACGCATCCGGATATGTCGAAAATATCGGATATGGAGGCGTTTAAAAAGGAAATATCCGCCGTGGAAATCAAATTCAAGGAAATTATCGGAAAGGATATGCAGAAATATTATCGGCCTCCCCAAGGGAAATACAGCGTTGATAATTTGAAGCAAGCCAATAAACTTGGGTATAAAACGATCTTCTGGAGCCTTGCCTATGTGGATTGGTACAGGGATAAGCAGCCTACAAAGGAGCAGGCCTTTAATAAGCTTCTACCGCGGATTCATCCGGGCGCGGTTGTGCTGCTTCATAGCACGTCCAAAACCAATTCGGAAATCTTGGATGAGTTGCTTTCCAAGTGGGAAGCGATGGGGTATACCTTTGGAACCTTGCACGAACTGGCCGGGTGATAAAGCCGGAAAGCACCGGCACGGAAATCCGGGCGAGTGCCTTGTATTGTAAAATATGGAATTGTAAATTATAATGGTAATCAATAAAAAGGAGTGGGGAAAATGGCCAGAATCATGGATATACGCAAATGTGACCGGGAAATTCGGATGAACAGCAGAACGGTTATGGATGTTCAGTACAATGATGAATATTTCTCAATGTGGGTATATAAAGCGGGGCAGGAGCGCGGCTTGGATCTTTGTCCGCTCAGTATTCAGTTGGATGCTGAAATTGCCGGACGCCTTGTAAACTATCTCAATCAGTTTTTAAAAAATAAAAATTAACCAATTTTAATTGTTACATACTTTCCGCGCAGCAGCAAATAATGTTTATTAGACTTTATGGAAAGCGGGCGTAAAGAATGATAAACATTATTTTGTGCGGCAAATTGATCGACACAGCTGTTTCATGCACTCTGCTTCCCACATTGGAAAGATATGGCGGCGCTCAGTATTTCAGTGAAAAAAGCCTGAAAAAGTATGGGGGCGAAGGGATAAAATACCTTGTATATGATTGCGAAAAACTTCCGCAGATTGAGCTTGGAAAGGGAATTATTCTATTTAAAAACAGCTTTATTTCCTCGGAAAAAATGAATATTCCGAACGGCTTCTTATGTATTCTTGAAATGAAAAATTCCCATGCTGCGGAGATCCTGAACGGAACGCAAGCCGCGGCGATCACTTGCGGCACAAGCGCAAAAGACACCCTGAGTATTGCGGGTCTGGATGAGGTGAGCGCTACTTTAAGCCTTCAGAGAAGTGTTCCGACAATTGACGGAAAGATTCTGGAGCCGCATGATTTTACAGTAAAGCTGCTGTCAAAGTTAAGCCCGACGAGAATCCTGGCCGTATGTGCGGCATTGCTTCTTTCCGGCGAGGACTCGACAGTAGGATATGTCATTTAATTTTCAAAATATTTACACTCATAAATGCTTTTACGGTACACAAAATAGGAATGCAAACGCAAGACAGAAAAAAATTTGAAATTAATTAAATGAACTAAGGAGTGTTTTGATTATGTCTTCCAGAAGTAATAGGAATGTTGTTCCTGAAGCACGAGAAGCCCTTGATAAGTTTAAGATGGAAGCCGCTTCCGAAGTGGGCGTTAACTTAAAGCAGGGTTATAACGGCGATCTGACTTCTAAAGAGGCTGGATCTGTCGGTGGCCAGATGGTCAAAAATATGATTAAAAGCTACGAACAGAATATGAAGTAAATTTTCTAAAAATAAGCGTCACGCCCAAAAGCGTGGCGCTTTGTTTTATTTGTTCTATATTATTTATACTTGACAGTAATGCCCCAAAGCCCGATTAAATCCGCCGCTTGGAACATATTGATTATGGCTCCCTTTAATTCAACGGGAGGGGTGGATACGATTGGCGCGGCAAACTCATTTTCGGTAAAGTCCATTGCTGCCAGCATTGTTTTGAAGAAGTTATTCTTAACAAATTTCGATTGATTTGCAGTAAATTTTTTTAGATTGCATTCCGCCATAGACGATTCGGTAAAATCAATATGGTCGAATGAAACTTCTGTTAATTTGGCTTTGTTAAAGTTAGAATATTGCACTTTTGATTTTTCAAGAACCGTCTGTTTCAGAATTGTTTCGTTCATATTAATTCCAATGCATTTACAGGAAACAAACCGGCATCGTTCAAAATAGGCTCCCGTAAATCTGCTGTTGGACAGGTCGCAATTTTGGAATACAACGTCGACAAAGCTTGCATTTTCAAAATCACAATTGCGCAAGGCGCAGTTTTCTAAAACGCAATTCTGCATTTCTATTTTATAAAAATCAGCAGTTTCCAACTGCTCTTTCGAACATTTTATGCCGGAAATCACGGATTCTTCTAACAGGAAATCTCGGACGTAAGCAGAAAAATCACGAATGGGAACAAGCTCTTTTGTTATTTGCGGATTTATATTCATTTTGATATTCCTTTTGTTTTTTGTTTTGAAATACTTTCATAGAAAAACAGTTACCAATATTTCCTACAATCAAGTATACAATACCTTTCCGGTATTATCAAGTTAATCTAAATCAGAAAAATATTTATAAAAAAATAGGGAGCAAATTTTCTATCTGCTCCCAAATGAGATTTTTTTACCCCGTTTGTTAATCGAATTGCCTCTTAATGCCTTTTGCCATATAATCCGCCATCATTAAGGCTTGGTCTTCGATAATGTCATACAACGCGATATCTTTCGCATATTGGCCCATAAGCCGGTTAGTTGCTTCATCCTCCGTCAGCTTCAAGTGTTCGTGCAGCATGATCTTCCATTGGTTTTCCGACCAGTACGGGTTGATATTTGCTAAGAATCTGGCAATTTGATCTGCATTCGAATACCATTTTCTTCTTTCTTCGTTGGCCGTTTCCGAATCGCCGGCTTTTGCGGACTTCACCAGTCTGCTGGCTATTAGAAGATGATCCGTCAAAAGCTTTTCAAACCTTCTTGCTTTTTCTTCGCCATAATGAGGTTTTAAAGCATTATAAAAATCGGTGGGATTCCGTAAAAGCCTTTTTGTAACGTATTGCAGATCCCCTAAATCCGCCGCAGTACTGATAATAAATGATCTTGTCCATTGAATATGATCTTGCCATAATTTTCGAAAAAGATTTGTAAATTCGCAGTTATCGTTCATATACTTTGTCCCCTTTATGGTATTATACTGGTACTATATTATGCAGTTCGTATGTTTTGATCGACTGTGATTGCAAAAACCGGACTGGCATTTGGTGATAAAAAAGCAGAGGTTTAACCCTCTGCAACAATATTTTCCAGGCATTTAATTAAATCCTGAATGGTATATAGCTTGACGTCCCGTTTTAAAATTTCGTTTTTTAAGTCGATTGATAAGGATTCAAACTTGCTGCGAAGTTTTGGATCAATATAGGACATAAAATCACCTCTTGAATAGATTGCCCAGCCCGCGTGGTTTCATACCGTTTGGCAAATCAAAAAGCGGGACGTTTCCGTTCCGCTTTGTTTAATATTCGCGAGGAGGCCTTGGCTGAATTGGGGGACGGTGAGGCCTTGGTGGGGGAGGAGCCCCAGGCGGATAAGGATGCCTTGGCGGGCAGGTCAATCCGTGCTTTCTGCACCTGAAATTTAAAAAGTCCGGCCAATGTGGATGGAAAAACTTTATAGGATTTTATTCACTACTTTTTCGTAATTGCTAAAGGACACAACATTGAGAGCAATTCTCATTAAGATGAATGCTGCAGGCTGATTAAATACAGTAATCGTAAAGCATGAACATTTTCATCCATCTTGGCTCGGTAATAGGCGTTTTTCAATGTGTCGTTTTGGGTGGTCAGCAGATACTGTTCACCATATTTGCGGAAATCCCCGCTTTCATCCAATACCCTGTCCCTTAAAATATCATAATAAGGATTTTTCAATACAATCGGTTGAACGATGGGGTTATAGCTCCTCCCTGTCATAGCGCGATAGATCCGTTTGAATTCGTCCGCATGGGATTGCTCGTCTTCTGAAAATTCTATCAGGAGCTGACGATCCGTTTCGCTTGGTGCTATTTTAGCAAGCTCTTTATATAGTGTTGCATCGTTTTCTTCCGCGTTAATATATGTTTGCAGTTTTTGAATTACAGACATTTCCATAATGAAATCCTCCTTCCATGCCCGCTTTTACAGTATATGTGCCGCAGAGTAAATGTGTTATTGAGATAGATCTTAGAAATTTTTTATTTTTTTACAAAAGCACTTGAAATGTTCTTAAAAATATGATATTATAACAAAGCTGTTTCAAAACAGTCACGAGTACACGGGGTATTAGCTCAGCTGGGAGAGCGCTACACTGGCAGTGTAGAGGTCAGCGGTTCGATCCCGCTATGCTCCACCAATGCAAGATTAACGCGAATCAGTTCGTCGTAAAGATGGATCGGTTTGCGTTAATCATTATCAGGCCGCATAAAGAACGGTATGTTAAAATAGCCTTATGTAAGCAATTCCAACGCTTGCATAAGGCTATACGTTTTAATGAATAGTAGTCTGAAAGCAACATGCTATTTTTGATTCTGGGAACTTTGTAAAATGCCATCTTTATAGCTGTTGCTCTGATGGAGTATGCGAAGGACACGAGCAAAGCCGGTCATGCCACACAGGTGGCAACGGAGAAATAGTTTTTAATATTTGAAAGGTATCCCTTTCGGAGCAAAGCGCCGAAAGGGATACCTTTTCTTTGTAACAAGCCATTTATTATTGTGGCTGAACGAACATAAAAATGAAGGTGAGGATGTCTTTTTTAAAATAGATGTATAATGCGAAGAGATCAAAATATTGTATTCAATATTACAAATTAGTAACATAATATTACAAATGATAACAAAAAGTTTATGTTTTGTGCTTTAATATACAAGGTTCATCAATTATATCGACTTAAACTTTATCGATTAGTGATTTGGAGGGTAGGGCGTTGTCCTTTGTCTCAATCGGTTTTCTCGTTTTACTTTTTGTTACAGTATTCGTATATTATGAAATTCCACACCAGTATCAATGGGCTTGTTTGCTTGTGGCCAGTTACGTCTTTTATTTTTTTTCCGGTCCGGTGTACGCCATATTCTTAATTGCCTCTACTGTGGTGACCTATAGTAGTGGGCTGCTGATCGGACGGGTAAACAGCGGAACAGGAAATCCTAAATATAAGAAGTTGATTGTTGCACTCAGTTTGTTGTTCAATATTGGAATTTTGGTGGCTTTTAAATATGCGGATTTCTTACGTAAGACATACTCCCACCTGCTAGCTCTGTTCGGGTTTAGTGTTGCTACCGAAGCGGTTCATTTGATTTTACCGGTCGGGATATCCTTCTATACGTTTCAGTCACTGAGTTATACAATCGATGTCTACCGCGGTGATGTGGAGCCCGAAGCCCATCTTGGCAAATACGCCTTGTTTGTTTCTTTTTTCCCGACTTTAATCTCGGGGCCAATCCAAAAATCAAAGGATTTTTTAAAAAAGATCGATGAGGATCATCCCTTTGACTATATTGGTGTCAAAAAGGGCGTCCTTCGCATGCTGTGGGGATATTTTGAGAAAATGGTAGTAGCGGACCGTCTGGCAATTCTGGTCAATACGGTATATGAAAATCCGGCTAAATACCATGGATTGGAATCTGTTTTGGCCAGCCTTTTTTATACGTTTCAGATTTACAGCGATTTTTCCGGCTATTCCAATATTGCAATTGGTGCGGCGGAAATGATGGGATTCCATTTGGCGGAAAACTTTAATTGCCCGTATTTTGCAAAGTCGATTCAGGAGTTTTGGCGCAGATGGCATATTTCCCTGAGCACGTGGTTCCGCGATTACCTTTATTTTCCCCTTGGCGGGAGCCGGTGCTCGAAGTTTCGCCGCTGCCTGAATGTGCTGATTGTGTTCACGGTCTGCGGTTTCTGGCACGGCGTGTCCCTTACGTTCCTGTTTTGGGGACTGCTTCATGGAATCTACCAGGACATCGGTCTATTGCTGAAGCCGCATAAAGAGCGTGCGCAGGAAGCGCTGAGGATCAACAAACATTCTTTCGCATATCGTATCGCACAGATAGCCATCACCTTTCTGCTCGTCAATTTTGCATGGATTTTCTTCCGTGCGGATACCATGGAGAATGCCTTTTTGCTAATCGGAAATATGTTCCAGTTTGACCCGGTCGTACTTTGGAACGGAGCACTCTTCCAACTTGGATTGACGGAGCCGGAGTTTATTGCGGCGATTCTGGGTGTAGCGATCGTCCTGTTGGTGGATATTCTGAAAAAACGGATCGATTTGAGGATGGCTTTCATGCGTAAAAACGTTGTTGTGCGTTGGACAGCTTATTTGGCTGCGGTGCTTATTCTTGTGTTGTTCGGGGTGTACGGGTCGGAATATAGTGCACAAAATTTTATCTATTTTCAGTTTTAATGGGGTATGTGCTTTGAAAAGATTCATACGAAAAGGTATCCTTTTTCTGGTTTTGCTGTTTACTATCTTCGGCTTGATCAGCCCTGTTTTTGTGTACAAAACGCAGCATATGGGTAAGCTGAAAGAAGGACTTTATTTGTCCGATGACCAGTATGATGTTGTTTTTATGGGCTCAAGCCATATGAACGGAGGCATGGATCCCAACGTGCTTTGGAAACAGCATGGAATTACCAGCTTTAATTATGCCACCGGCGGTCAGCCGATTAACGTTACATATTACTTGTTGAAAGATGTCCTGAAAAAACATCAGCACCCGATTGTGGTTCTGGATGTTTTTTACCTTGGAATGACGAATCAATATGGGGAACGGGGGTTGGTGAGCAATGCGATTGACAATATGAAATTCTCGTTTAACAAGCTGGACGCCATTTGGAACTGCACTCCCCCGGAAGACCGGATTTCGTATCTTTTTCCCGTCTTAAAATATCATTTTCGGTGGTCGTCGCTGGAGTGGAAGGATTTTGGTTTCGATTGTTCTTCTGTTTATTATACTAAGGGGTTTGTGGCCGGTACGGATAAATACGGGAAGCCGATTTCAAAATGGGAAGATACGGACAGCCGGATTGACATTCCTCAAAAGTCTTTGGAATATCTGAATAAGATTATCGAACTTTCCAAAACGGAAGACTTTCAGCTGATACTGGTGAATATGCCTTGCGATTACAGCGGACCGAATCAGCAAAGCGGCTGGATCAATGACTGCGAGGCGCTGTTTAATACAGTGGCAGACTATGCAGAAAGCAATCAGATTCCTTTTCTGGACCTGTATGATCTGGCTGAAGATATCGGTATTGACTTTGCCAACGATATGAACAATTCCGGCCATCTGAATCTTTGGGGAGCCTATAAGGTCGGCACTTATTTCGGTGATTACCTGGCGCAAAACTATGATTTGACCGATCACCGCTCCGACAGCGCTTATGCCCAGTGGAATGAAGATTACAAGTATTCGCAGGTCGCTACTATTCTGAAAAAATAAGCGCCCGTTTTCGGACAGGCCGCTTATTACCTACTGCTTTACGAACGATCCCGGTCGCCAAGCGCCGCCGGATCATTCGTATTTGAAATGCTTCGCTCTACCGAAGAAAAGTTCAGACAAGTATTTTCTCTGGCGGAAACAAGAAGGGTTGGATCGCTGATTCTTTACTGCTAGTCCAGCGCCCTCCAAATGAGCGAATACCCCTAGCCTGTTGAAACGGCAACAAAAATCCCGAAAACCGTTCGGTTTTCGGGATTTTTTCGTTATATGCCTACAATTTTACAGATAAATTATGTTCACGGCGATGAACATTTGGCAATTTCGGATTATCGCTCTGCTTTGTGGAATCCGGACCGGGGAGATGCCGTTTCCACAATTGCAGCAGTTCGTGATTTGCCTGATTGTTTTTCTGGTTTGCCGTGTTTGAAACAAACAGGTTTCCATAGATTGCAGGGAATTCCCCACAGATGTCCATTCCTACCACCCTGTGGCTTTCGGCAACCGCGCAGAAAGCCTCCGAAAACTGGTGGAGCTCCATGATACCTTGATTCCAGTTTGTCCATGCCGCGTTTTTGCTGAATACGTCCTTATCAACAGAGAAGTAGACCGGATAAAGAATGGCCTGTTCCAGTTCTCTAACCCAATTTGTGCCCCCGGAAATCGTGCCTCCGGGGAAAAGCGTTATCTTCTTTGAATTTGGCAGTTCAGCCAATTCGGCGTCGTTCACGCCCACCAAAACGATCTGTTTCAGATGTGGCAGATGTTCCGCAGCCTGCCGTAACCAGTTTCCGCAGGAAAGAAGGTTGCCGAAGGCAGGGCGCTTCATGTCGCTGTGATGGTCGCACAAAACAAGTGCAAAATCTTCCCGGATCTTTTCCGCCAGAAAAAAAGTTATATAGTGGTAGTTCCCGGAACCGAGAAAGGCAAGTACCGGCCGGCCTATGTCTTTGATACGCTCGCGCAATTGATTTCGCGCTTGCGGATCGCAATATGTACAGACTCCGGGCATATGTTTTTTATGAATCCATCGGCATTTTTCCCGGCTGTAGAAATTTTGCGTCCGATAGACCCCGTCGAAGTCAAACAGCAATATGGTGCTTTCCATTCCTGATCAGGCCTCCAAACAAAAGCGCCGGGAAGCATATCGGAGGGACCGACGATATGCTTCCCGGCATTGCGGTGTAATTTGACCAATGTTTGCATTGAACATGTGGGTCGGCCGAAACTTCCTTCGGATATCCCGGACGAAAAGTCCCCACCAGCCCGTCCTATAACCAATTGGATATCCCTGTACAAAACACCCGGCATTTCGGCCTTGAAGATGATTCCATGTTGGGCTAACTGCAACATGCCCTCGAAAAGTTCTCGTGTGAAAGGGCTATCCGAAAGCAGAACAGTTGCTTCCCATTACATCGGGTTTCAAAGCAATCATAGGCAACAACTCCTTGCTTTCTATTTGATTATATATCCAGAGGATAGCACTCACAGCCCACAAGTGCTAACTTTCTATTATTTTATATAGCACTGCTTTTTAAAAATGTCAATACCTTTTTTCATGGAGTTGTTTCAGAAAAATTTTGCCTGCAAATCATTTTTATAAATTGTATTGAAGAAATCGTGAGTTTTTAAGAGGTTTATTGGGATAATTTAACATAATAGCTCTATTTCAAGAATATTAGCCAAATTTCAATATTGCCAACGGCAAAATATCAGGTTAACATAATTATATTAGCACTCAGTAATATTGAGTGCCAAGTGAGAATGGCTTATGCTTTGCTAACGTATAAATTAAAGGAAAGTCGGATTGATAAAGAAAAAGCGGCACTTCAAACAAACACCTTAATGAAGCGATCCAGAACACCGGGTTTTACAGTTGCTGTATGAAGTGACCGTAAGGCCCGGTAATTTTTAACCATTCGTACAGAAGCCTAGACGAAGGAAAGGAGAATGAAATGAACCATTTTGAAACGCGGCTGAGGGCCGGACACAATACTTACAAAGAACTTTTCCGGCGCTATCCCTTTAACCCGATCCTTACGGCCAAGGACTGGCCCTATCCGGTGAACGTAGTGCTCAACCCGGCGGCAACGATGTTCAACGGAAAGGTGCTGCTGCTTGCCCGCGTGGAGGATCGACGCGGGTTCTCCCATTTGACGAAAGCGGTTAGTGACGACGGCGTCAGCAATTGGATTATTGACAAGTCTCCTACCATGGCACCGGACCCGGATCATCCGGAAGAAGCCTGGGGCATTGAAGACCCACGCATTACCTACATACCAGAGCTGAAAAAATATGCCATTGTCTACACGGCCTATTCGAAATCCGGCGCAGTTGTGAGCATGGCAATGACGGAGGATTTCGAACACTTCGAGCGGCTGGGTGCGATCATGCCGCCGGAGGATAAGGACGCGACGATTTTTCCGCGCCGATTCGGAAATCGCTGGATGCTGATCCACCGACCGATCGAGCGCGGTGCGAACATCTGGATTTCCTGCTCTGAAAACCTCCGGTATTGGGGCGACCATAATATTCTGATCAATTCCCGCGGAGGAAGCTGGTGGGATGGCTGGAAGGTGGGCGTCTGCGCACAGCCCCTTGAAACTCCGGAGGGCTGGCTGCTCATGTACCATGGCGTCCGGCAGACAGCTTCCGGTGCGGTTTACCGCTTGGGCCTTGCACTACTGGACCGGGACGATCCGCTGAAGGTGCTCCACCGCAGCGACGAATGGATTTTCGGTCCGCAGGAGGTTTACGAAAAGGAAGGCGACGTGCAGGATGTTGTCTTCCCCTGCGGCTGGGTGTTGGACAAGGAAACCGGCAAGATCAAGATGTACTACGGCGCTGCGGATACCTGCATCGCGCTGGCGACCGCATCTTTGGACGAGGTGCTCGACTATATCCTCAGTTGCCCGGTGCCTTAGCGGCCTCGCATGATCGAATTAATTAGTGGGACGTAAAAGGAGGAATACTTATGAAAGCACTATTTCTGGTGGGCGGCCTGGGAACACGGCTTCGCCCCTTGACCGACCGGATGCCGAAACCGATGGTGCCGGTGATGGGCAAACCACTACTGGAGCGGAACATGGAAGCTCTGAAGCTGCACGGGATACGTGAAATCGTGCTGAGCACCTGTTATCGGCCGGAGGTTATCGAACAGTATTTTGGCAACGGGTCGGATTTCGGTTTGAAAATCCACTATGTCTGTGAAGAGTCCCCGCTCGGGACGGGCGGCGCTATCAAAAACTGTGAGGAATATTTTGATGATACGTTCCTGGTGTTTAACGCCGACATCCTTAGCAACATCAATTATAGCGAAATGCTCCGCTACCATAAGCGGAAGAAAGCGGACGTTACAATCGCAGTCACACAGGTTGAAAATCCCTCCGCCTATGGCGTGATCGAATATGACGAGGACGGATATGCTTATCTGTTCAAGGAAAAGCCGGCCCCGCATGAGGTCGTTTCCCATTTCATCAACGCGGGCGTTTACGTCTTTGAACCCTCGGTGCTCCGGAAGATTGCTTCCGGAAGGCCGGTTTCGGTCGAGCGGGAGGTCTTTCCGAAGCTGCTCGAGCAGGGGCGGAAGATCGCCGTTTACAAGGGCTGCAATTACTGGCTGGATATTGGAACGCCTGAAAAATACATCCAGGCCCACCGGGACGGCTTCGAAGGACGGCTGCACCTGCCGGAGATCAATTTCCATGAGCGCGCCGTGTACAGCGCCTCAGACCCCCATATCAGCGGAACGGCCGTGCTGCGGGGCCCGGTCTGCCTTGGTCGCAACGTGCGCATTGAAGCCGGAGCGGCCGTTGGCCCCAACGTGGTAATTGGGGACAACGGCCAAATCGGGAAAAAATGTAAAGTTGCCAATAGCATTCTATGGAACAACGTGGTTCTGGAGGACGGAGCCGAACTGTCGGAATGCATTGTGACCGATGGGAGCACCGTGGAAGGCGCGTCGAAGCTTAAGCATTCTATCTACACGCCCGATATGATTAAATCGGCCAAACACCTGGCTGTCTGATGATTCGGCCGAGAACGGAGGAATGAATTTGGAATCGAAGGAAAAACGTTTACATATTGCCTTTTTAAGCACCTATCCGCCGCGCGAATGCGGCATTGCCACCTTTACGCAGGATCTTGTTCGGGAGTTGAAAAAGAAAGATAATCTGAAAACCAGCGTTATTGCAATCAGCGACGGGAAGTATTCCTATGACGGCGATGTGTTGTTCGACTTTCCGCAGCAGAACTGCACAAGCTACCTGAAAGCTGCGGAGCGGATCAATGCCTCCGACATTGATTTCCTCGTCGTGGAGCACGAATACGGTATCTACGGCGGCAACTGGGGGGATTATCTGCTGGAACTGGCCAAACGGGTGAAAAAACCAATCATCTCCACCTTGCATACCATCCTGCCTGACCCGAGCGAGAAACAGCGGGAGGTTTTGCGGGAGCTATGCCGCAGGAGCAAAAAGGTTGTGACGATGGCGTCCAACTCGTGCAGGATTCTCGAGGAAGCCTATGGGGTTGATTCCTCCAAGATTGTGATGATTCCTCACGGCGTTCCCTCCTTTGACCTGCCGCCGAGAGAGGCGCTGAAAAAGGAACTGCATCTGGAAGGCCGTACGGTCATCAGCACTTTCGGACTGATCAGTCCCGGCAAGGGTTTGGAATACGGCATTGAAGCAATCGCCCAGGTTGTGCAAAAGCATCCCGATGTGCTGTATTTCATTCTGGGTCAGACCCATCCTGTTGTGCGCAAGCAGTACGGTGAATCCTACCGCGAGAGTCTGGAAAAGAAGGTTCGGGAATTTGGGCTGGAAAACAACGTCCGGTTTGTGAACAAATATCTGACGAAGGAGGAAATCGTCCGGGGGCTGCAGCTTTCTGACATCTATATGACGCCGTACCTTAACCGCGATCAGGCGGTCAGCGGAACCCTCGCCTATGCGGCGGGATACGGCAGGGTGATCGTTTCCACACCCTACCTCTACGCGGAGGAAATGCTTGCGGACGGCCGCGGCCTACTTGCTGATTTTAAGGACTCCCGGTCACTTGGCGAGGCTATCAATTTTCTGATCGAACATCCTGAAAAACGGAAGGAGATGGAGGCAAAGACCCTGTGCTTCGGTAAAACAATGCGCTGGGATGCCGTTGCGGATCGTTACGCCACAACCTTCCGTCAGACGCGCCAAGAAGCTTGCGAAAGGAGCGAGGCTGAGCATGAAAGACTTAAGATTGCCGAATGACGCCTATATCTTCCGCATGACCGACGACACCGGCATGTTTCAGCATGCAAAACGTTCCGTACCCGATCCGTGCAAGGGCTACACCACCGACGACAACGCGCGGGCGCTCATCATGGCTTCGTTGCTCTACGAGCTGACAAAGAAACAGAAATATCTGGAACTGGCGGTCCGCTATCTCGGCTTCCTGCTCTATGCCAAAAACGGAGCATGGTTCCGCAACTTTATGGATTATGACCGCCGCTTTTCAGAGGAAAAAGGCTCGCAGGACTGCTTTGGGCGCTGCATGTGGGCGCTGGGCTTCACGACGTCCCGATCCGACCTGCCGGAAGAAATTCGCGGTGTGGCGGATGACCTTTTGCGCCAGACGGTATCCGGTTGCAACGAGCTTACATATCTTAGGTCGAAAGCCTACGCTGTGATCGGATTGAATTACTGGAAAGACAGCGGTTCCCGCGAACTCGTGATCCGTCTTGCCTGCGAAATCAGCGATGCCTATGAGCACTGTGCCGCTCCGGACTGGAAATGGTTTGAGGATAAAATCACATACTGCAATTCCATCCTGCCATGGGCGATGCTGATTGCATATGAAACAACAGGGGAAAAAAGGTACCGCGAAATCGGCTTTGAAAGTCTCGACTTTCTTCTGGAGAAAACCTTTGTCGGAGATATCTTTCGTCCGGTGGGCTGCAAAGGCTGGTTCCTGAAAGGGCAGCAGCCGGCTGAATACGACCAGCAGCCGGTAGAGGCATGCGAAACGCTTCTCGTCTGCCTGAAAGCCCATGAGTTGACCGATGAGTCACGCTACCTGGATCGAGCCAGGCAGTGCCTTGGCTGGTACACCGGGCAAAACATCCGGAAGGTTTCCCTCATTGATCCGGACACGGGCGGCTGCAGGGACGGTATTACCGCCGGAGAGCCAAATCAGAACGAGGGCGCGGAAAGCCTTGTTTCATGGATAATTGCATCGCTTACGTGGCTGATTCATTCGGGATAGGAAAACTAGAAAACTCAATAGCAATCAATAACGCCAATGAAAAATGAAGCGTAAAAAAGGCTGCAACTATTGAACTGGTTCAAGCAAATAGACACAAAAATCGTAGAATAGCAATGGATTTAAGCCGTCTGGCTCTATTTTTTCAAAGGAGTCAGGCGGTTTTCGTTTAAAACGTGCGCAGGGTATTCACGACCAGTTAATAATTATCGTGTAGAATAAAAAAATAGCGAATACATTCGAAAAATAGTACGAAAGCAAGAAGGAGTGTCTTATTATGCAAGAGATCATTTTAAATGCGATGGAAAGAAGCGAAAGCACAAAGAAAGTGAGGAGTGCCGGTTTTGTCCCGGGTGTTCTTAATGGACCGGGGGCCGTTTCCACCCCAGTAAAGTTTGAATATTCCGCGATGAACAAAATAATCGCGAAACATGGGGCAAACGCGAAATTGTGGGTTGCGTTCGGGGACAAAAAAGAATTTGGTTTTATTAAGGAAGTACAAAAACACCCCGTAGACAATAAAATTCTGCATGTTTCCGTTCAACTGGCCGAGAAGGATCAAAATGTTCGAATGATTTTGCCGATTCATTTCAATGGCCAATCGGAATTGGAAAGCAGATTATTACAGTTACAGGTTCTTAAACCGGAAGTTGAGGTGGAAGGAAAGACTGCGCTGATACCGAACGAGGTAGCCGCGGATATCTCAAAGAAAAATTCCGGAGAAAATGTCACCGGCGTTGATTTCAACCTGCCCGCAGAGGTTAAAATACTCGATCCGGAAGATGAAGTTTATGCGGTTATTAAGACCGACAAAAGAAAATTATCAGGGAACAATGAGAATGAAGCGGGCTAATGCCGGCTTCTCCATAGAAGAGCCCAAGCTTTGCGATTTCCAGTTCTTATTCCAGCATAGCCATTGGGATTTCTCCAAAATCAAAAATCCAAGAATAAAACTCAGCCATGAAAAAGCCGCCCTTGACGGACGGCTTTTTCATGGAAATTAAGCAATATTTCAAAAAAGGTTCTTGTAATCGATTGAATTATATTTATTATATCCCTTTTTCTGTTTGGTTGGTGATTTATGGCAATAATACGATAATTTAATAAAAAATTAATGAAGGAAATATAGATTTGCAATATTTCCGACCGTTGCAGGAAAAAACGGGATTTGCTGGAAATTTACATGGATTGGCATTGCGTCGCGCATTTATCACATTCTTCCGCACATTTGATACAATGTTCATCCTTAAACAGTTCACATTCGTTGCCGCATCCCTAAAGCACACAGCCTGCACAGGCCATGGCATATGGCAGGAATCCATAGCCATGAATGAAGCTGATTCCCTGCAGATGCATGCACATTCGTAAAGCTTAGAAATTTTTTGCGTTCCTCAACATCCGGTTCAAGCATAAATTATGAATGAATTTTAACTTTAGAATTAAATTTTGAGTTAGTCGTGATACACATATATTGAAAAAAATGGAAATTGCTGTTAAAATGATAACTAATGTTACCTGTTGCTTACCAATCTTCTACAGGAGTATAAAAATGTCTGATTCACTGATTACCAAAAATGCAATAGCGGCATCAATCAAGGAATTAATGCGGAAAAAGCCGCTTGAAAAAATATCGGTTTCCGATATTATGCAAAACAGTAAAATAAACCGGCAGACTTTTTACTACCATTTTAAGGATAAGTACGATCTGGTAGATTGGATCTATTATAATGAAGTGGTTTCCGTCCTAACGCAGCACCGTACCTTTAAAGAATGGGATGAAGTGGTGCTGGAAATACTGAAGACTATGAAAAGCGAGCAGTATTTTTATACGAATGCATTAAGCGTGACAGGGCAGAATGCCTTTCAGGATTATTTTTTCAAGGTGACAAAGGGGCTTCTGGAAGAAATTATCGATGTTCTTTCCCAGGGGCAGATTGATGGTGCGGATAAGGAGTTTACCGCTGACTTTTATTCCTTCGGGCTGGTAGGGATTGTGGTCCAGTGGGCGCGTGGGGGCATGAAACAGCCGCCCGAAGAGATTGTCCAACGGTTGATGCATTTTGTGAACGACAGCAAATATAACGCCGCCGCCCGTTATTTAAAAGAGCACGAAGAGGAAAAAATTGACACTCCCGTTTTTAAAAGCGATTTTGACTGAAAGAATTTGAGAAAATAGACGGATATCCGGCAGTTTTCATCTTTAAAAAAAGGAACATTATGATATAATTATATGCACAGGGCAGACGCAGGAAAGGAGTTCGGCGATGCAGATTACGAAACTTTCTGTCATTATTCCAGTCAAAAATATCGAACGGGAAATAACGGGGGTTTTGCGCTTTGTTGCAGCGCAGGTGTCCGGGCTGGAAGCGGAATTTATCGTAGTCGATATGGGCTCGTCGGATAAAACGGTTTTGGCAGCGGTTCAATTTATAAAAGAAAAAAAGCTTCGTGGCTTTGTAATCCAGAACGGGGACGGGCCGGTTGCCGCGGCTTTGAATACGGGCCTGCAAAAATCGGGCGGCGACTATATTACTTTTATATTTGCACGAAGGCTCTACCGTGATTTCCTTCAGGGTTATCTTGAAACCGCTGCCCGCACTTCTGCTGATTTTGTTTTCGGAAGTTTGAATGAAGAAGAAGCCAATGCGGCGGAACGCCGAATGAGCAAGGCAGTTTGTACTGAGCCGGGCACGCAATATATAAAGAATATTATAAAAAATACCATTCACATTGATATATCGGCAATATTGATCAAACGAAAATTCCTATTCGAACGGAAGATCCGCTTTTTTGATACCTGCTCGCACGGTTACGCGGAAGAGTTTGTTTACAACTGTTTGCTGTCCGCTGAGGTTATTGTGCAATCGCCCACAATTTTAAAACGCGACAATATTATTGAATTAAAAAGGGGCAAACTAAAACCGGTTGGTAAGAATATTTTTCAGCATACCGACGCTATGTTGCGCATCTACGATATCCTTAAGACAAATTATCGGGACGATGTCGAGTTGATACGGCTGTTTGAACGGCAAAAGCTTCCGCTTACCATTATGAACGGGGTGGATATCCTTCTGCAAGAGGGAATGGGTTATAACGCGATTCGCGGGTATCTCCGCGTGGCGGGGTACGACAAGCTTCTGGTCACCGGGAAGCAGACGGATAAGGATTTGAAGCGCAGGATTACCATTTGGCGGGCGATTCCCTGGATGTACAAAGTAAAAAAGATAAAGTGAAAAGATTATGTGGCAAATCGCCCTGCGGTTCGGTGAGCCGCGGGGCTTTGTGCATTTTGCCTTGAAGTGATTTCCGCAACATGGTATAATAGCCCAAACGGCAATTATGCAATTTATAAATATATCGCAGCGGCACTTTGCGCCTGTGGTATAATAATATAAAAACCATATATTGTAGGAGGTAAACCTTTTTGTCAGAACATTTTCCGGTTCAAATGCCGCCGCAGACCCGGTCGCAATCCGATTATATCCGCGATTTGGCGCAAATTATGGCGGTCAGGAAGCGCGGCCCCGTCCCCATGGCGCTCGTGCACACGTACGGCTGCCAGCAGAATGTGGCGGACGGCGAAAAAATCAAGGGCCTTCTTTCGGAGATGGGCTTTTCTTTTACGGATAAAGAGGAAGAAGCCGATCTTATACTCTATAATACCTGTGCCGTCCGCGAGCATGCGGAGAACCGGGTTTTCGGCAATGTGGGCGCCTTAAAAAATGTAAAGCGCCGCAATCCGTCGCTCATTATCGCGCTTTGTGGCTGCATGATGGAACAGGAACATGTTTCCAAACGGATACGCAAGAGTTTCCCGTTTGTCAATCTGGTTTTCGGCACGCATGTAATCCACCGGCTGCCGGAGCTTTTGTACACCGCGATTACCGACGGTCGCCGCGTGTTTGAACGCGGGGACGAAAGCGAGGATCAGCAGATTGTGGAGGGCTTGCCGGTCCGCCGCGACGGAACCGTTAAAGCGTGGCTTACCGTTATGTACGGATGCGATAATTTTTGCTCCTACTGCGTAGTGCCCTATGTGCGCGGGCGGGAGCGTAGCCGGACGCCGGAAGCGATTTTTGATGAGTTTTCCGCTCTTGTTAAGGAAGGCTATAAGGATATCACCCTTCTTGGGCAAAATGTCAATTCGTATGGCAAAAATCTTAAAGAGCCGGTGAATTTTTCGCAGATACTCCGGATGCTTGACGAGGTGGAGGGCGATTACCGCATCCGCTTTATGACTTCGCACCCGAAAGACGCAACGCATGAGCTGATCGACACCATTGCAAACGGGAAGCACATCAGCCACCATCTGCATCTGCCGTTCCAATCCGGGAACAACCGGGTGCTGCGGGAAATGAACCGGGGATACACCCGGGAAAAGTACCTTGAACTTGTCGAATACGCAAAGGAGAAAATTCCCGACCTGTCCCTTACTTCCGACGTGATCGTCGGTTTTCCTGGGGAAACGTATGAGGAATTTTTGGATACGGTTGACTTGATTCAAAAGGTTGGCTTTACGTCGCTTTATACATTTATCTATTCGCCCCGCGTGGGTACAAGGGCGGCGAAAATGCCAGACCCCGTTCCGGCGGAGGAAAAATCAAAGTGGTTTGCGCAGCTTTGTAAGACACAGGAGCAAATCGCCGCGCGGCGGTGTACCGCCATGGTTGGCACCACTCAGCGTGTGCTTGTCGAGGATCGGAATCCCAAAACGGGACTTTTAGCCGGTCGAACCGACGGCAACATTATCGTGGATTTCCAAGGGGACGAAAGCCTAATCGGCAGCTTCCAAAATGTACGCATTACCTCCGCGCGCAACTGGGTTTTAAGCGGAGAGCGAATAAAATAACTTTAAGGAGTTTCAACATGGACATTATCAGCCTCGCGAGAGAAATCGGCAAGGAAATTCAGAAGGATGACCGGTATCTGAACTGGCAACTTGCAAAGCAGAACAGCGACGACGATCAGGAACTTCAAAGATTAATCGGCGAATTTAATTTAAAGAGAATCGCAATAAGCAACGAAGCGTCAAAGCCGGAGCAGGACACCGAAAAAATGAAGCTGCTTAATCAAGAGCTGCGCCACATTTATGCCAAGATTATGCAGAATCCGAACATGACTGCTTACAATAAAGCAAAGGAAGAAATGGACGCCCTTTTGCAGCGCATTGAAGCAATCATCCGGCAGTCTGCCGATGGCGAAGACCCGGAGACAACCGATTACGAGCCGTCCTCCTGCGGCGGGAACTGCTCGTCCTGCGGCGGGTGCCATTAAATTGAAAGATTTATAAGGAGATGAAGTGCAGGCGATGGCAAATCTGTCACCAATGATGCAACAGTATTTTGAAATAAAAAAACAGAATCCCAATACAATATTGTTTTTCCGACTTGGTGATTTCTATGAAATGTTTTATGATGACGCCAAGCTTGCATCGAAAGAACTGGATTTAACGCTGACGGGGCGCGACTGCGGACAGGAGGAACGCGCCCCCATGTGCGGCGTGCCTTTTCACAGCTATGAAAGCTATGTGGCCCGCCTTGTTGCCAAAGGGTACAAGGTGGCGATCTGTGAGCAGATGGAAGACCCCGCCTCAGCCAAAGGTTTGGTAAAACGTGATATTGTCCGCGTCATTACGCCCGGTACCGTGCTGGAAAGCAGCATGCTTGACGAAACGCGCAATAACTACATTTGCTCGCTCTGCGTTGAAGGCGCGGAGGCGGGCATTTGCTTTGCGGATATATCCACCGGGGAACTGCATGCCACCACCCTCAGCGGCGGAGATTTATCCGAAAAGCTAAAAAATGAGCTAGCGCGCTTTTCTCCGCGGGAAATCCTGATTAACCCGAATGTCCTAGGTTTTTCGGAGCTCCCGAAGTTTATCCGGGAACGCCTTTCCGCCAGCATGGAATTGCTTGACCACGAGGACTTCGAAAAGGAGATCTGTTCGTCCCTGGTTCTACAGCATTTCCATGAAGAAAATCTGGAAGCTTTAGATCTTTCCGGTAAGGAGAATATCGTCCGCGCCCTCGGCGCGCTGTTCTGCTATTTGAAACAGACGCAGCGCACCGGAATCGAACGGATTAATACGATAGATCTTTACACCGGAAAACAATTTATGCATTTAGACCTAAATACGCGCCGCAACCTGGAATTGCTTGAAACCATGCGTAACAAGGAAAAGCGGGGTTCGCTTCTTTGGGTGCTCGATAAAACGCGTACGGCTATGGGTAAGCGTTTAATCCGGAATTGGATTGAGCAGCCGCTTTTAAGTCCGGCTCAAATCAGCAGGCGGCTAAACGCGGTCCAGGAACTGGTGGACGACCCCATTCTGCGCGGCGGTATTTCCGAACAGCTGACTGGAATCCATGATCTTGAACGCCTGATGTCCCGTATTGTTTACGGTTCTGCAAACGGAAGGGAGCTTCGTTCACTTTCCTCTGCGGCGGCAAGGCTTCCGGGTTTAAAGAATATGCTGAAAGAGGTAAAGTCGAATCTCCTTGCGGAAATTTATCAGGACATTGATGTGCTTGACGATATTTCGCAGTTGATTGAACGTTCCATCGTGGAGGACCCGCCGTTTTCCATCCGGGAGGGCGGTATCATTAAGCCGGGCTACAATGAAGAACTGGATCTTCTCAAGGGGGATATGAGCGACGGACGTGGGATTATCGCCCAAATCGAAGCACAGGAACGGGAACGGACCGGAATTCCAAAGCTGAAAGTTGGATATAACCGCGTTTTCGGTTACTATATTGAAATCAGCAACAGCTATAAGAACCAGGCGCCGCCGGAATACATACGAAAGCAAACGCTTACAAACTGCGAACGGTTTATTACCCCTCAACTGAAAGAGCTGGAGGGAAAAATCCTCGGCGCGCATGATAAATCCGTACAGCTCGAATTTCAGCTTTTCGACGCGATACGGAAAGAAGTCGCCGCACAGCTTACCCGCGTGCAGAAAACGGCGCATGCTGTGGCACGGCTTGATGTTCTGGCTTCCTTTGCGCAGGTGTCGGCGGACAACCATTATGTTCGCCCGATTGTGAATCTGGATGGAAAGCTGATTCTGAAGGAAAGCCGCCATCCGGTGGTGGAAGCTTTGCTCGACGCTCCTTTCGTTCCAAACGACGTTATGCTCGACAAAAACGAAAACCGCGTGGCTATTATTACCGGACCGAATATGGCGGGAAAATCCACCTATATGCGGCAGGTGGCGCTCATTGTTATTATGGCGCAGATCGGGTGCTTTGTTCCGGCTTCTTATGCGGAAATCGGCATTACGGACAGCATTTTTACACGTGTGGGCGCATCGGATGATTTGGCGTCGGGACAGTCCACTTTTATGGTAGAAATGTCCGAGGTTGCCGATATCCTGAAAAATGCAACCCCGAACAGCCTGCTGATTCTGGATGAGATCGGACGCGGCACGTCCACCTTTGACGGAATGAGCATTGCGCGTGCTGTTTTGGAGTATGTTGCCGATAAAAAGCTTCTTGGCGCAAAAACGCTTTTTGCAACGCATTATCATGAGCTTACCGAGCTGGAAGAGCTGGTAGACGGCGTGAAAAATTATAATATTGCCGTGAAGAAGCGCGGGGACGATATTACCTTTCTTCGCCGGATTGTGCGCGGCGGAGCGGATGACAGCTTCGGCATTGAAGTTGCGAAGCTTGCCGGCGTTCCGGAGAAAATCGTGAACCGTGCGAAGCAGGTTCTGGCGGAGCTGGAAAGCGGCCAGGAGGTTTCGATGCCGAAAAAACGCGGCAGGCGCAGTACACAGGATGAACAGGAAGAAATACAGCTTTCGATTACGCCCCCAAATGAAGCGGAAGTGTTGGATAGGCTGAGAAGGCTCGACGTAAACACGCTGACGCCGATCGAATGCATGAATACGCTGTTTGAGCTGACCGCCTTGGCAAAAGAATAGGCAGTACTGCCTTCGTATTTGGAAACAAGGGTGTTTTAAAAATGCGATCGCGTGCAGCAGTAAAGCTGTTCAAAGACATCAATTTCGAGGAATTCTTTGATAAATTCGTAAAGGAGGGAAAGAATGGGGATAATCAACGTACTGGATAAACATGTCGCCGAGCTGATTGCGGCGGGTGAAGTCGTTGAGCGCCCTGCCTCCGTCGTTAAAGAGCTGGTTGAAAATGCAGTTGACGCGGGTGCCTCTGCGGTTACTGTGGAAATAAAAAACGGCGGAATAACCTATATGCGGGTTACGGACAACGGAAGCGGTATTTTTCGCGACGATGTCGCCGTTTCCTTTTTACGCCATGCCACCAGCAAGGTACACAGCCAGGATGATTTGGATACCATTTCTACCCTGGGTTTTCGCGGTGAAGCGCTAGCTTCGATTGCGGCGGTATCCCATGTGGAGATGCTGACGCGCACGAAGGACGAGCTTGCCGGTACGCGCTATGTCATTGACGGCGGCGTTGAACAAATCTGTGAGGATGCCGGCTGCGCGCAGGGGACGACCATTGTGGTGCGCGACCTGTTTTATAATACTCCGGCGCGGATGAAATTTCTGAAAAAAGATGTGGTGGAAGCCAATGCGATCGCCTCGATCCTTGACCGGATCGCGCTTTCCCACCCGGAGGTTTCCCTGCGTTTTCTGCGCGACGGAAAAGAAACGCTGCACACCCCCGGGGACGGAAAACTGAAATCCGCCATTTACGCGGTTTATGGGAAAGAATTTACGTCAGGGTTAATCCCCGTCGATTATGAACTCAACGGGGTGGCGCTTTCGGGTTTTGTCAGCAAGCCGTCTGCAGCGCGCCCCAATCGGAGCATGCAGCAGTTTTTTATCAACGGCCGTTATGTGAAAAGCCGCACCGCAATGGTTGCCTTGGAAGAAGCTTTCAAGGGGTTCATTATGGTTGGAAAAGTTCCGGCATGTGTGCTTCATTTAAAAATTGCTTTTCATGCAGTGGACGTGAATGTTCACCCCACGAAAATTGAAGTCCGTTTTATGAACGAAAAGCCGGTTTTTGATGTGGTGTACCATGGCGTAAAAACCGCATTGAATCAGGGGGATACGCCGAATGTAATGACCTTGCCGAAACCGGCAGTCCCGGCATTTGAACAGCCGAAAGCGCCTGTTCAGATGGAATGGGGGATAAAGCCCCCGGTGCGGCCTTTTCAAAAAACAGAGGAATCTTCACGTCGGCTTGCCGTCAGCGACGTTCAGGTTCCACTTTACAATACCCTTTTTAAAGTGAAGAAGATTGAGGCTCCCGAGCCTGCGCCGGCTGAACCGGCTTCCAATATGCCCGCTGTGCAGAAAGCGGACGAAATTCCCGTCGAGCCGAAGGCGCCGCCGGCGGAGGAAATATCGCCGAAACCGCAAAAGCCGGGAAAGCTGGTTGGGGAGGCGTTCAGCACCTATATTCTTGTCCAGCGCGGGGAGGACGAGTTGGTCTTTATTGATAAGCACGCTGCCCATGAGAGGATGCTTTATGAAAAGCTGAAAGCAGAGGGTGGCCAGGCGGTTCAGCAAATGCTTCTGAAACCGGTCACGGTTACGTTGGAAAAAAACGAGTATGCTGCGATTCTGGAATCCCTTTCCCTTTGCGCCGAAGCGGGTTTTGAAATTGAGGATTTTGGCTCTGGTACCGTGCTGGTTCGTAGTGCGCCGATGATTTTAGAAGAAGATGTTGCCTCCGCAGTCATGGAAATTGCCGGATATTTGCAAAACGCAAAAAATGATATTATGACCGAAAAGCTCAACTGGCTGTACCATAATATTGCGTGCCGCGCGGCGGTGAAGGCCGGGAACGAAAGCTCGCCGCAGGAGCTGGCCGCACTTGTTCAGCGGTTGGAGGATGAGGATATCCGCTATTGCCCGCACGGGCGGCCGGCGTATATCATCATGAAAAAGAAAGATTTGGAGCGCCAGTTTGGGCGGATACAATAGCCATGATGAACCGAAATGAAAAAATACCCGTCGTTGCGGTTGTCGGGCCGACCGCTTCCGGCAAGAGCCGCTTAGCGGTGTGGATCGCGCTGCAAACGGACGGCGAAGTCATATCCGCAGATTCCATGCAGATTTATAAAGGAATGGATATTGGAACGGCAAAGCCAACCAAAGAGGAAATGCGGGGTGTACCGCATCATCTGATTGATTTTGCCGACCCTTCCCGGCCGTTCAGCGTTGCGGATTACGTTTCGCTTGCTTCGGAATGCATTAGCGAAGTGTATTCGCGCGGGAAACTGCCGATTCTTGTCGGCGGAACCGGGCTTTATATCCGTTCCCTCCTTCGGAATATTCAATTTATCGAAGCCGACAGGGATGAGAAATTACGGGAAGAACTTACCCGCAAGGCAGAAAGGGAAGGTCCCGAAGCGCTTGTTGCCGAGCTGGAAAGCTTTGACCCGGAATCCGCGAAGCGGATCGATCCGCATAATATCGTCCGCCTGGTCCGGGCAATTGAAATATACCGAACATCGGGCATAACCATGACGGAGCAGCTAAGACGTTCGAAGGAAGCGCCCTCTCCGTACGACGCCTGTATGATTGGGCTGGACTTCAAGGATCGCCAAACGCTTTACAACCGGATAAACCTCCGCGTAGACAAAATGATGGAGGAAGGTTTGCTGCAGGAAGCGAAAGAGGTTCTGAGCCAATCGGGTTCGCAGGCCGCGCTGCAGGCAATCGGCTACAAGGAGCTGCTTCCGTATTTTAACGGCCAGTATTCTCTGGAGGAAGCGGTGGAAAAAATTAAACGGGAAACCCGCCGCTATGCAAAACGCCAGCTTACCTGGTTTCGACGCGATACGGATGTTCATTGGATTATAATAGACGAGTCCATGGATTTTGATTCGGTTGTGGAACAGGCCATGCAATTTATCTATCGGAAAGGATGGTTCCATGAATAACCAGTTTTTAAGAAGAACCTCGTCGGTTATTTTAGCCATCCTTTTATACATTTATTTGGGGTACCAAATTTATAACGCACATTATGAGCCGGTGCAGACGGAAACGGTTTCCTACGCCAGCACTTCTGATACCGTGCAGGTGAACGGTACGGCGATACGCAAGGAACGCCCGATTACCGCGCAGGTAAACGGCATTCTTACTTACGTCATCAACGACGGCGGAAAAGTCGGGGTGGGCGGAAAGGTTGCGCAGATTTATGCCAATGCACAGAGCGCTGCCGTGCACCAGGAGCTTGAAAATCTGGACAGCCAGATTTCCGAACTGAAAAAGCTCAGTACGCCGGGTGATACGTATGCGGCAAATCCGGATTCCATTGGAAAGCAAATTAATCTGAAGCTTACGGAGGTTCTTTTCAATTTGAATGCGGGCGAAACCGCTAAGCTTTCTAATGCCCGGAACGATTTGCTTTATTTAATGAACGAGCGGCAGATTGTTACAAACCGCTCTGTGAATTTCAGCGCCCGGATTGCGGCCTTGCAGGCGAAACGGGCCGCGCTCGCCGCATCCGCAGGAGCGGCTACGGGCTCCATAACCGCTCCTGCTTCAGGCTATTTTATTCGTTCTACCGACGGCTATGAATCCGTGTTTGATTACAACAATGTCCTTTCCCTTACGCCTGCCGCACTGGAAGCAAGTTTGAAAAAGGGGTCGGTTCCGCAAAATGAGGCGATCGGGAAAATATGCGAAAATTTCGACTGGTATTTTGCGTTTGTTATTCCGGGGAATCAGATTGTAAAATTTAGGCTGGGCAATAAGGTTACAATTAATTTCCCGTTTGCCTCTAGTGAAGCGGTTCCCGCGACCGTTGTTGCGGTTAATCAGCCGAATAAGGATTCGGAAGCGGTTGTTGTGTTAGAAAGCAATTTTATGAACTCCTCCATCGCTTCCATGCGCAACGCAGCCGCCCAGATACAGATCGGGCAGTATTCGGGGATACGGGTCAGCCAGAAAGCCGTCCATTTTGCTACGGTGACAAAAACGGTAAAAGACAAAAACAATAAAATGTTTACTGTAAAAAAAGAAGTTAAAGGCGTTTATACAATGCGCGGTAGTGAACTGGTGTTTAAACAGATCTTTCCGCTTCTCAGCACAGGGGATTATGTCATCTGTGACGCCGACCCGCCGAAGGACGAGCTGATGACAGCTTCCACTGTGAAACTGTTTGATGAAGTGGTTATAGAAGGGACAGATTTATATGATGGAAAAGTCGTTAAATGAGTTTGAACAGCGTTTTCGCAGTCTGGAAGAAAACTATAAGGTAATTCAGAATACGATTGCCGAGGCGGCGGTGAAATCCGGTCGCGACCTCAAGGATATTACGTTGCTTGCCGCAACAAAAACTGTTCCGGTTGAAGTGATAAACCATGGGATTGAGCTTGGAATCGACCACATCGGCGAGAACCGCGTGCAGGAACTTTGTGAAAAATATCCTTCCTATGATCTTGCCCATTGCGAGCTTCACTTTATTGGTCATTTGCAGACGAACAAGGTGAAAAAACTAATCGGGAAAGTCAGCATGATTCAATCGGTGGACAGCGTGAAGCTGGCGGAGGAAATTTCGCGGGTCTCCCTTTCCCGCAATCTTACAACAGATATACTGGTCGAAGTAAATATCGGTAAAGAAGAGAACAAATCCGGTGTTCTTCCGGAAAATCTGAAAGATTTAATCGAGCAGATCGCTGTTTTACCGTCTTTGCGCACGCGCGGTTTGATGGCAATACCGCCGGCAGATACGGATGAAAAGGAAACGCAGGGTTATTTTACAAAGATGCATCAATATTTTGTTGACATAAGGGCGAAAAATATAGATAATGTTAATATGGAGTTTTTATCCATGGGTATGTCGTCAGATTATTCTTTGGCAATTTTATCAGGAGCCAATATGGTTCGGGTAGGCTCCGCGCTGTTTGGCTCAAGAATATACAAATAAAATCATCATAGGAGGGATATCTATGGCAGGCATTGTAGAAAAAATCAAAGATATGTGGAATCCACCGGAGGACGAGTACGATTACGATTATGACGGGGTGCAGCAGGAAGAAGCGCCGGTTCGCCAAAATGAAGAACCGGAAATTCATGAACGCGACACAATTAAGCGCGCATTTGTTCCGAACAACAATAACAAGGTTGTTAACATTCATGCCACAGCGCAGTTGCAGGTGGTTTTATTCAAACCCGAACGTTTTGGCGAAGAAACCTGCGCAGTAGCGGACGAGCTTTTAAAAATGCACACCGTGGTATTGAATCTTGAAAACACGAACAAGGATATTTCACGCAGAATCATTGATTTTATAAGCGGCGTTGCCTATGCAAACGGCGGAAAAATCAAACGGGTCGCCACAAGCACATTCATTATCACTCCATATAATGTCGATCTTACCGGTGACGATGTTTTAGATGAATTAGAAAATAACGGTGTTTATTTTTGATGGACAAACAGTCGGAGGACGTATTACTCGAGGCAAAGCTTAACGATGCGGTGCGTCTGGCGCAGAACGGAGGAAGGCCGCGGTTTGTCGGCTTTTTGGATGAGCGTCAGGCGCGCATAGCGGAAAACAGAATGGCCCGTATTCATTTTGAAAACTATATGCTCTTTGGCGGTCAGGAAGACGCGGAGCGTGTAGTTTTTGGCGCATTTCCGGACTTTCTTGTGCCGGACGCCGGTATGTTCCCAATCAGCGCGGTAACGGCGTGCTTTCGGTCCTGCGACCGCCTTGGTCACCGGGATTTTATGGGCGCGATTCTCGCAACCGGAATTCAGCGGGAAGCTCTTGGCGACATTTTGCTCGAAACGGGAAGATGCGTTTTTTTTGTTCGCAGCGAGATTTCCGATTTCCTTCTGTCCCAGATAAGTAAGATCGGAAAAGTAGGCGTTACAATGAAAGAAGGGGCTGAAGAACCCTTGCCGCCACGCGGGCAGTTTGCGAATTTTTCTGCTGTGGTTGCTTCCCCCCGGCTGGATTGTATTGTTGCAGCCGTTGTCGGCACAAGCAGGGAAAAATCCTGTGAAATGATTCGTTCCGGCATGGTTATGCTAAACCATGAAGAAATTTTGTCAGTAAGCGCTGCCGTAACGCCGGGCAGTAAATTATCGGTCAGGGGAAAAGGCCGCTTTGTTATTGACCGCCTTGGTCCCGTTACCAAAAGAGGCAGGCTGAGCATTGCAGGCAGGAAATATATTTAATGGAGGACTCCCAAATGTTATCTTTGAATGATATTATCAACGCCAGTTTTCGCAAGTCCGGCTTTTCCGGTTACCGAACCGATGATGTGGATCAGTTTATCGACGAGGTTAAGGAATCCTATGATACCCTCCTGAAAAAACAAGTGGAACAAAAAGAAGAATACGAAAAGCTGAAAAGCGAAAATGAACAGCTAATTGAAAAGCTTAAGATTTTAGCTGCGAAAGTGGAAGATTACCGCAAGGAAGAGAATGAAATCAAAAATGCGCTTGTTAGCGCCCAAAAGCTGGGGGACGCCTCGATCCGCGAATCGCGCCATAAGGCGGAAATCATTATTAAAGATGCCAATCTAAAAGCGGAACGCATTGTCAGTACCGCAAAGCAGAGTGTTATTGAACAGCAGAAAGAGCTGGAAAATCTGCAAAAGTCCGTTTCTGATTTTCGTTCCAAACTTTTGAGTCTCTATAAAGAACATCTTACATTAATTGACGCGCTGCCGACTCATAAGCCTGCGCAGGAGAACCCGGAACCGCCGAAGCACGCCGCGAAAGAAGATTTTCCGGAGCAGGAGGAACTGTCTCCCGCGCCAAAAACAGAGGAACAACCGCTGGAAGAGGAAGAGACCGCTCAGCAGCCGGATGATTTCCTGCACGCAGAGGTTTCCATTTTTGATGAAGATCCGCAGGATCCCTCTTTTTCCTATGCTCCGAAATACAGCGAGGAATTCCATGCTTCCGACGACCCGATTTCTCCGGAAAATGACGCAGATTAAGACAATTCGTGTTGCCTAAGGAGAATAAAAACCAATTGCAAACAGCGATATTTTCATGATACCGCTTTTCATACGATGTGAACGGCTTAAAATTATTTTGAAAAGGGCGGGCTGATCGGTTCGCCCTTTTTTATGACAGAATAGGAGAGATACCTTTGGCAATCATTGCTTTACTGCTATCGGCGGCGGCAGTTGTCGTTGACCAGATTATTAAGCTTCTTGTTACGGCAAATTTAAAGCCCAGCAGCGGGTTTACGGTTATAAACGGTATTTTCAATATTTTTTATATTAAAAACAAAGGTGCGGCTTTTGGAATTTTGCAAAATCAAAGATGGTTTTTCATTACCGTAACTTTAGCGATTAGCATTTTGCTAATCATTTCGCTGTTTAAATATCAAAATCATACGGTATTTTCCTATATCGCTGTGATTTTAATTGTAGGCGGGGGATTGGGAAATCTGATCGACCGCATTGTTTATGGCTATGTTATTGACTACCTCAGCTTTTCTTTTTTTTCGCCGATCTTTAATTTTGCTGACTGCTGCGTTACGGTTGGGACCGTATTCTTAATCATTCACATTCTGTTCTTTTCGAATCTGGATTCCAATGCCGAACGGGTGATTCGTAGAAAGTAATGGACAGGGAATTGAAAATTGTTATCAATCCGGAAGATGCCGGAATTCGTTTGGATAAACTGATCAGTATGAAGACGGAAGGTCTCACCCGTTCTGCGGCGGAGAAGCTGATCGATGGCGGATATGCAACCTGTAATGGCAAAGCCCTGAATAAAAGCTACCGCGGCGCGGAAGGAGACTGCATTTTCTTACTGCTGCCGGAGCCGGAAAAGACGGATGTGGAGCCGGAAGCGATTCCGTTGGACATCGTTTATGAGGACAGCGATCTTCTTGTTGTCAATAAACCGAAGGGGATGGTTGTCCACCCGGCTGCGGGAAATCGCACCGGCACGCTGGTCAACGCGCTTCTGGCGTATTGCGGGGATTCCCTGTCCGGAATCAACGGCGTAATTCGCCCCGGCATTGTGCACCGGATTGACAAAGACACGAGCGGTTTGCTCATTGTTGCAAAAAATGATTTCGCGCATCAAAAGCTGGCGGCACAGATTAAAGCGCATAGCTTCACGCGCATTTACGAAGCTGTTGTCCACGGCAATGTAAAAGAAGACGACGGGATGGTTGACGCCCCTATTGGGCGGCATCCGGTCAACCGCAAAATGATGGCGGTAACAGAAAAAAATTCGCGCAGCGCGGTCACGCATTATCATGTCCTTGCGCGCTATGAAGGCTTTACCCATATCCAGTGCAGGCTGGAAACGGGCCGGACGCACCAAATCCGGGTGCATATGGCCTATATCGGCCACCCGGTGGCCGGCGACCCGGTTTACGGGCCGAAAAAGCCGGTCCCGAATCTGAACGGGCAGTGCCTTCACGCTCGAGTGATTGGCTTTGTGCATCCGCGCGACGGCCGCTATATTGAAATTACGAGCGATCTTCCCGCATATTTTACTGGGTTTCTCGCAAAGCTTCGGCAGAAATAACAGGGAATAGGAAGGTTTTGTTTATGGATGAGGGCGCACTGCAAACACGATATTTAATTGTGATAGCGGCATTTCTGTGCGCGCTGATTATTGGGTACAATGCTTTTTATGTACCGGAAGCCATGAATATTACCTTTGAAACCGATGTACTTTCTTCATCACAGGATGAGGCTTACACGCCGTCGCCTGTTTTTAGCACCGTTTCTCAGGAACCCCAATGGGGGAACGGGCAAAGCAAGGCGGAAAGCCAAGCCGGAAAGGTGAATATCAATACTGCTACCGCGGAGCAGCTGTGCGAATTGGATGGGGTAGGCCCCGTTATGGCCAAACGAATTCTTGATTACAGGCAGCAAAAAGGAAAATTTCACTCCATTGAGGAACTGAAAAATGTAAGCGGGATCGGCGAAAAAACCTTTGAAAAATTGAAGGAGCATGTAACCGTTTAATTAAGTGAAATAAATACGAAAAAGACAGGCACCATTAAAATGCCTGCCTTTTTGTTTTGCTTCCGGTTATGTTTATTCTTCTGTTTCCTCCGCATTCTTCTTTTGATATAGCCGCGCAGCCTTTTCCATTTCGGGAAGGGCTTTTTGCGCCGTATGAATGCAGCGGAGCAGTTTTACGGACAAACAGGCGCTGTAGACGGTAAAAGCCACGGTCAAGGCGGCGGAAACCACACCTGCGGCCGCAAATGTTTTCTTCCAGGATGCATGCGGATTCTTTCTGATTTTCATGATACTCCTTCTTTCTGTCAGTCACCAAAGCTGATTCCGATATCACGTGCGGTTTTTATTATGTCGCTGTCTACGGGGACGCCTTTTAATTTGCCGGCAACCTCGCTCAGCGGGACGGGTACAATCGCATTGTTTTGAAGCGCCGCCATAAATCCGTATTTTTTCTCCGCAATTAGTTTCGCCGCCGCCGCGCCGAACCGGGTCGCAAGAAGACGGTCGTACGGGCAGGGGCTTCCTCCGCGCTGGAAGTGCCCCGGTACGGTAACGCGGATTTCCTGATTGGTTCGTTCGCTGATTTCCCTGGCCAGGCGATAGGAAATCGATGGGTAGGCCATCTTCGCGCGAGCCGCTTTAAACTCTTTTTTGCCCATGCTTGCTTCTTTCTTGGATAGTATGCCCTCGGCAACGGCAAGAATGGAAAAACGTTTCCCGCTTTTGTTTCGATGCTCCAGCGTTTTTACAATGCTGTCGATATTGTATGGGATTTCCGGAATAAGAATAATGTCCGCTCCGCCGGCAATTCCGGAGTGCAGGGTCAGCCATCCGGCTTTATGTCCCATAATTTCCACGATGAATACTCTGCTGTGTGACGTTGCCGTAGTATGAATGCAGTCTAAGACATTCGTCGCAATTTCCATTGCGCTGCTGAAACCAAAGGTCATTTCGGTGCCCCAAATGTCATTGTCGATCGTTTTGGGCAGCGTTACAATGTTCAGCCCCTCTTCGCTGAGCAGGTTCGCGGTTTTGTGTGTGCCGTTTCCTCCTAGGATGACCAGACAGTCCAACTTCATTTTTTTGTAGTTTTCCTTCATGTTCTTTACTTTGTCGACGCTGTTGTCCTCTACCACGCGCATAAGCTTAAATGGCTGGCGGGAGGTTCCAAGGATTGTGCCCCCAAGAGTAAGAATCCCGGAAAAATCGTCCGGTTTCATTTTCCGGTAGCTGCCATTAATCAGTCCTAGATAGCCGTCGTTAATGCCATAGATTTCCACATTGTTTCCGAATTCCACATAAAGCCCCTTGGCCACGCCGCGAATCGCCGCGTTTAAGCCCTGACAATCGCCGCCGCTTGTTAAAATTCCTATTTTTTTCATAACGTTCCTCCCGTTTTAAACCGGTTACTTCATTTGTTCCGCATTGTATATTGGCCGGAACGGCTTGCTGCCGTCCTGTTCAGTAAATTGTTTTACCGCATCCTGCGCCAGGAGTGAAAATTGAATCTGGCAGTTGCAGGGTGCTTTTCCCCGCTTATCGATATGGGTATAAACGGTATTCGGCTGCATAACGCGCGCGTTGATATTGTCGCTGAGCATAAGATTTAGAATATCGAACGCCCGTTGGCGCAGCTCCTCGTCTTCCACAGGAAAAACAAGCTCCACGCGCCGGTCAAGATTGCGCTGCATCCAGTCGGCGCTGCCCATGTAAATTTTCGGATTACCCGCATTTTCAAACCGGTAAATCCGGCTGTGCTCCAGCAGCTGTCCGACGATGCTGTAGACCGCAATGTTTTCACTAATGCCCGGCAATCCGGGAATCAGACAGCAGATCCCCCGGACAATCAGCCGGATCGGAACCTTTGCCTGCGACGCCTTATAAAGCAGGGCGACCAGGTCTGGATCTGTAAGGGAATTTATTTTTACGGTGATGCCGCAGGGAAGGCCCTTTTCGGAATTTGCAATTTCGTTTTCGATCATCCGCACAAAGAAACTGCGCATGCCCTGCGGGGCGACAACAAAGCGATTGTATTCCGGCGGGCGGGAATAGCCGGTCAGAACATTAAACAGGGAAGATGCGTCCGTCCCGTAAGGTTCCTTGCAGGTGAAAATACCGATATCCGTATAGATTTTTGCGGTGGAATCGTTGTAATTTCCCGTACCCATATGCAAATACCGGCGGATGCCGTCTTCATCGCGGCGTACCACGAGGAGGATTTTGCAGTGGGTTTTTAGGCCGGCAAGGCCGTAAATAACATGGCAGCCCGCTTCCTCAAGCTTTTTTGCCCAGATAATATTGTTTTCCTCGTCAAACCTCGCTTTCAACTCGACCAAAACGGTAACCTGCTTGCCGTTTTCCGCGGCGGTAATCAGTGCGTCGATGATCGGGGAGTGGCCGCTTACCCGGTAAAGCGTCTGCTTAATGGCAAGCACATTTTTGTCCTCTGCGGCCTTTCGGACGAAATCAACGACAGTTTCAAAGCTTTCGTAAGGGTGGTGTACCATCCGGTCTTTCTCGCGGATTGCTTCGAAAATGTCGTCGTATCCCCAAAAATCGGCCGGCGGATAAACCGGCGTAATGGGTTTAAAGCAAAGGTTTTCAAAATCCGGAAGAGATGCAAACTTGGAAAAGAAGGTTAAATCCAGCGGGCCGGGCAATTGATAGATGTCATCGGGCTGGATATCCAGCATATCGATTAGGAATTCCTGCGTTTCCGCGTCGCTTTTTTGCAGCAATTCCAAGCGGACGGGTTTCCCGCGCTTTCGCTTCTTAATTGATTTTTGGATTTCGATTAACAAATCCTCCGCTTCTTCGTCAATATCGAGGTCGGAGTTCCGGGTGATGCGGAAGGGGCAGGCTGCCCGGATATCGCTCAGTTCAAACAGTTCTCCCAATTTATAAATAATGACGTTTTCCAACAACACATATGATTTTCCGTTTTCACACGGAATTTCCAGGAAGCGGGAAAGAATCGACGGTACCTGCACCACGGCAAAATAGGAATCCTCTTCGCCCTTCAGCCGGACCGCAATATTCAGGCTTTTATTTGCCAAAAGGGGGAACGGGCGGCTGCGGTCGACGGCAAGCGGCGTTAAAACGGGGAACAGGACTTTATCAAAATAATCGGAAATATACTGTTTCTGTTTTGCGTCCATTTCTTCCGGCGTTAGAAAGGTTATCCCTTTTCTTTTCATTGCCGGAACAATCGAGCGGTGCAAACAGGAATACTGTTTCTCTGTAAATGCATGTATTTTTTCAGAAAGCAAGGGGAGGAGCTGCTTCGGCGTAAGCCCGGAAGTGTCCTCGACGCGGTAATCGGAATTTACCTGTTCCTTTACTCCGGCGACCCTTACCATAAAAAATTCGTCTAAATTGGAGGCGGTTATGGATAAAAAGCGGATGCGTTCCATCAAGGGATTCCCGCGTTTAAAGGCTTCTTCCAGAACGCGCGCGTTAAAATCCATCCAGCTTAATTCCCGATTGATAAACGGTATTTTTATTTTTTCGTTTTTTTCACTCATTTATTACCACGCCTTACGTTAAATTAGGGACGAGCGCACAGTCAGAACCGGTTTATAGCCGAAAACTTCCTGAAAGAATGGTGCGCATTGCTCGAACGCCCATTTTTCAAGGTAACAATTTTCGTTGCTGTCGGCTGTAATTAAAAGCCTGTCGTTGTTCAATTTTACCCGGATGTCGCTCAGCTTCTGCTTCTGCGCCTTGTCGAGCGCGTTTGCAAGCCGGAAAATCGCTACGAGTTTGGAAACGATCAGCCGGTTTTTGTCGCTCAGCCGAATAAATTCAATATCGTCATAATTGGGCACGTCGTATTCATTGTAGCGCGAAACATAGGCGGTCAGCAGCATTTCTTCGTCAGTCATGCCATAAACGTCAATATCCTTTATCAAGTCAAACGTGCTCAATAAATGCTGTTTGGCAGTTACGTAATAGCCGCAGTCGTGCAAAATAGCCGCCAGCTCCAAAAGCAGCCTCTTGCGATGGTCAAGCCCATGAGCGCCTTTCATCTTATCAAAAATCCGGCAGGCAAATTTCCGGACATTTTCGGAATGCAGGTGGTTGCAGTGATAGGTCTTTGCGATTTCATACGCACAGCTGATTGCGTTTTCGCGGACATGTTCAAAATATTCCTCGCTGCTTTTTGGAAGGAGCATGTGGCGCATTAAAGCGTCCCACAGTTCCACTTTTGGCGCAATAATGACATCGGATTCTGAAAATTCAATCAGCCGGATATAGATAGCAAGTGCCGAGTACAGCAGCTCCGCCGTATCTTCGCTGATGCCATAGTGGTTGCTGATTTTTTCCTGTGACATCGAGCGTATCTGCTTAAACAGGTCGGTGAGCATCTGCGCCGGAATCGTGTAGCAGCCGTTTTCAGGCATTACGCCGCAGATGTGCGCAATCAGCTGAATTTCGTTTCCCGTCAGAACCAGGTTGGAAACAAGCCCTTTGCTGAACGGGATACGGATATGGCCGATAATGGAATTCAGGTATTCTTCAACAACGGTGTAGAAATCCTCCGTAAGCTCCTGAATATTTCCAAGCATATCGTGCAGCTTTAAGGCTCCCATCGGAATGTTCTGCGAAAAGATCATATGCTTCCCGTTATAAAGGGAAAAGCCGATGGTCCCGGCGCCGATATAGGAAATCAGCGCATTTTCGCCCTTTTTATTTTCCATTTTGTCAAGCGTATTTAAAATCTCTGAATAAATCAGCGTTTTTTCCTGATCGTCTTCCAGTACCTGAACGGTCATGTCATTCTGTATTTTTAACTGGTCAATCACATAGGAACGGTTTTTCGCTTCCCGGAAAGCGGTGGTTGCCACTACTTTATATTGATTGACTCCATATTCTTTTAGAATTCCGCGGTATCCATGCAGGATACCGGAAAGCTCACGAAGGCTTTCGAAGCGGATTTTTCCTTCCGTAAAGACCTCGTGGCCAAGATTTAAAGGGTATTCCAGTTTTTCAAGGTCGGAGATTTCTCCTTTTTTTAGCTGCGAAATCCTCATTTTTAGCATATTTGAGCCGATATCAATTACCGCTGCTACCTTGATGCTTTTTTTACGGTTCAAATTGTCACCACCCATACGGAACTAAGATTATTATAGCAAATGCCTTTTATTTCCACAACGATTCTTACTATATTACAGAACTTATCGGTTTATGAATGCCTGAAATTTAGAAGTTTTAAAATATTCATTTCAAAATTTATATTTTTCTAATTAACGGTATAACTATATTCGAATTTAAAAATTTACAGTTTTGCAATAAATCACTTTCATAGTCATATGGTTTCGAAAATATACTTAAAAGAGCGGACAGAATTGAATTGTCAAACTGTAAAGGGAATGAATATAATGAATTACGAACAAAAGAGCATCTTAAAAAGCTTAAAAGATTTTTGGTTTGCTTTATTCTCGAACTGGGTCTTTCAGCAGGTCGTCTACTTCCTGTTCCCATTTATCATTTCAGGCGTTATGGAAAATTCGAACAAGTCTTTAAGCCCAGCTTCCTTTTATTCGTATCCGCAGGTGGTTTATTTTTCTCTGTATATTTTGATTTTAATAGGATTTTCCGCCGCAAATAAGCATATATTAAAGCAGCAAAAAAATTCCGAGTTAAACCGGGCGGTAATTGATGAACTGCAAAATAACATAACCAGTTTAACACGGTATATGTCCACGCTTAGCTCGGATGAAAAGGAGGAAATTTTTGCCTCTTTGTCGCAATTCGTCTGTAATTCACTCTATACAATTTTTTCTGATCAATATGAAGACCGGAATTTTCGAATTAGCGTTATTAAACAAATTCTGCATCAAAACAAATTAATGTATACCATGCCCGGCTATAAATCGAACAGTTTAAGCAAGGGCGACAACCGTCCGCAGCCGGTGTCAAATTGTGAGAAATTTTTTAAGAATATACTCATGACGTCCGTAGAGAAGATTTATATTTTAGACGAAAAAGGGATTAAAAAGAAATTTGGTTCCACACATGAAAAAATAGCTGAATATATTGCGATTTCCCACAAAGGAGATTTTGATAATATTTGTTTTATCCTTCAGATTGATTGTACAAAGGCTGGAAGCTTTGGAAAAGACAAAGAAGAAATTGAGGACTTTGTTCAACAATACATAGAACCTTTTATCAAACTCCTTGAAAACGCCTATGTTCAGGAGAGAATGAAATTTATTAATAGAGGGGTCGACAGCATTGAAACACGAACCGTTGACATTGATTGAGGGTAATAACGAGATTGACAGCGAATCGTTTTACGAGAAAATTAATAAAATTATCGAAGAAGAGCGAAAAAAAAACGCGGATATACGAGCTTTTCAAAATAGTCATAGGGATGAAGTGAAATTTTCCTCCTGATGAAAAGTAAATAAATGACCCTGTCTCCACAAGTTCCGGACAGGGTCATGTTTCATTCTGCTGAAAATATTGGGAAATGAGGAAGCCGCCCGTTATGAGGCGGCCTTCTCAAAAAAGGATTGTAAAATATGAGAACTCTCCGTGAGAGACATATAAGCAATTTTGTTCAGAATTACGGCTGATTCGACAAAGGGGATAAATAAAATATAAATGACCTATGTGACAATCAAGTGAAAAAGAACGGGAGTTTTTGAAAATATTTCATGTGGTCCTTCATCGTATATGAGGTGGTTTATAAAATGGCAACACAGATTGCCGACCGATAGACTCGACGGATGAAGTAACGCGGACAAGAATAACGAAAGAATCCCCGCTTTCCTTTCGGAGAGTGGGGATTCCCTTGTCGTTTTACTTCTTCGGTATGAAGAAGTCCAAAAGCAACATTCCGTTCGGTAGGAACAAAATATTGTTTCCGGTTCTGAATGGCGGAGAGGATGCGACTCGAACGCACAATGCCTTGCGGCACACCACATTTCCAATGTGGCTCCTTACCAATTAGAATACCTCTCCGTATGGTTTATCTGCCTTGTTACCAGAGACAGCTTTATTATTATATCGAATGTTTCCACAAAAATCAACCCCTA
The DNA here is from genome assembly GCF_029266045.1 of Caproiciproducens galactitolivorans. Lineage (NCBI taxonomy): Bacteria > Bacillati > Bacillota > Clostridia > Eubacteriales > Acutalibacteraceae > Caproiciproducens > Caproiciproducens galactitolivorans. The sequence continues at coordinate 299,451 of NZ_JAJUFJ010000001.1, read as the reverse complement.
TTTTGAAGATTTTTCAATTTTTCACATTTTGCTGTGTATTGGTGTTGCATAGAGGAAAATCGTGTTATAATATAAACATATTCTGGAAGCATGCAGGAGGTATTCCGATTGAAGAGAACTGAAATAACCGAGTTGTATTCTAAAACGGCGGAGCTTAGCGGTAAAGCGGTAACGGTTTGCGGCTGGGTTCGCACAATTCGCGATTCCAAAGCGTTGGGATTTATTGATCTGAATGATGGCAGTTGTTTTAAAGGAGTCCAGATCGTTTTTGAAGCGAATCGGATTTCCAATTTTACAGAGGTTACGAAATTGAACGTCGGTTCAGCCCTTGTGGTAACCGGCGAGCTGGTTTTAACACCGCAGGCGAAGCAGCCGTTTGAAATTCACGCGGATAAAATTGAGGCAGAAGGGCTTTCCTCTCCGGATTATCCGCTGCAGAAAAAGCGTCATTCGCTGGAATTTTTACGCACAATTGCGCATTTGCGCCCGCGCACCAATACGTTCAGCGCTGCGTTCCGCGTGCGTTCGGCCGCGGCCTTTGCCATTCATAAATTCTTTCATGAAAATGGATTTGTTTACGTCCACACGCCGCTTATTACCGGTAGTGACTGCGAAGGCGCCGGCGAAATGTTCACCGTGACTACACTTGACGCGGAGAACCCTCCGCGTAAAAAGGATGGAACGGTTGATTATTCGCAGGATTTTTTCCAGAAACACACCTCCCTTACGGTTTCCGGCCAGCTTGAGGCGGAGTGCATGGCGATGGCTTTTGGAAAGGTCTATACTTTCGGGCCGACGTTCCGCGCTGAAAAGTCTTACACGCAGCGTCACGCGGCGGAATTCTGGATGATCGAGCCGGAAATTGCGTTTGCGGATTTACAGGACAACATGAAGCTTGCCGAAGCGATGATGAAATACGTTATCAAATATGTTATGGATACCTGCCCGGATGATATCGCATTTTTCAACCAGTTTATTGATAAAGGGCTTGTTGATCGCTTAACGAATGTCGTCAATTCGGATTTCGCCTGTGTCACCTATACGGAAGCCATTGAAATTTTGAAAAAAAATAATGACAAATTTGAATATAAGGTAAGCTGGGGAAGTGACCTGCAAACGGAACATGAAAAGTATTTAACAGAGCAGGTATTCGGAAAACCTGTTTTTGTAACCGATTATCCGAAGGAAATCAAAGCCTTCTACATGCGTCTGAATGATGACGGAAAAACAGTTGCCGCAGTAGATTTGCTTGTGCCGGGTATCGGCGAGATCATCGGCGGCAGCCAGCGTGAGGAGCGCATAGAAATTCTTCAACAACGGATGAAGGAATTTAAGCTGAATGAGGAAAATTATTGGTGGTATCTGGACTTAAGGCGTTATGGCGGAACAAAGCACGTAGGCTATGGCCTTGGCTTTGAACGCCTTGTAATGTATCTAACCGGGATTGCAAATATCCGGGACGTACTGCCGTTCCCGCGTACAACGGGAACCGCGGAATTTTAGAAAGGATGTGTTTTACTTATGGCAATGTGGAGAGATAATCTGAAAATCGGTGTATCGGTGATTGACAGCCAGCATAAAGAGCTGTGCGACCGGATTGACCAGCTCTTTGCCGCTTGCAATCAGGGCAAGGGAAGGGAGGAAATTATTAAGACGTTAGAATTCCTTGAAGGGTACACCATTAAGCATTTTTCCGACGAAGAGAAGTTGCAGCTCAGCAGTACTTACCCGAAGTACAAAGAGCATAAGGAAATGCATGAATTTTTCAAGAAAAAAATTGCGGATTTAAAATATGATATTACAAAAAACGGTGCTTCCATTGCGGTTATATCCAAAACCAATTATTTCCTTATGGACTGGCTATTGAATCATATTCAGAAAGTAGACGTCGAATTAGCAAAATACATAAAATAACATAAGAATGTCTTCTTTATCTTATATGCAAGATTTGTGTTTTTAACTTGCAATATTATCTATTATATATTAGAATAGTACTTGTTTTTAAACATCATTTGCATTTTAAGATAGGGAGATGCTCATATTGGACTTTCGGTCAATGTCAGAAAAGGAATTAAGCGATGTCAGGGCGGATTTACAGGAACGTTATAACCAATTCAAAGCAAGGGGCTTAAAATTAAATATGGCCCGTGGGAAGCCGGAAACAGAACAGCTTCAGCTTTCGATGGGTATGCTGGATGCTTTAAACTCCGCATCCGATCTTTATGCCTCCACCGGAGACGACTGCCGCAACTACGGCATGCCGTACGGCCTTCCGGAAATGCGGGAACTTTTTTCCCATATGATGGGGGTCGACGCTTCCAATATCATTGCGGGGGGCAATTCCAGCTTGAATATGATGTTTGATACCGTGTCCTGCGGGGTTACCCATGGCTTTTCGGGCTGTCTGCCATGGGGCAGGCAGGGCGCCGTAAAGTTTTTGTGCCCGTCGCCCGGCTACGACAGGCATTTTGCTGTTACCGAATACTTCGGTTTTGAACTGATTACGGTTCCAATGCTGCCCACAGGACCGGACATGGATGTTGTGGAAAAGTTGGTTTCAAACGATGAATTGGTGAAAGGAATCTGGTGCGTTCCAAAGTATTCCAATCCGACGGGTATTACCTATTCCGATGAAACTGTTCGCCGGTTTGCCGCTTTGAAGCCCGCTGCAAAGGATTTCCGGATTTTTTGGGATAATGCCTATTGCGTACACGATTTAACCGATACGCCGGATCAGCTTTTGAACTTGTGGCTTGAGTGCAAAAAGAATGGCACGGAGGATTTGCCGGTCTTTTTTGTATCCACAAGTAAAATTTCTTTTCCAGGTGCCGGCGTAGCGGCGCTGGGTGCAAGCGACAACAACCTGGCTGTCCTGAAAAAGCATTTTTCGTATGAGACAATCGGACCGGATAAGTTGAACCAGTTAAGGCATTTATATTTCTTTAAAGATTACGACGGTATTCTGGAGCAAATGAAGAAACACCGCAAGCTGCTTGCGCCGAAGTTTAAAGCGGTAGCCAATAAGCTGGAATCCGAGCTTGGGGGAAAGGGCGTGGCCTGTTGGACGAATCCAAACGGAGGATATTTTATCAGCGTTGATGTTTTGAACGGCTGTGCAAAGCGGGTTGTTTCCCTTTGCAAGGAGGCTGGCGTTACCCTTACGAATGCGGGTGCGACCTTCCCGTATGGAAAAGATCCGAACGACAGCAATATCCGTGTGGCACCGACCTATCCTCCGGTGGATGAACTTGAGGTCGCTATGGATTTGTTCTGTATTTGCGTTCAGCTTGCTGCGGCGGAAAAATTGTTAAATAAGTGAGAAAGGGAGCTTGTCTCCCTTTCTTTTTGGCTGTCTTTACGAATAATCTCGTCAAACTAATTGACTTTTTCATATGTAAACAATATAATTGATTGTACACGTCTGCGAGGAATCACAGAAAACCAAAATTGGAGGATTTACGAATGAAGCGAGTAGGAAAACCTGTATTTTTCATCGTCGCCCTCCTCATCCTGTTTTTAACTTATTCCGCAACCTTCGGAATTAAGGGTAAAAACGGGGATAATTCGACCACCTACATAAAAGGTGTCAGCGACATTAGATGGGGAATAGACATTAACGGCGGCGTCGAGGCAACATTTAGCCCGGCAACTTCAAAAAAAGCGACTAAGGAACAAATTGATTCCGCAAAATCGATAATTGAAGTCCGCTTAACTACGAATCATATTACGGATTATGAATTGTATTCCGATTATAACAATGATCGCATTATTGTACGTTTTCCTTGGAAGAACGACGAAAAGACATTTGACCCCGAAAGCGCAATCAAAGAACTTTCCGCAACTGCAATGCTCACCTTCCGTGCGGGCGATGAGTATACAACCGTGACAACCGGTTCGGATGGACAACCTGTCTACAAAACGCCTAAGGGCGAGACGGCAAGCAACATTATTTTAACCGGCAGCGACATTAAAAGCGCTAAGTCTGAGATGTATCAGGATCAGACGACCGGCAAAGCAACCTATCAGGTTGGTTTGGAACTGACTGAGAGCGGCACCAAAAAATTTGCCGAAGCAACCGAAAAAATGCAGGGTGAAATCATTTCCATCTGGATGGATGACGTTCGTATTTCCAATCCGAGGGTAAATGAGGTTATTACGGATGGAAAGTGCTCCATTCAGGGCAATTTTACAGCGGCGGAAGCTTCCTCTCTGGCAAACAAGATTACAGCCGGTGCGCTTCCGTTTAAGCTTACGACGACAAACTTCAGCACAATCAGCCCGACGCTGGGATCATCTTCTTTGCATGCAATGCTGATTGCGGGTATTATCGCCTTTGCAATTATCTGCGTGTTCATGTTGGTTCAGTTCAGACTTCCGGGCTTTATCGCGATTATCGCTCTGCTTGGGCAGATTGCTTTGTCTTTTGCGGCGGTTTCTGGATACTTCCCGTTTATTCAAAGCTTTACGCTGACCCTGCCCGGTATCGCTGGTATTATTCTTTCCATCGGTATGGGTGTTGATGCGAATATTATTACTGCCTGCAGAATTAAAGAAGAACTCTGGGCAGGCAAAACCCTTGACGGGGCAATCCAAAAGGGTGACGACAACAGCTTCTGGGCAATTTTCGACGGTAATATAACGGTTGTTATTGTCGGCGTTATTTTGATGGCTGTATTTGGACCAACCAATATTCTTTCAATGCTGTTCGGAGCATCCACTACCGGCTCGATCTATTCCTTCGGCTACACGCTGTTAATCGGTATTGTCGGTAACTTCCTCTTCGGCGTAACGGCTACCCGTTTGATGACAAAATCGATTTCCGGGTTTAAGTTCGCGCGCAATAAATGGCTGTACGGAGGTGCCGCAGAATGAAAACCTTTAACATTCATTTCTTTGAAAACAGAAAGATTTACTTTGGAATTTCCATCACGGTCATGCTGATTGGCTTACTTTTCAATATTCTATTTGGCACTCAGTTGGATATCCAGTTTAAAGGCGGCGCCGAAATCAAATATTCTTTTGACGGCAAGGTTGTTCAGGAAGAAGTCGAAAAAATTGTCCAGGATACTACGAAAAAGGATGTTAGCGTTCGCATCTTGGAGGATGTAAAATCTGCTGACGGCAAAAAAGTAAAAAATAATGTTTCCATTTCTTTTGCGGGTTCGGAATCTATTTCCGTTGATACCCAGCAGGCAATTGAAAAAGCGCTTTCCGCAAAATATCCGAATGCGCATTTCGAGGTTGTTTCATCCAGCTCGGTTAATCCGACCATGGGCCGCAACTTCTTTATAAAATGCCTGACGGCTGTTTTCATTACCTGCGTACTGCTTGTTCTGTATATTGCATTCCGGTTTAGAAAAATCGGCGGTATGTCCGCTGGCGTAATGGCTGTTCTCGCACTATTGCATGACGTTATCATGGTTTATTTTACATTTATCATCTTCAGAATACCGCTGAATGATAACTTTATTGCAGTTGTATTGACGATTCTGGGCTATTCACTGAATGATACGATTATTATTTATGACCGTATCAGAGAAAATCGCAGACTGATGGGGCCGAAAACGCCTTATTCTTCTTTGGTAAACACGAGTATCAACCAGACATTTACCCGTTCTCTCTTTACTGCGGGTTGCACATTTTCTTCAATTGCAACCGTCTTCGTCGTTGGGCAGCTATATGGAATTACGAGCGTAACAACCTTTGCTCTGCCGATGATGGTCGGTGTTGTTACCGGTTGTTATTCCTCCGTCTGCATTGCAGGCCCCCTTTATGTTATGTGGCAGAACCATAAAGCAAAACAAAGAGAAACAGAAGCAAAAGCTTAAATTCAAAACACGATATTATGAAAGCCGCCGATGTTCTTTTGCATCGGCGGCTTTTAAGTGTCGTGCGCCCGGGGCAACCGGGGTGTGGAAATTTGTGCCTGCAGAAATGAATAAAAAATATCTGAAATTGTAAGCAGCGGATAATATCGTTGGATTATCCGCTGTTTTCTTCCGTTTTTTGTATCTGGGAAGAATAAATGTTGAATATTATTTGTCAAAATGATACAATAAATAATTATGGGGTAGGTGGGGTTTGTGAGCTTAAAGAAATGGGAAGTATTTCAGAGTGATCCGGCTGTAACAAAGCAGATGACACAAGAAATGAATCTGCCTGAGATTCTTGCAGTATTGCTTCAAGAACGGGGCATTGTCGACATAGTACAAATTGAAAAATTTTTTCATTCTGATGAAAATTTATCAAATCCTTTTCTTTTAAAAGATATGAAAAAAGCGGCCGACCGTATTATACGTGCGATTGAGGAATTCGAAAAAATAGCTGTTTACGGGGATTACGATGCTGACGGAGTGACAGCGACCGCCATGCTGTATTCTTATTTGGAATCCTGCGGCGCAAATGTAATTTTTTATATTCCCGAACGGGAAGGGGAGGGCTATGGCCTGAACTGCAATGCGATTGATACCCTGCATGCGCAGGAGATCAATTTGATTGTCACCGTAGATAACGGGATTTCCTCTATTGCGGAAGTAGCCCATGCGAAAGAATTGGGAATGGATGTGGTGGTGACAGACCATCACCGCCCAAGGGCGGAATTGCCCGATGCATGTGCCGTTGTTGATCCTTACCGCGAAGACTGCGATTGCCCGTACAAGGACTATTCCGGTGTTGGCGTTGCCTTTAAACTGATTATGGCATTGGAAGGCGAGGACTGCAGCCCCGATGCCTTGCTCGATAATTACGCCGACCTCGTTGCAATCGGTACCATCGGGGATGTTGTGCCGCTCACCGGGGAAAACCGATGCTTCGTAAAAGCCGGGCTGAAAATGCTTCCACAGACGGACCGATTGGGTCTGAAAGCGCTGATGGAGCTGGCCGGGGTGGAAGGAAGGCGTCTTACCGCCGGGAACGTCGCTTTTACGCTGGTTCCGCGTATCAATGCGACAGGGCGGATTGGCTCTCCGGAACGCGCAGTTCGTCTTTTGGTTTCCGAGTATCCGGATGAAGCATGTGCGTTGTCCACAGAAATCAATGATGACAACGAATACAGGCGTCAGATTGAGAAAGAAATATATGAAAAAGTAATGCAAAAGCTTCATGATGAACCGGAGCGCCTTTACGATCGTGTTTTGGTGATTGAAGGCGAAGGATGGCACCATGGGGTCATTGGCATTATTTCCTCCCGTATTACCGAGCAGTTTGGGAAACCGAGCATTATTATTTCTTATTCCGGAGAGGAGGCAAAGGGTTCCGGCAGAAGTGTCGAAGGCTTTTCTCTCTTTCAGGCGGTCAACACCTGTAATGATTTACTGTTGCGGTATGGCGGACATCCCATGGCCGCCGGTTTATCCTTATTAACCGCGAATATTCCCGCGTTTCGAAAAGCAATCAACGATTATGCTGCTTCCTTAGGTGATCCTATGCCCGTACCGGTGTTGAAAATTGATTGCCTTCTCAATCCACGCGACCTTTCCGTGGATATTCCGAATCAAATTCATGCCATGGAACCTTTTGGAATGGGAAATCCGTCCCCACTATTCGGCCTGTACCATGTGACTTTGGCGGACATTACGCCGGTTGGCGGAGGAAAACACCTCCGTATCAGCGTTATGAAGGACGGATATATGATCCGTTGCATGAAATTCAATACAACGCTTGAAGAATTTCGTTATCATGTGGGGGATGTTCTTGACCTTGCGGTAACGCTTGACGCAAGGGAATATAATGGGAAAAATACGCTTTCTATTTATATTCGAGATATAAAATTATCAAGTATGGATGTGGATGCCGTCCTGTCGGACATAGCCCTTTACGAAAAAACCAAAAGAGGGGAAACGCTCTCCCAAATGGAATTGGAAAGGCTGTTCCCGAACCGTGGCGCGTTTGCGGATGTTTATCGGGTTATCCGGAATCTAAACGGCTTTTCTGGGTCTCCGGAAATCCTTTTAAGCCGAACCAAGGACGTGGGCAACATGGCTATGCTTTTAACCGCGCTCGATGTTCTGGCGGAATATCGGCTCATCACTTTGGAAAAGTTCGGCGATTGGCTGAAGGCGGAAATTGTACATACAACGCATAAAGTCGACTTGTTCGGCTCGAAGATATTAAAAAAACTGAAATTACTGGAAAAGGTGGGTGAAGGATATGGCATGGCCGCTGAAAACATATGACGACCTGATCGCTTTAATTAACGAAAGCGAACATGATTACGATATGTCGGTGATCGACCGTGCCTATCAGCTCGCTCTTACTTCCCACCAGGATCAAAAACGCCTTTCCGGAGCACCCTATATCTCTCACCCTGTGGCGGTAGCCTGTATTCTTGTTGAGCTCGGTATGGATACCGAGTCCCTTGCGGCCGGCCTTCTGCATGACGTTGTCGAGGATACGCCGGTGAATTTGGAGCAGATTCGGAAAAGCTTCGGGTCGGAAATTGCGAATCTGATTGACGGTGTGACAAAATTAGGCCGTATCCCGTATTCTTCCCGTGAGGAACAGCAGGCAGAAAACCTTCGGAAAATGCTGATTGCAATGGCGGATGATATCCGTGTAATCATCATTAAGCTAGCCGACCGCCTGCACAATATGCGTACAATTGAATTCATGCCCCCGCAGAAACAGCGCGATAAAGCGCTGGAAAATATGGAGGTTTACGCGCCGATTGCGCATCGCCTTGGTATCCGGGCCGTTAAGGAAGAACTGGAGGATTTATCCCTTCGGTGTCTGGATCCGATTGCCTATGAGGAAATCGAAAGCGGGCTGGCTCTTAGGCAGAATGAGCGCAAAGAGTTTATTGAACTGACAAAGAAAAATATTTACGAACGGGTGTCGCCGCTCATTCCGAATGTTTATTTGGAAGGACGCGTAAAGAGCATTAACGGCATTTTCCGCAAAACCTTTATCCAAGGCCGCTCCATGGAAGAAATTTATGATATTTACGCAGTTCGCGTAATCGTCGATACGGTAAACGATTGTTATAACGTTCTTGGCATAATCCATGATATGTACCGCCCGATTCCGAACCGGTTTAAAGATTATATTTCCACGCCGAAGCCGAACCTGTATCAATCCCTCCATACTACGGTCATAGGAAAGGACGGCATTCCCTTCGAGGTTCAGATCCGCACATGGGAAATGCATCACACTGCGGAATACGGTATTGCCGCACATTGGAAGTATAAACTGGGAATCGGGTCGAAAAGTGGCGATTCGTTGGAGCAGCGTCTTGCATGGATCCGCCAGATGCTGGAGAATCAAAAAGACAACGAGGACGCGACCGATCTTGTCCGCACGATCAAATCGGATTTGGTTCCGGAGGAAGTGTTTGTTTTTACTCCGCGGGGCGATGTGATCAGCCTTCCTTCCGGCTCGACGGTGATTGATTTTGCCTATGCCATTCATAGTGCTGTCGGGAACCGTATGGTGGGGGCGAAAGTGGACAAGCGTATTGTTCCCATTGATTATAAAGTCAAAACGGGGCAGATTATCGAGATTCTGACATCCAAAGAAACGCACGGGCCAAGCCGCGACTGGCTGAAAATCGTTAAAACAAGTGAAGCGCGCAATAAAATCCGCGCGTGGTTCAAGCGTGAAAAGCGCGAAGAGAATATTATAGAGGGCAAGGCGGAACTCGAGCGTGAATTGCGGCGCAACGGCATTGAATTAAACGAAGCGGAGCTTACCGCTCTTCTTGAAAAAATCGGCGCTAAGAGGAACTGCACTAGTGCGGACGATGTTTACTCCGCAATTGGATACGGCGGTATCCAGCTCTGGAAGATCATGCCGAAAATCAAAGAAGGTTATATGAAGGAAAAGCGTCCTGCACCGAGCTCGCCGGCCCAGGCTCCCGCGAAGCAGCCCCCGAAAAAGCCGTCCAGCGGTGTTATCGTTGACGGAATGGACAACTGCCTGATTAAGTTTTCGCGTTGCTGCAACCCGCTTCCGGGCGATGAAATTATTGGTTTTATCACGCGCGGCTTCGGCGTTTCCATCCACAAGCGAACTTGCTCCAATGTGCCGCAGAATTTAAGTGAAGCTGCAGAGCCGGAGCGTTGGATTAAGGCGCATTGGGCGGGCAAAGTAAAGGAAGAATTCAAATCCACGTTGGAAATTGTGGCTTTGGACCGCTCCGGCCTGCTTGCCGATGTAACCCAGCAGCTTTTCAACATGCATATTTTCATTCATTCTTTGAATTCAAGGGAGACCAAGGACGGCAATGCGGTCATTTCCGCTACGATCACGATTAACGGGCTGGAGCATCTGAACAGCATTATTTCCCGCCTTTCCAATATTCAGGGTATTATTTCGATCAAACGTTCCTAAAACAAGTTGGAATAGAGGTGTCTTCTATGGAGATAACAGAAATTACCGGGGGTATGGTTCCTACAAACTGCTATATAGTAACCGATGACGCTACGGGCTATGCGGCGGTCATTGATCCGGGCTTTGAAAGTCCGGAACTGACAAAGGCCGTTCTGAAAGCCGGTGCGGACAAGGTGGAAGCGATTTTGTTAACGCATGGTCACTTCGACCATATACTGGGTGTAAATGAGATCAAAAAGCTGACCAATGCAAAGGTCTATATTTATAGTGACGATATGCCCTTCATAAGCGACAATTCCTTGAACTTATCGACCGTGGTCGCTTCGCGGCCTCTGAAGACATTCAAAGCGGATGTCGCACTAAACGACGGCGATATTATCCCACTCGGAAACTTGAAAATCCGTGTCCTGCACACACCGGGGCATACAATTGGAAGCTGCTGTTACCTCGTGGAGGACGCGATTTTCACGGGGGATACATTAATGCAGATGAGCTGCGGCAGAACGGATTTTCCCACCGGCAGCTATACCCAGATACTTCAATCCCTGAAACGGCTGGGAAACCTTGAAGGGAATTACCATATCTATCCGGGGCATGAAGGGAAAACCACGCTCGACTTTGAAAGAAAAAACAATCCGTTTATGGGGAACAGCGCTTATGACCCTTATCATTGACGGCCATACCTTCCATTATGAAATGGAAAATCTATGCCGGTTATTCTTTCCATATCAAAAAATCAAGGTGTTGACAGAAATCCCGGAAAACAGCGGAGAGCAAATGCTCGTCTATACGGGTATAAACAAGGAAACGGACGGGATCGTTATAACGACCCGCATCCAATTCGGTGATTATTGCCGGGGAAAAACAGAGCGGCTCGGCTTTCCCGATTGCGAATCGGAAAATGACCAGGAGCGGCATATGGCGGTTTTGCTTTTCCAGTTGCTTACCGATTATTGCGGGTTTGTACCGAAATGGGGGATTTTGACCGGAGTTCGCCCGGTAAAGCTGCTGCGCCGCTTGATTTCCGAAATGGGCGAAGCCAAAGCGCTGGATTTTTATCAGAAGGAACTGCTGGTTTCAGAGCAAAAAACAACATTAAGCTATATCACCATGCAGAACGAGGAGAAAATTCTCTCCTTATCGAAGCCGGAATCTTTCAGCTTGTATATATCCATTCCGTTTTGCCCAACCCGTTGCTCGTATTGTTCCTTTGTCTCTTCCTCTGTGGAAAAGACCGCAAAATTGGTTCCGGCGTATCTGAAACTTTTATGCAGGGAAATTGCGCATACGGCGCAGGTAGCCGCGTCTTTGCAATTGCGGCTCGAAACGGTTTATATCGGCGGGGGAACGCCAACGACTTTATCCGCGGAGCAGCTCGATATTCTTTTGAGCGCAATACGGGGAAGCTTTGATCTGTCTTTTTGCCGCGAGTTTACGGTGGAAGCCGGAAGGCCGGATACCATAACGATGGAGAAGCTTTTTTCGCTGAAAAAGTACGGAGTGACCCGTATCAGCATTAACCCACAGACATTAAACGATGAAGTTTTAAAAACCATCGGCCGCCGACATACGGCGGAACAGGCGCTCTCGGCTTTTGTCCTTGCGCGCCGAACCGGGTTTGACAATATCAATATGGACCTTATCGCAGGGCTGCCCGGCGATTCTCCGGAAAGCTTTGTTTCCACACTGGATCAGACGATTCGGCTGGCTCCGGAAAGCATTACGGTGCATACGTTGTCCTTAAAACGGTCGGCAAGGCTGTTTCAGGATGAAAGCGAACCTTACCGCAACGATGCGCAGGCTGCAGAGCAAATGATCGATTACGCGGATGAGCAGCTGTTAAAATACGGATATAAGCCGTATTATCTTTACCGCCAAAGCCGGATGGTTGGCAATCTGGAGAATACCGGATGGGCAAAACCGGGCTTTGAAAGTCCCTATAATGTTTTCATTATGGATGAAACCCACACGATCCTTGCGTGCGGCGCGGGAGCCGTCAGTAAAATCAAGGATCCGTATTCCGATAACCTCAACAGGATTTTTAACTTTAAATACCCCTATGAATATATAAGTCGGTTTGAGGAAATGATTATTAGAAAAGATCAGGTGAAAGCTAATTATGGTAAATTTTGTAGAATATCAGAACCAACTCCATCTGATTAATGCTGCTGCTTCCGATCACCCGGAAGCTTTTGTCAATCAGACGGAGGAAGCTTACCACGAAAGCATCCGCAATATCGCAGAGAGCATTGTCACCCAGAAAAGGAACTGCGGACTGGTAATGCTTTCTGGTCCGTCCAGCAGCGGAAAAACAACTACTGCGAATTTGTTGAAGAATGCCTTTCAGAAAATCGGCGTCGGCTCAACCATTATCTCCCTTGATGATTTTTACCGCGGGGAACGTCAGGCGCCGCTTCTTGCAAACGGGCAGCACGATTATGAAAGCGTTGACGCGCTTGATGTTCCGGAAGTGGAGCGGTGCCTTCTCAGCTTAATTGAAACAAGGCGCTGCAATATGCCGGTTTTCAATTTTGAAATTCATATGCCGTATCCCCACAAGCGGCAGGTTACCTTGGGGGAGCATGACATCGCGATCGTGGAAGGAATCCATGCGCTGAATCCGATTTTTATCAATAAGCTTCCTGCAAATGATGTCTGCAAAATTTATATTAGTGTGAAGCAGGGGATCCACGAAGGGAAAACCGAACTTTTTACTGCGAACGGGATGCGCCTGATCAGAAGGATTGTCCGTGACTATAAATTCCGCGGAGCCAAACCGGAGCGGACGTTGGAAATGTGGCCGAATGTCATGGATGGGGAAAGGAAGTACATCAAGCCCTATCGCGGAGATGCAGATTACACTATTAATTCCCTGCATGCCTATGAAACCTGTGTATTGGCGAAAGAAGCGATTCCGATTTTGCAGGAAGTTCCACAGGACTGCAAGGATTATGATTTGTCCCAGAAATTGATACAAAATTTGAAAAAATTCACAATAATCAGTAGTGAATTGGTTCCGAATAATTCAATCATACGGGAGTTTATCGGCGGCGGGATATATTAAACGAATTTTCATTGATTTTTCCGTCGTTCGTGTTATAATTTCAATAAGATAACCTTTAATAAAGGAGTGTGTATTATGGGATTGTTTGAAGATGTAGTTGTTAATGCGAAATCAGCGGTTAACGTTGTTGGAAAAAAAGCAGGCCAGTTTGTTGACATATCCAAGCTTAGAATCAGTTCTGCAGATTTAAATAATGAGATTTCAAAGCGCTTCGAGGCGCTGGGCAGGACGGTTTATGAAGCGAAAAAAACCGATAATGATGTTTCTGATCTGGTAAATGAATGTATTACGGCAATTGATGATTTGTATGAACAGCTTGACGCTGTGAATGAACAGTTGGTTGCCATGCGCGCGAAGCAGGTTTGCAAAAACTGCGGTCAGGAAAATCCGCAGAGTGCAGATTACTGCAGCAAATGCGGGCATAAGTTGTCGGAAGAGTAATCGGCATTTCATAAAAAAGGGGGTTGCACCCCTTTTTTTATTGCTTGCAATTCTGTTCATATTCTCTTTATTTATATAGTATACTATTTTATCGTGTTTTTTATCGGGTTTACGTTTGACTTTATTGATTGGATGTGTCTTAATGGAAAGGAAACGGGCTGCTGAAAAACAGAGCTTTTTACACGGTGCCTTAATTTTAATGGTGGCAATTGCGCTGGTCAAGATTATCGGCGCGTTGTTTAAAATACCGCTGGCGTGGATTCTTACGCCGGTTGGGAACGGTTATTTCGGAAACGCTTATTCGCTTTATTTCCCGATATTCAGCCTTGCGACCGCTGGATTCCCGATTGCAATTTCCAGACTGGTTTCCGAAAATTCCGCCCGTGGCCGGTATCGCGACATCCGCCAGATACATACGGTTTCCATCCGGATTTTTTTGATTCTGGGGATTGTTTCGTTTTCCATTATGTTTTTTGGTGCCAAACCCTATGTGACTTACGCGGCAAGCAATAACCCGGAAAACGCTCTACCCGCGATTTACGCGTTGGCGCCGGCCATTTTCTTTAATAGCCTTATGGCAATTTACAGGGGATACTACGAAGGGCTTCGCAATATGTATCCCACGGCGATTTCCGAAATCGTCGAAGCTTTGAGCAAGCTGGTTTTCGGGCTTACCCTCGCGTCGCTTATCATTCAGTCCGGAATGAAGGAATACGCTGCCAATGGCACAGTTTATGGCATAAAAAGGGTCTCGGAGGAATATGCTAAGATTGCAACCCTGCCATACGCCGCCGCAGGGGCGATTTTCGGGGTCACCATCGGCTCGGTCATGGGCTTCCTTTTTTTGTTCCTATACCATAAAAGGCATAGCGACGGGATAACCAAGGAAATGCTCCGTTCTTCTCCGCGTCCCCTTCCAATGCGGATAACGACTTCCCGGTTAATACGGACGGCAATTCCGATTGCGCTGGGCTCCCTAGCGGTAAACCTGTCCACTTTTATCGACAGCACATTTTTGCAGAAGCGCATCAATGACATTATGGCCGAAAATTCAGAAGTACTGCTGAAAATGTACGAGGGCGTTTTGCCCTCTTCGGTTGTGCAGTTAAATAATGTCCCTACGTTTTTATTCGGGTGTTTTTCCAACGCGTCCACGCTGTTTATGCTGGTGCCGGCGATAACACAGGCATTTGGTGTGAGCGCCCTTCCGAGTGTAACCGAGGCATGGACAGGCGGCAATCCGAAGCAGATCAAGCGAAGCATCGAGCAGGTTTTGCGTATTGTTGCGATGATTACGGTTCCGGCCGGTTTGGGGCTGTCCGTTCTTTCCACGCCGATTGCTGCCCTATTGTACGGGGAGAAAAACGCCCCGACGGTTATTGGAAAAATTCTGGTCGTATTGGGCCTGGGCGCAATTTTCGCCGCCATGAGCACGCCGATCAACAGCATGCTGCAGGCGGTCGGAAGGGTGGATCTGCCGGTAAAGCTGCTCGTGGTCGGTCTTGTGATTAAACTGGTGTTGAATTATACGTTGGTCGGAATCCCGGAAATTAACGTGATGGGAGCCGGAACGGGAACATTGGTGTGCTACATCTTTATCACGGTTTTTGCACTACATTACCTCTGCCGGGAAACAAAGGTCCGTCTCAATTTTGTCCGCATCTTTTTCAAGCCGCTTCTGGCTTCAATCATCAGCGTGGGCTTAGCATATTTTGTCCAAAAAACGGGAACATTGTTGCATTTTGGGAAATTGTCCACCCTGGTGGCAATTGCCTTTGCGGGTGTCGTTTATATGGCTTGTATGCTGTGGTTTAAAGCCCTTACAAGAAACGATATTCTTATGCTGCCGAGGGGACAAAAAATTGTAAAAATACTTGAAAAACATAATTGGATAAGGTAAAATAATAAAAGTTTACCGATAATTGGGTTTTACAGGAGATAAAAATTTGGATTTTCAAATGAAAGAACAATATAATATGGATGACCTTCTGAAAATTATGGAAATCCTACGTTCACCGGAAGGATGCCCTTGGGACAGGGAACAGACGCACCAAAGCATCCGAAACAATTTCATTGAAGAAACCTATGAAGCGGTTGAGGCAATTGATAATAATGACACGGATCTGTTAAAGGAAGAATTGGGCGATGTTTTACTGCAGATAGTATTCCACGCGCAATTGGAAAAAGAGAAGAACAGTTTTGGGTTTTCAGACGTTGTGGATGGCATAGTAAAAAAGCTGATTGTCCGTCATCCTCATGTCTTTGATAATACCGTTGTCAGCAATTCGGATGAGGTACTTGTCAATTGGGATGCGATCAAAAAGAAAACTAAGAACCAATCCACCCAGTCGGAAGTCCTGCAGAGTGTTTCCAAAGCCCTTCCTGCGCTGATGCGTAGTGCGAAAGTGCAGCATAAAGCGGCCAAGGTGGGGTTTGACTGGCCCGATGTATCGGGAGCACTTGATAAAGTCACGGAGGAAGTCTGTGAATTAAAAGAGGCAATCGATTCTGGCAGCGGGGAAGACCGTATGGAAGAATTAGGCGATCTTTTGTTTTCTGTGGTAAACGTTTCCCGATTTTTGAAAGTTGAGCCTGAACAAGCGTTGAGCAATTCCTGCGATAAGTTCATCCGGCGTTTTCAAAAAATGGAACAGCTTGCGGAAGAACGAGGAGCTTATATGGCTTCCATGTCACTGGAACAGCTTGATTCCCTCTGGAATGAAGCGAAGATAATGGATCATTCTCAGCTTTCAGCTGTAGAATAATAAAAAAACGGAGGTCAAATTTATGAACAAAACAGAATTAATTGCTGCTGTTGCTGAAAAAGCAGGTATGTCCAAAAAGGATGCAGATAATGCTGTTAATGCAATGATTGACACAATCGTTAACGCTGTTGCCGAAGGCGAAAAAGTACAGATTGTTGGTTTTGGTACTTTTGAAGTACGCAGCCGTAGTGAAAGACAAGGCCGTGACCCGAGAACAAATTCTCCGATTACTATTCCTGCATCCAGAGTGCCTGCATTTAAAGCCGGAAAGGCGTTTAAGGACGCTACAGCAAAATAAATTTTATTTTTGGGTTTTAAAGGCTGTAACAAATTTGCTGTTACGGCCTTTTTATATGAGAGGATAGTATGCGACTGGATAAGTATTTAAAAGTATCAAGAATTATTAAGCGGCGTACCATTGCAAACGAGGCCTGCGATGCCGGGCGCGTGCTGGTGAACGGGAAACCCGCCCGCGCTTCCTACGACGTAAAGGTTGGCGACATCCTGGAATTGCAGCTTGGTTCGCGCAACATAAAGGCCGAAGTGCTCAGCGTAAACGAATACGCCAAAAAGGAAACCGCGTCGGATATGTACAGAATATTGGACGACGGGTCGGCAAACCTTTAAGTATATGTCCCTCCGCTTATGCATACAAATTGGTATGAATGAGTAGGAGGGTTTTGAAATGGCAGAAGAAAAAAAGTCTGTTAAAGGCCCGCAGAATTTGATTCTTGAAAACCGCCGGGTGCTTACTGCGACGGGTGTTTCTAATGTTGACAGCTTTGACGAACAGACGATCATTGCTTATACGGATTTGGGGCAGCTCATTATCAAGGGAACCAAACTGCAAATTAATAGACTGAATATCGAAACCGGGGAGCTTACTCTGAACGGTGAAATCAGTTCGTTGTCCTATTCGGACAATCAGCCGTCGGGCGGCTTTTTGACAAAGCTGTTCAAATAGAGGAGTGAGGTTGCTTGAACGTTACACTCACTTGGCAGTTTCAGGGGTTTTTGATATCGATTGCAGCTGGCTTTTTTTTAGGCGCGTTTTATGATGTCTTTCGTATTTTCCGGACGGTTTTCCAATCCGAACAGCGCGCGGTTTTTTGTCAGGATCTCTTTTATATGGTTGTCGTTGCTTTTGTTACGTTTCTGGTGGCTTTAGGGGTCAATTATGGGGATGTGCGGTTTTACATATTGGCAGGAGAAGGCATTGGATGGTGCTTTTATTTTTTAACCGTTGGATTTGTAACTCTTCAGGTATTTCGGTTCCTCTCAAAAATTGTGAAAAGGTATATTATCAGCCCGATTCAATGGGTTAATTCGAAAATATCTCATTTCATCGCCCAAATGATTGGAATAATTGTGAAGAATATAAAAATACTAGCGGCAATTCCGAAAAAACGCTTGAAACATTGCCGTTCTATAGTGTATAATCAATGTATAGGTATAGTGAGAGAGAGGGTTAAGCAAAAAGGGGGCGGCTCTGCCAAATGAAAGTTATTAAAAACAGAAAACCCCAAAGGAGCCTTTTGCTTCGTCTTGCTGTTTTTTCATTTGCGGTGTACGCCACGATCGCGCTTATTAACCAGCAACTCCTGATTAGTCAAAAACGTCAGGAGTTGGATGCAATTAAACAAAAAATTGCTATCCAGCAAATGAAAAATGAAGATATAAAACATGCTTTACAGGCTGGGGCCAATGAGAACAGCGATTATATTGAGCGTGTTGCACGGGAAAGTCTTAATTTTGCAAAGCCGGGAGAGCGCGTGTTTGTCAATATTGCGGGGAATTGATCTCTCTAATTATTAAGGAGGAAATCACTTACATATGCAGCTTGAGGTAGGAACCATCCTGGAGGGTAAAGTTACGGGGATTACAAAATTCGGTGCCTTTGTTGAATTGCCGGGAGGAAAAACCGGTATGGTTCACATTTCGGAGGTAGCTCCAACTTTTGTTAAGGAAATCCGTGATTTTGTAACCGAAAATCAAATTGTAAAAGTAAAAGTTTTGAGCATCAGCGAGGATGGAAAAGTAAGCCTTTCCATGAAGAAGGCGGTTGCGCCCACACCAAAGAGCAGCACGCCGGCTCCTCGTTTGGCACGGCCCGGAAATTATGAATGGCAGAGCCGGAGAAACGAATCTGCCAGCTTTGAGGATATGATCTCCAAGTTCAAGCAGACAAGCGATGAAAAGATTTCCGATCTTAAAAGATGCGTGGAATCGAAACGCGGCGGTTTTTCCAAGCACGGTTCCAAAATCAATTGATATAATTTTAAGCGGAGTGTTGCGCACTCCGCTTTTTTTGGAGGTAAACGATGTTAATTACGAATGCAAAAATCCATACGATGGCAGGGGATACGATCGACAACGGCTGGATACATATAAAAGCGAATAAAATCGCAGCGATTGGTTCCCGTACGGATAAACCAATAAAAGACGAAGAGGTTCTGGATGTTCACGGCGCCGGGGTGTATCCCGGCTTTATCGACGCCCATACGCATCTTGGCATGTGGGAAGACGGCCTTTGCTTTGAAGGGGATGATGGAAATGAGGAAACTGACCCCATAACCCCGCAGCTTCGTGCAATTGACGCGATCAACCCCATGGATCGCTGCTTTTCCGAGGCGCTGGCGGCGGGCATAACGACGGTTGTAACCGGCCCCGGCAGCGCGAATCCGATCGGCGGGCAGCTTGCGGCGATGAAAACCTCCGGTTCCCGTGTGGATGATATGATTGTGAAAGCACCGGTCGCGATGAAGATGGCGCTTGGCGAAAATCCGAAATCCGTCTATCATGGGAAAAGCCAAACGCCCTCCACCAGAATGGCTACGGCGGCGCTTATTCGCGAGGAATTATTTAAAGCGAAACGTTATATGGAGGATCTGGAGCGCTCGAAAAACGACGAAGATTTTGAAGCACCGGAATTTGATATCAAATCGGAAGCGCTTCTGCCTGTGCTTCGGGGAGAAACGGAAGTACATTTCCATGCACACCGTTCCGACGATATCTACACCGCTATCCGGATTGCGAACGAGTTCCATCTCAATTACGTCATTGTCCATGGAACGGAGGGACACCTGATTGCGGATACCCTAGCAAAAGAAGGCGTGCGCGTGCTTGCCGGCCCATATCTCTGCGACCGTTCAAAGCCGGAGTTAAAAAACCAGACGCCCGCGAATCCGGGTATCCTCTCGAAAGCGGGGGTTTTTACTGCGATTATTACCGACCATCCCGTTATTCCTTTGCAGTACCTTCCAACGTGTGCGGCACTAGCTGTTCGGGAAGGAATGGATTATGAAGAAGCTTTAAAGGCTATTACCATTAACCCTGCCAAAATTTGCGGGATCGATCAGCGGGTAGGGTCCATTCAAGTTGGAAAAGATGCGGATCTGGTCATTTTTGATTCGGATCCCCTTCAAATGACGTCGAAGCCAGTCCATGTAATCGCCGACGGGAAAATTATGTTATAAGGAGAAAGACGATGAGAGAAATTGACGTTTCAGAAATTACAGTTGCGGTTAAGTCCCTTTTTATTGACGCAAACCGCGTCTTGCCGTCCGATCTTGAGAGCTGCATTGCAGCTGCGGCAGAAAAAGAAACCTCTGGGATCGGCAGGGAAGTCCTTTGCGATTTATGTGAAAATATGAAAGCGGCGAAGGAACTGAACATCCCCGTTTGCCAGGATACGGGCATGGCGGTTGTGTTTGCGGAAGTCGGGCAGGAGGTCCATATTACTGGCGGTTCCTTTGAGGACGCGGTCAATGAAGGCGTACATCAAGGCTATCTGGAAGGCCTCCTGCGCTGTTCGGTTGTTGCGGACCCCATTCGGCGCGGTAATACCGGCGACAACACGCCGGCAATCCTGCATACCCGCATCATACCTGGAGACAAGCTTGTGCTAACCGCGGCCCCGAAGGGGTTTGGAAGCGAAAACATGAGCCGGATAAAAATGTTTACTCCGTCAGCTAGCGTAGACGACATCCTCGATTTCGTAACCGATACCGTCCGTACGGCCGGCAGCAATCCGTGCCCGCCGATTGTACTTGGCGTTGGAATCGGCGGGGATTTTGAAAAGTGCGCTCTGCTTGCAAAAAAGGCGCTTTGCCGCCCGGTGTCTGAGCGGAACCCCGATCCGTTTTACGCGGAGTTGGAAACCAGAATGCTCAGTAGGATCAACGAACTGAATATTGGGCCGCAGGGGTTCGGGGGAATAACCACGGCTCTCGCCGTGAATATAGAGCAGTATCCTACGCATATTGCAGGTTTGCCTGTGGCGGTTAATGTAGGTTGCCATGTGACCCGTCACAAAAAGATTACGATTTAGACACGGATACTTTCTTTTAATAGAAGATTATGGTATATTATAGTTAGCGGATGTTCTTTCCTCAATTCTAGAAAAAGGAGATGCTCATATGAAGGTTTCGATTACTGGAAGGAAAGTGAATTTGAGGGATAATTTTAAAGAACTTGCCACAAAAAAGCTTTCCCGTTTTGACAGAATCTTTGACGAAGATGCACAGGCAAATGTTGTTGTAACAGTTGAAAGGAACCGCCAGACCGTTGAAATTACGATCAAATCAGGCAGCAGGATCTATCGGGCCGAGGAAACGGATTTTGAAATGAATGATGCGCTGGATAAGGTGATTAGTGCCCTTGGAAGACAGATTCGCAAAAATAAAACGCGGCTTGAAAAAGAAATCCATTCTGCCGCTTTGGATCAATATGTGCAGGATTATCTCCATACTGAAGAAGAACCGGATGAATATAAGATTGTGCGTACAAAGCATTTCTTTGTAAAACCGCTTAGTATTGAGGAAGCTATTTTACAAATGAACCTCCTTGATCATCAATTCTTCATGTTCCGCAATGAAACGACCGGGGAAATTAACGTGGTTTACAAACGTAAGGATGGAAATTACGGATTATTGGAACCGGACGTGGAATAATAGAATATCGCGCCGATTGAATAAGAATGGTGCCTAACGGAAAAGAGCTTATCCAAATTCGGGGCTGCGTACCGTCGCAGCCCCATATTTCGTTTTTATGGAGAGAAACATGCATAATTTTAAACTTGTATGCCCCTGCCTTCTTGGTGTGGAAGGTTTGGTTGCAGATGAATTAAGAAAGATGGACGCGCAGAATGTTGAACCGCAAAACGGGCGCGTTCTTTTTGACGGTTCCGAAGAAATGCTTGCGCGCGCAAACATCGGTTCCCGTTTTAGCGAGCGGGTCCTTGTTCAAATGGGAAGCTTCCCGGCACGGAGCTTTGAGGAGCTGTTTCAGAGCGTGAAAGCGCTCCCCTGGGAGGAGTGGATTGGCAAAAACGATCGTTTCCCTGTAAAAGGGCGAAGCCTGAATTCCAAACTTACCAGTATTCCGGATTGCCAGTCCATTATTAAAAAGGCGATTGTGGAGCGCCTGAAACAGAAATATAAATTGAATTGGTTTGAAGAAACGGGCGCATTGTATCAGATTCAGTTTCTAATCATGAAAGACAATGTAAGCGTTATGATCGACACTTCCGGGGAAGGGTTGCACAAGCGGGGTTACCGCGCCGCTTCTACGGAAGCGCCAATTAAGGAAACCCTTGCCGCCTGTATGGTGCATCTGTCGCGCGTGCGGCATGACGCCCATTTCATCGACCCGTTTTGTGGCTCTGGAACCATACTGATTGAAGCCACCCTGTATGCGCTGAATATTGCGCCGGGGCTGCGCCGCCGTTTTTCCGCCGAACAGTGGGCGCAAATCCGCCCGGACATTTGGCGGAGAGAAAAGGAACGAGCGCAAAGCCTTATAATGCATGACGCGCTGTTCACAGCCTATGGCTACGATATTGATGGCGCCGCCATAGCGCTTACGCTTGAAAATGCAAAAAAGGCTGGTGTTATTTCGCGGATTCACGCCGAAAAACGGTCGATTAAGGACTTCCGGTCCATTGGGGAATACGGCTGTGTGATCTGCAACCCGCCTTATGGGGAACGCCTGCTGGATATTCGTCAGGCAGAAGAACTTTACCGGACGATGGGGAAGGTGTTTGTGAAAAAGCACGGGTGGAGTTATTCGATCATCAGCCCGGATGAAAAGTTTGAGGAATGCTTTGGCAGAAAGGCGGACCGACGCAGAAAGCTTTATAACGGGATGATTAAATGCCAGTATTATATGTATTTTAAATGATCCCGGTTTCGTTAATATGCGTCCCTTGATTTCTTGCAAACGCCGTAAGCGGCGGAGAGCGGAAAGGGAATTTCGTTGCAGAAGATTTATGCTGCAGGCGGCGATACGCCAAATAAAATACCAGAGGAATTGCTAGAAGAAAAAAACGGAAACAGGAATTTTTTCCTTAAATTTGGAAATGATTACATCAGAATGTTTGGAAAACCGGAGTTTTTTAATAAAATTGTAAATATTTTATTAAATCGCAGATTTTAGTAAAAAAGCTCTTGATTTTCTGCAAGCAAGTATATAAAATATATCTTAGCACTCGGGTGTAATGAGTGCTAAAAGATCAAATGATTTGAAGGAGGACATATTATGACCATTAAACCATTGGCAGACAGAATTTTAATCAAAATGCAAGAAGCCGAAGAAACAACGAAAAGCGGCATTCTTCTTGCCGGTTCTGCAAAGGAAAAGCCACAGATTGCTGAAGTAATTGAAGTAGGACCGGGCGGTGTTGTGGACGGCAAAGAAGTAAAAATGTACGTGAAAAAGGGTGACAAGGTCATTACCAGCAAATATTCCGGTACCGAAGTTAAACTGGATGATCAGGAATATACGATCGTACGTCAGAGCGATGTTTTAGCGGTCGTTGAATAATCGGCTTGTTTTTATAATTTTATATTATTGGAGGTAATATATAGATGGCTAAACAGATTATTTACGGTGAAGATGCCAGAAAGGCGCTTTTAAGCGGCATTAACCAGCTTGCCGATACAGTAAAAATTACTCTTGGCCCAAAGGGAAGAAATGTTGTTCTTGATAAGAAGTTCGGCGCTCCCCTCATTACAAACGATGGTGTAACCATTGCCAAAGAAGTTGAGCTGGACGACCCGTTTGAGAATATGGGTGCGCAGCTTGTAAAGGAAGTTGCTACCAAGACAAACGATGTTGCCGGTGACGGTACCACAACAGCAACACTGCTTGCTCAGGCGATTATGCGCGAAGGCATGAAAAACGTAGCTGCTGGCGCAAACCCGATGATTATTCGCAGAGGTATTCAGAAAGCGGTTGACGCAGCCGTAAAATCCCTGAAAGAGCATTCCAAGAAAGTTGACGGTTCCGAAGATATTGCCCGTGTTGCAACGATTTCCGCTTCCAATGAATTCATTGGCAAGCTGATTTCCGAAGCAATGGAGAAGGTTACTTCCGATGGCGTTATTACTGTTGAAGAATCCAAGACAGCGGAAACATATTCTGAAGTTGTCGAAGGCATGATGTTCGACCGCGGTTATATTACCCCCTATATGGTAACCGATACCGAAAAAATGGAAGCGGTTATCGATGACGCTTATCTTTTAATTACAGATAAGAAGATTTCCAATATTCAGGAAATTCTCCCGCTTCTGGAAAAGATTGTTCAGTCCGGCAAGAAGCTCGTTATTATCGCAGAGGATATTGAGGGCGAGGCTCTCACCACCCTGATTCTGAACAAGCTTCGCGGCACATTCACCTGCGTTGGCGTTAAGGCTCCCGGCTTTGGCGACAGAAGAAAAGAGATGCTCCGCGATATCGCTGTTCTGACAGGCGGTCAGGTTATCTCTGAAGAGCTGGGGCTGGAGCTTAAGAATACAACGATCGAACAGCTTGGTCGTGCCCGTCAGGTTAAGATTGACAAAGAAAATACCATCATTGTCGACGGTATGGGTAATAAGGATGATATCAAAGCGAGAGTTGCCCAGATTCGTTCGCAGATCTCCACAACAACTTCCGACTTTGACCGTGAAAAGCTCCAGGAGCGCCTTGCAAAGCTTTCCGGCGGCGTAGCGGTTATCAAGGTCGGCGCTGCTACCGAAGTAGAAATGAAAGAGCAGAAGCTCCGCATTGAAGATGCTCTTGCGGCTACCAAAGCGGCCGTTGAAGAGGGTATCGTAGCAGGCGGCGGCGTTGCTTTACTCGATACAATTAAAGATGTTCAGAAGGTTGTTGACGCTTGCGAGGGTGACGAAAAGACAGGTGCAAAGATTATTCTGAAAGCTCTCGAAGAGCCGGTTCGTCAAATCGCAGCGAACGCAGGTCTGGATGGTTCTGTCATTGTTGACCACATTAAGAGTGCCAATAAGGTTGGCTACGGCTTCAATGCCCTTACCGAAGAATATGGCGATATGATTTCCTTCGGTGTTGTCGACCCGACTAAGGTAACCCGTTCCGCGCTGCAGAATGCTTCCTCTGTTGCGGCAATGGTGCTTACCACAGAGTCCCTTGTTGCGGATAAGAAAGAGCCCGCATCGGCACCGGCTGCTCCGGCAGACCCGGGCATGGGCGGCATGTATTAATTTCTCGGACAATAAAATTGAATTTCAACAAAAAACGGACGTCATTTTTGGCGTCCGTTTTTTATGCTATAAAATCCATCGGTTTATTTTCATTAACCTCCGTGACGTTCTGCTCCTATACCTTAATTGGAAATTTGAAAGATATGCAACTACGATAGCAGGAGGTCGATATACAATATAAGAATTATATCGGGAGAAATGATCCCAATGCCTTGAGAAAAGGCTTACGCATAAATATATGGTTGTGCGCAAGAAGAAAAAATTATGAAAAAGTGGAGGTTCTTCTTTCAAAAAGAAAGGCCGTTTGTTAATTATAGAGAGAATTTTGAAGTGACGCCTCTATTTTCAAAATAAAACATTCCCTTTTATTTCCAACTATAGTATAATGGGCTATAAGATTATATGTTTTTCTACAATAAAAATTATCAAGCGGATGTGAACCAACTCGAGCCATTTCGCCCCGATTCGATTCCATAAGACGGTATGGCGGATTCCATGAAAATGCGTTAAATTCGGTTTTTTTAGCTTATTACCGTCTTTGTGTTGAAATCCGATTTGTGATAAGATAGCAACTACAATCAGGAAAGGGGTGGTAACATGGAAGCATATTTACCGTATATCTGGCTTGGAGTAATCATTATTGCTGCAATTCTGGAAGGGTTAACCGCACAGCTTGTGTCAATTTGGTTTGTAATAGGCGGTGTGGCCGCGCTGATTGCGAATCTTTTAGGCGCTCCGATGTGGCTCCAAACCGTTTTCTTCGCTGGGGTGACGACGGTTACATTAATAGCGACGAGGCCGGTTGTTGGAAAACTGATGCGTTTTAAAAAGGAGGATACGAATACCGGTCGCTATATTGGTGAAACAGGCCTTGTCATTGCTGAAATCAATAATACCCTCGGCGTTGGCCAGGTAAAAGTCCGTGGCAGTATCTGGACCGCGCGCAGCGAGGACGGTTCCATTATTCAAACGGGAGAAAATGTACGAATCAACTCCATTGAAGGAGTAAAACTGATTGTAGCACCCATCCATAAATAAGGAGGATTTTTTAATGGGTTATATTTTGTTATTTTTAATCATTGTCGTCATTATAATTTTTATTACGAATATTAAGGTCGTTCCGCAGGCACATTCTTATGTTATTGAGCGTTTAGGCGCCTACAATAGCACATGGTTAACCGGGCTTCATTTCAAGATTCCGTTCATCGATAAGGTTGCGAAAAAAGTATCTTTAAAGGAACAGGTGATTGATTTCCCGCCCCAGCCTGTTATTACAAAGGATAACGTTACCATGCAGATCGATACGGTTGTTTATTTCCAGATAACGGATCCGAAGTTGTATGCTTATGGTGTTGAACGCCCGATTTCTGCAATTGAAAATTTATCCGCCACGACATTGCGTAATATTATCGGTGAGCTGGAATTGGATCACACGCTTACTTCCCGTGACGTAATCAATACGAAAATCCGCACTATCCTCGATGAGGCAACCGATGCCTGGGGCATTAAGGTAAACCGTGTTGAACTGAAGAATATCATCCCGCCGAAGGAAATTCAGGAATCTATGGAGAAGCAGATGAAGGCTGAGCGTGAACGCCGTGCGCAGATTCTGACGGCGGAAGGCGAAAAGAGTAGTGCGATTCTGATTGCCGAAGGTGAAAAAGAATCCGCGATCCTGCGTGCCGAAGCGAAGAAGGAATCCAAGATTCGTGAAGCACAGGGTGAAGCGCAGGCAATCCTGCTGGTACAGCAGGCTTACGCGGACAGTATCAAGCTTTTGAACGAAGCAAACCCGCGCGACGGCGTTATTGCCCTGAAGAGCCTAGACGCATTTGCAAAGGCTGCCGATGGCAAAGCAACAAAGCTTATTATTCCTTCCAATATCCAATCTATAGCCGGCTTGGCAGCCTCCGTAAAGGAATTGGTCGCAGATGAACCGAAACCGGCAGAATAGCGGCGGCATATTATACAAAGTAATGCCGAGGTTCATACCTTACAGCAATAGTTCTGTACAAAAATAATTTTTCGTACGATCATCTATTGAAATTCAGGTTTGAATCCCCTACAATAAATATATCATAAGTTGTCGGAGGGAACGCAAATGACAGGATTTTCCGTTTCCAGCAATTTTGAAATGCAAGGAATTCATTGTCGAGTTGCGCCAATATCCCGTTTGTTATCATAAGCTTAGGCTGTGCCTTTTCGTGGGGTGCAGCCTTCTTTTTATGTTCTTTTTACGGGCCGACGAAAACAATAGGAGAGTGTAATGATGGGTGTAAAAAAGGCAGCGATTATTATGGGTAGTGACAGCGACTTTCCAACCGTTTCAGCCGCTGTAAAGCGTTTAAAATTACTGGACATTCCCATGGAGGTACACGTAATGTCCGCTCACAGGACGCCGCAGGCAGCGGCGGAGTTCTCCGCTTCCGCTGTGAAGAACGGTTTCGGCGTCATCATCGCCGCGGCAGGAAAGGCAGCGCATTTGGCGGGCGTACTTGCCGCGCATACGACCCTTCCGGTTATCGGGATTCCGATTAAGTCGTCAACGCTGGACGGGCTGGATGCACTTTTAGCCACCGTACAGATGCCAAGCGGCATTCCGGTTGCTACCGTGGCAATTGACGGCGCGGACAATGCGGCCATTCTTGCTGCGCAAATCCTTGCTCTTTCCGATGAAACCCTTGCCGCAAAGCTGGTGGAAATGAAAAAGCAAATGGCACAGGGCGTTGCGCAGAAGGACGCGGCAATACAGGCAAAGGTTCAGGAACTGTGACAGGAGTAGGGAGGATAAAAATGAAAAGTTTCAGCGACAGCTATAAGGCGGCCGGAGTGGATGTTACTGCGGGATATAAAGCGGTTGAACTCATGAAAAGCCATGTTGCGCGTACAAACATACCGGGCGTTGTTTCCGGGCTCGGCGGCTTCGGCGGCCTGTTTCAGCCCGATCTGTCGGGAATGAAAACGCCTGTATTCGTGAGCGGCACGGACGGTGTGGGAACAAAACTGAAAATTGCTTTTTTAATGGACAAGCATGACACCATTGGCATTGACTGCGTCGCCATGTGTGTAAACGATGTGGTTTGCTGCGGGGCAAAGCCGCTGTTTTTCCTAGATTATCTTGCTGTAGGGAAAAATTTCCCGGAAAAAGTCGCGCAGATCGTATCCGGCGTGGCGGAAGGCTGTGTGCAGTCCAACTGTGCGCTGATCGGCGGGGAAACCGCAGAAATGCCCGGCTTTTATCCGGTCGACGAATACGACCTTGCCGGCTTTTCCGTGGGCATAGTGGATCGCGAAAAAATAATCGACGGATCGCAGATTGAAGTGGGCGACGTACTGATTGGCCTGCGCTCATCCGGCGTCCATTCCAACGGTTTCTCGCTTGTTCGCAAAATCTTCAATATTAGTGAAAAGAACATCAATATGCATATCGATGAATTCGGTCATACACTTGGCGAAGAGCTTCTAACGCCGACAAAAATTTATGTAAAACCGGTGCTTGCGCTGATGGAAAAAGTCTGTATCAAAGCAATTTCCCATATTACCGGCGGCGGATTTTTTGAAAATATCCCACGCATGCTTAAACCGGATACTACTGCGAAAATTGAGCTTGCGTCCCTGCCGAAGCTGCCGGTCTTTTCCGTGCTGCAGCGTGAGGGGAATATTCCGGAACGCGAAATGTACAATACGTTCAACATGGGAATCGGTATGTGTATGGCAGTTTCGAAGAACCAGGCCGATACGGCGGTTCAAGAGCTGAATTCCATGGGCGAACAGGCCTATATCATCGGAAGTGTTGTCAGCGGCGGGGAAGGGGTATCCCTATGTTGAATATTGCCGTGCTGGTATCCGGCGGCGGCACGAATTTGCAGGCGCTGATTGACGCCCAGAACCGTTCCGAGATACTGGGCGGCAGAATTGCGGTTGTCATTTCCAGCAAGGCGGAGGCCTACGCGCTGGAGCGCGCGAAAAAAGCCGGAATTCCAACGGAAACACTCATCCGGAAAGAATATTCCACCCAGGAAGACTATGATGCGGCGCTGCTTCGAATTTTGGGTCGCTATCAAATCGGTTTGATTGTTCTTGCTGGTTTCATGACTATAATCAGCGATAACGTTATCCGTCATTATGAAAATAAGATCATAAATGTTCACCCGTCGCTGATTCCGTCGTTTTGCGGCGCAGGGTTTTATGGCCTGCGGGTACATAGGGCGGTGCTTGAAAGGGGCGTAAAGCTGACTGGCGCGACAGTACATTTTGTCAATGAGGTCTGTGACGGTGGTCCGATTATTTTGCAGAAAGCGGTGAAGGTGCTTGAGGGTGATACGCCCGAAATTCTCCAGCGCAGGGTGATGGAACAGGCCGAATGGATATTGCTTCCTAAAGCGGTTGCTCTATTTTGCGAAGGGAAAATAACGGTTCATAACGGGAAAACTAAGATTCGGGAGGATTCGATATGAAAAAACAATGCCTTTTAGAAAATCTGAAAGCAAATGCTTACCCTGGTCGGGGGATTGTCGCTGGAAGAATCGGTTCGTGTGCGGTCATTGCTTATTTTATCATGGGCCGCAGCGAAAACAGCCGCAACCGTATTTTTGTTCAGGACGGCGAGGGTATCCGAACTGAAGCGTTTGATCCCGCCAAGCTGGTTGATCCTTCTTTGATTATCTATTCTCCGGTGCGGGTGTTGGATGGTACGACAATTGTTACAAACGGCGACCAGACGGACACGATCTATGCGTTTATGAAAGAAGGTAAGTCTTTTGCCGACGCCCTGCGCACGCGTACTTTTGAACCCGACGGGCCGAATTATACGCCCCGCATTTCCTGTATTATGGATAAATCGGGGGATTACCGGCTTTCCATTCTGAAAAGCGCAAACGGCAATCCGGATTCCGTACAGCGTTATTTCTTTGAATATACTTCTCCTGTCAGCGGAGAAGGTCACTTTATCCATACCTATTGCGGGGACGGGAGTCCGCTTCTGTCTTTTGAAGGCGAACCGACACTTGTTGGCATTTCCGGTGATATTGACGAATTTACCGGGAAAATATGGGAAAGCCTGAACGAAGACAATAAAGTTTCACTCTTTACCCGGTTCATCAATTTGGAAACCGGGGCGACAGAAACACGGATCGTAAATAAAAATCAATGACAGGAGAGGTTGAAATGGCAAACGAGCTTACGTTGAAATATGGATGCAATCCAAATCAAAAGCCGTCGCGCATTTTCAGAAAAGACGGCGGAGATTTGCCGGTACAGGTGCTGAACGGCAGACCGGGTTATATCAATTTTCTCGACGCTTTCAATAGCTGGCAGCTTGTGAAAGAGCTGAAGGAAGCGACGGGGTTGCCTGCGGCGGCTTCCTTTAAGCATGTCAGCCCGGCGGGCGCCGCGGTGGCAACCGAGCTTTCCGATACCTTAAAGAAGATTTATTTTGTAGACGATCTTGATCTTTCCCCTTTGGCCAGCGCATACGCCATGGCCAGAGGAGCGGACCGGATGTCCTCCTACGGCGACTGGATTGCCCTTTCCGATCCCTGCGACGTGCAAACCGCAACGCTGATCGCACGCGAGGTTTCTGACGGCATTATCGCGCCGGGCTATTCGGATGAAGCGCTGGAAATTCTCAAATCCAAACGTAAGGGCAGTTATAATGTCGTTGCGATCGATCCCGATTACCGGCCGGAGCCGATTGAATGCAAGGACGTATTCGGAATTACTTTTGAACAGGGCCGCAACGAAGTTAAAATTGACAACCAAATGCTCGAAAATGTTGTTACCGAGAATAAAAACATTCCGGAAAACGCAAAGCGCGATTTGCTGATTGCATTGATTACGCTAAAATATACGCAGTCGAATTCCGTCTGCTATGCGAAAGGCGGTCAGGTTATCGGCGTGGGTGCGGGGCAGCAGTCCCGAATTCACTGCACACGCCTGGCGGGCAATAAAGCGGATACATGGTACCTGCGCCAGCATCCGAAGGTGCTTGGTCTGAAGTTTAAGGAAGGCATCCGCCGTCCCGATCGTGACAATACCATCGACGTTTATATTTCCGAGGAATATATGGATGTTCTGGCGGAAGGCACATGGCAGAACCTGTTTGCAGAAAAGCCGGAACCGCTTACCCGCGAAGAAAAGCGCGCGTGGCTCGATACCCTTCAGAATGTTGCGCTTGGTTCGGATGCCTTTTTCCCGTTTGGCGACAATATTGAGCGCGCGCACAAGACGGGCGTGAAATATATTGCACAGCCAGGCGGCTCTATTCGGGACGACCATGTAATTGACACCTGCAATAAATACGGTATCGCCATGGCATTCACCGGCGTGCGGCTGTTCCACCATTAATTGACAAGTAAATAAAAGGAATTGAGGCGAAAGCGATGAAGATATTGGTAATCGGCGGGGGAGGTCGGGAGCACGCAATTATCCGAAAGCTAAAGGAAAGCCCCAAAGTAACGGAAATCTACTGTGCGCCCGGGAACGGAGGAATATCCCGGGACGCAGTCTGTGTGGATATTGCTGCAACAGATATTGACGGCGTTGTAAAGTTTTCCAAAGAGAAGAAAATGGATCTGGTGTTTGTTGCTCCGGACGACCCGCTTGCCGCCGGAATGGTGGACGCTCTGGAGGAAAACGGAATCCGTGCATTCGGACCGCGTTCCAATGCGGCAATCATCGAGAGCAGCAAGGTGTTTTCCAAGAATTTGATGAAGCGGTATCATATTCCTACTGCAAATTACGAAGTATTCAGCGATTCGGGCAAGGCTTTGGACTATATCCGAAAGAACGGGCAGTATCCCATTGTGATTAAAGCAGACGGACTGGCGCTTGGCAAAGGCGTGATCATCGCCGCGGATTTCAAGGAAGCGGAGAATGCCGTAAAATCCATTATGGAGGACAAGGTATTCGGCGCTTCCGGAAATCAGATTGTCGTCGAAGAATTTATTATGGGGCCGGAAGTGTCTGTCTTAGCGTTCACTGACGGCAAATGCGTCAAACCGATGGTCTCCTCGAAGGATCACAAGCGTGCCCTTGACAACGACAAGGGCCTGAATACCGGGGGAATGGGAACGGTCAGCCCGAACCCCTACTATTCCGAAGAAATCGCCAAGCTCTGTATGGATACAATTTTTCTTCCCACAATACAAGCGATGAACGCGGAGGGAAGGATGTTTAAGGGCTGTCTGTACTTTGGCCTAATGCTGACAAAGGACGGGCCGAAGGTAATTGAATACAATTCCCGTTTCGGTGATCCGGAAGCGCAGGTTGTGCTGCCGCGTTTAAAAACGGATTTTGTCGATATTCTGAACGCTGTGATTGACGGCCGCTTGGAAGAACAGCCCATCGAGTGGAGCAGCGACGCCTGTGCCTGTGTAGTAATGGCTTCCGGCGGCTACCCGGGAAAATACGCCAAGGGGCTTGAAATAACCGGACTGGACGAAAACGGGCAGGTGGAAGGCGCCACCGTATACCATGCGGGAACCAGCTGCAAAGACGGTGCGTTTTATACCAACGGCGGGCGTGTGCTCGGCGTTACTGCTTTAGGAAAAACGCTGGAGAAAGCGTTGCGGAAGGCGTATGAAGCAGTAGATAAAATCCATTTCGAAGGCGCGCATTTCCGGCACGACATCGGAAAATAAAGAAGCACGAAAAGGGCGATACGGTTATTCCGTATCGCCTTTTATCTATTGTTATTCAGCCAAAGCCCTTGTAAGCCATGCGTCCGCAATATCCATCGCTAAATATAATCCTTCTTTTTCGCTGGATTTTACAATCTGTTTCCGTGCGCGGATGTTTTGGTCGGTATACATTAGTTGAATGGTTACTTTATCGGCAACGTCCATGTCCTTAACTTTTTTTTTGCTTTTGATTTCAAGCCGGACAACATATTTATCTTTCATGCTTCCGTAATAAATCACATCACCGCAGCGCACCAACGGTTTGCCCTTATAGGTTGGAAACTGAGGTGTGCTCTCCTTAGAGTCATTCATTCAAAAGTGTCCTCCTTATTATTCGATTCATATGATAAGTGCTTCTTTACAAGTGCTGTGATTTACTCACCTAAATACGATTTTAATAATACTTGTAACAACTCGTCGCGATCAATTTTGCGGATCAGGCTGCGCGCATTATTGTGTGTAGTAATATATGTGGGATCTTCCGAAAGAATATAGCCAACAATTTGGCTGATGGGGTTGTACCCCTTTTCTTTCAAAGCATCGTACACCTGGGTGAGTGTTTTTTTAATATCCTCTTCACGGTCGTTACCGAGTGAAAAGGTCATTGTTTTATCAAGCATGGAAACACCTCCAACAATGTCATCATACAACATACATACAATAATTTCAAGAACTATTTTGTGAACACATGTTTAAGAGCGCAATCTGGCCCCCACTTTTTCAAGTTCATTTATTGTTTTTTTGATGATTCCGCTTACGCGTTCTTCGGTAAGTGTTTCGGTTAAAGAACGTAAAACAATACTGAATGCAACGCTCTTTTTGCCTGCGTCAATCTGTTCTCCCTTGTAGACATCGAACAGTTTAATGTTTTCCAGCAGATTTCCCGCGCCGCGGACAATTG
This sequence comes from Caproiciproducens galactitolivorans, assembly GCF_029266045.1. NCBI lineage: Bacteria > Bacillati > Bacillota > Clostridia > Eubacteriales > Acutalibacteraceae > Caproiciproducens > Caproiciproducens galactitolivorans. The sequence continues at coordinate 265,777 of NZ_JAJUFJ010000001.1, read as the reverse complement.
CCTTTTCAAGCGTTAAAACAGGAATGCTGTCGTCGCAAATCAGCGCAAGATCGCGGGTAACAGCCGGGAATTTCGGTAGCGGCACATACGTTTTCTCTGTTTTCGCGTATTGGAACATCAGCTCAACATCCAATGAAAAGCAATAAACCCTTTCATCAATGCCGTAATTTTCAGCAACCTTCGGGTGAATTTCACCAATAACACCCAGACGGTGCCCGTCAATGCTCAGAACGGCGCAGCGGCCGGGGTGGAAGCTTGTTTCTTCGGATGAAGCTTCAATTTCATAATCGTATACACTAAGTTTTTCCAAAAGCTGCTCTGCCATACCCTTCGCGGTAAAGTAATCCGATTTATTTCCGTACATTCCAACAATCAGGCTGGTTTTTTCGATTGGCAACTTATCGTCGGTTGTCGGAATATATTCGCTGGCCAGCTCAAACAGGCACGCCTCCGCGTTGCGGTTATTAAAGTTGCGGGAAAGCACTTCCAGCATGGAGGGAAGGGCGGTTGTGCGCATGATGCTGGTATCTTCCCCGAGCGGATTGGAAATGGTAATGGACTTGCGAAGCGGGGAATCGGCGGGCATGCGGATTTTATCGTAGTATTTCGGGCTGATAAAAGAATACGTCATAATTTCGCTGGCGCCGAGCGCAAGCATGGTATCGCTGATGGCGCGGTTGAATTTCTGGCGCGGGGAATATTTTCCCTGCGCGCCGCCGCTGAGGGACGTTGAGAGAATTTTGTTGTAACCGTAAAATCTGGCGATTTCCTCCGCAATGTCGGCTTTATGCTCCAGATCAGGACGGAAGGTTGGCACCAAAATATCGTTACCGTCAAATTCGCAGCCCAGTTTGGCAAGGATCGCTTTCATCTGGTCGGCGCTCAGGTTTATATTGAGGAAATGATTGATCCAATCGGCGTCCAGATGGATTCTTTTGGGTTTCCTGTGGGAATGGTCGTCCAGAATCACGTCATCCAAAACATCGCCCGCGTCCAACAATTCCACCAGCTCGCACGCGCGCTCAAGAGCGGGTAGGCAGTTGTTCGGGTCAAGCCCTTTTTCGTACAGGGAGGAAGCGTCTGTGCGCATGCCCTGGTTCCTGGCGGTTGTACGCACGGAAGCCCCGTTGAAGCAGGCGGATTCGAAAACGATGGCGGTTGTGTCGTCCATAATCCCGCTGTACTCGCCGCCCATTACGCCGGCAATGGCAATCGGTTTGTTTGCGTCGGCAATGACAAGGTTTTTTGGAGTCAGCTTCCGCTCAACGCCGTCAAGCGTGGTGATGCTTTCGCCGTCTTTTGCGCGGCGCACACGGATTTTCCCTTCGTCGATGAAACGAATATCAAAAGAATGCATCGGCTGGCCGTATTCCAGCATAACGTAATTCGTAATATCGACGATATTATTAATAGGGCGTACACCCATGGCGCGTAGGCGCTCGCGCATCCAGCGCGGCGACGGCTTTACACGCACATTTTTTACAACGCGCGCGGAATAAATGGGGCATAGCTCGGGCTCCTCGACTTTTATGTCCAGCATTCCCTTGCAGGAGCCGTTTCCCGCTTTCACAACGGGCTTGTGCAGCTTTAACGGTTTGTCGAAAGTAGCGGCGGCTTCCCGCGCAAGCCCGATGACGGAGAAGCAGTCCGGGCGGTTCGAGGTGATTTCGAACTCCACCTTTGTATCGTTAAAGCCGAGCGCCTCACAGATCGGCTGCCCCAGCTTGCAATCCTCCTGCAAAACGAAAATGCCGTCCTCAATGGCATAGGGAAAATCATGCTTTGTAAGCCCCAGTTCGCCTAACGAGCAAAGCATGCCATTGCTTTCCACGCCACGCAGTTTGCCTTTTTTAATTTTTTTACCTCCCGGAAGAGTGGAATTATGCATGGCAACGGGAACTATGTCGCCGACTTTTAGATTCTGCGCGCCGGTGACAATTTGAATAGGTTCACAGGAATCAACGTCAATCTGTGTAATCCATAAATGATCGGAATCCGGATGCTTATTCAGAGAAAGCACCTTGCCGACAATAACATTCTCAATTTCGCTGCCTTCGACTTCCCAGCCCTCTACTTTGGAGCCGCTCATCGTCATCGCCTCGGCGAAATCCCGGATCGGCATTTCCTCCAGCGTTACAAATTCTTTTAACCATCTCATAGAAAGATTCATTATTCAGGCCCCCTTAAAATTGCTTCAGGAAACGTACGTCGTTTTCGTAGAAAAGGCGTAAATCGTCAATGTTGTATTTCCGCATGACTACGCGTTCCAGTCCCATGCCGAGCGCAAAGCCGCTGTATACCTCCGGGTCGATGCCGCAGTTGGAAAGCACCTTCGGATGAACCATGCCGCAGCCGAGAATTTCAATCCATCCTTCGCCCTTGCAAAGGCGGCAGCCTTCTCCGTGGCAGTTGAAGCATTGTACATCCACTTCGGCGGACGGTTCGGTAAATGGGAAGTGGTGCGGACGGAAACGCACAACGGAATCTTCGCCATACATGCGTTTCACAAAGGTTTCGAGGGTTCCCTTCAAATCCGCAAAAGTGATTCCCTTGTCAACCACTAAACCCTCAATCTGATGGAAGAGGGGGGAGTGGGTAGCGTCCACAGCGTCGGAACGGTAAACCCGGCCGGGGGAAATAATGCGGATAGGCGGTTTTTGCTTTTCCATCACGCGTACCTGAACCGGGGAGGTTTGTGTGCGCAGAAGAATATTGTCATTGATGTAGAAAGTATCCTGTGTGTCGCGCGCGGGATGGTCTTTCGGAATATTCAGCGCTTCGAAATTATAATAATCGTATTCGACCTCAGGGCCTTCCACGATTTCAAAACCCATGCCGATAAAAATTTCTTTTATGGTGTCAAGCTCAATGCTCAGCGGATGCTTTGCACCGAGTTCGCGGCGGGTTCCCGGCAGGGTAACGTCGATTTTTTCCCTTTCCAACCTTTTTTGCATTTCGGCTTCTTTTATTTCGGCTGCGCGTTTTACTAAATCTTTCTCTATAAAAGAGCGCACTTCGTTGGCCAGTTGCCCGATTTTCGGGCGTTCTTCCGCCGAAAGGCTGCCCATTTGTTTTAAAATGGAGGTGAGTTCTCCTTTTTTACCGAGGTATTTTATTCGCAGATTTTCCAGAACCTGCTGCCCTTTTGCTTCATTCAATTCACGCACTGCTCTTTCGCGAATTGCCTCAAGCTCCTGCTTCATAGCATAATCTTCCTTTCAGTTAGAAACTTTCCATTGGAATTAAAAAACGCCCCCGTCCCAAAGGGACGAAGACGAAACCTCCGTGGTACCACCCTAATTGATTCTTTTGGGGCCTCTAACGGTGCCTGCCGTCACAACCTACTGCTATTTCAGCCGTGCCACTCCGAAGGGAACTTCGCTGTTAGCATCTGCAGGCACGCTTTCAGCCGTGACGCACCCTCTCTTGGCAGGCGGGATAAACAGTTACTTCCTTCATCATCGTGTTATATTAATTAAATACTATATCATCTTCATGCGAAGATTGCAAGTACAACCTTATAATTTCGGATTCGGGCCTGTCGAATCGCGGACAATCAGTTCTGGCTTCAGCAGAACCTTGCTGATGTTAATGCCGTTGATCAATTCTTCAAGCATCATGAACGCGCTTTTCCCGAGGGAGAGACGGTCCTGGCGTATTGTGGTAAGCGAGGGGGAAAGGCGCCGCGCAATCGGAAGGTCGTCAAAACCAACCACGCTCACGTCCCTTGGAACCCGGACGCCAAGGCGTTTCAGCTCATATAATACGCCGGACGCGATTAAATCGCTAGCGCACATGATGGCGGTCGCCCCATGATTAAGAAACGTACTCACATAATCCTTTGCACAGTCCGCCACATAATACCCGTTGGCGATCAGCTTTGGATCGGCTTTTAAAGAATACCGTTCCATAGCTTGAAGGAACGCAAGGCGGCGGTCATTCGTTACCATGCAGTTCTTTGAGCCGTTCAGAAGGGCAATCTTTTTATGCCCATAGTCGTGTAAATGTTTTATCGCCATGTCGATGCCATGATATCCGTCAGTACCGACATAGCCGACAAACGGGTTGGGATTGTAGTTATCAAGCAAAACGGTAGCCACATTCGTTTTATTCAACTGTTGGATATAATCGTCGTGAAGGGCAAAGCCTAAAAGAAAAGCCCCGCTGAAGCCGTTCTTTAGCATAAAGCAATCGTATTTTTCCCGCGTCAGCAGGTTCAAGTTCGTGGGGATTACGGAAACCTCGCAATGGTGCCGAACCGCGCTGAGTTTAAAGCCAAGGACGATTTCATAACCGAACTGGTCAATATTTTCGTATTCCAAGTTTTCAATTAAAATACAGACCCTGCGTTTTCCGGGTTTCTTTCCCCTTTTTGGGGCGTACCCCATTTCCACAGCGGTATCCAGCACCATTTGCCGCATTTCTTCGCTGATGTCGTCGGCGCCGTTAAGCCCTTTGGACACGGTGCTGATCGAAACTCCCAGCTTATTTGCAATGTCTTTTATTGTGACCACTGCAATCCCTCATTTATTTTATTCCTAAGCGGGAATCATTCCGCAACCTATTTGAAATCATACAATAAAAAATTGGAATTATAAAATAGAAAAAAGAAATTTTGAATATTATGCAATTGACATTCATTATCCACCTTGTTATTATAAGGTGATATTTTCGTTATTTTTCGAAACAAGGGGCTGATATTCATGCCTGATACCGTCAAACACAAACAAAATAAGCGAAGTTCAGGAATTTTGCTCCCGGTAAGCAGTCTGCCTTCCGATTATGGCATAGGTGCTTTTGGAAGCGAGGCTTTCCGTTTTCTTGATTTTTTAAAAAGCGCCAGGCAAAAGTACTGGCAGATTCTCCCACTTGGCCCTACGAGTATTGGGGACAGCCCTTACCAGTCTTTTTCAGCTTTTGCGGGGAATCCTTATTTTATCGACTTGAACATTTTAATTGAGGAAGGATTGATAACGAAAGAGGAGGCCGGGGCGTTTAACTGGGGAAACCGGAATGAAGTGGATTATTCCTCCCTTTTTGCATCGCGGTATAAGCTTTTGCGCATGGCCTATAACAGAAGCAGACATTCAGCCACACAGGAATACGAAGTATTTTGCGGGGAAAATGCATATTGGCTGAATGATTACAGCCTCTATATGGCGCTGAAATTCCATTTTGATCAGCAGGCGTGGTGGCTCTGGCCGGAAGACATCCGCTTTTATGAAGTTTCCGCCATTCGGAAATACGAAAAAGAGTTAAAATACGAAACCGAATTTTGGAAGTTTTTGCAATTTAAATTTTTTGAACAGTGGAAGAAGGTAAAGGATTATGCAAATCATAACGATATAAAAGTGATAGGTGACATCCCGATTTATGTCGCTATGGACAGCGCGGATGTATGGTCGCACAGCGAATTGTTCCAATTGGACGCTCGGCGCAGGCCGGTAAAAGTTTCCGGCGTTCCGCCGGATGCCTTTTCAAAAAAGGGACAGCTTTGGGGTAATCCGCTGTATGATTGGGAAGCAATGGAGCGGCAGGGCTTTGACTGGTGGAAAAAACGGATGGAGTATTCGGCAAAAATCTATGACAAGATCCGAATCGACCATTTTATCGGCATTGTGCAGTATTATGCTATTCCGGCGGGGGAAACAACGGCGGTTAACGGAATCTGGGAAACGGGCCCCGGTCTGAAGCTTACGAACGCGATAAATTCCTCCGTAGGGAAAACAAGAATTATTGCGGAGGATTTGGGCGTTGTGGCGCCGGAAGTAAAACTCCTTCTGAAAAAAACAGGCTATCCCGGAATGCGGGTTTTGCAGTTCGCTTTTGAAGGGGACCCTCAAAACGAGCATTTGCCCTGCCATTATACCAACAATTTGGTGGCCTATTCCGGGACGCATGATAATAATACCCTTGTCGGTTTTTTTGACAGCTTGAAAAGAAAACATTTGAAATTCGCCAAAGAATACCTTCATGTGAAAAAGAAAAAAGAACTGCCGCAGGCTGCTATATGCGCTTTATATGCAAGCGTGGCGGATACGGTTATTTTACAGGCGCAGGATATTTTAATGCTGCCTGCCGGCGCAAGAATGAATTTCCCTTCGACAATCGGCAATAACTGGCGCTGGCGATTGGGGAAAAATGAGCTTAACCGGGAACTTGCGAAAAAGCTGGAGCGTTTAACCGTTGTTTATGACCGGTGATTTTATTATGGGAGAAGAATATGAACACATTTAAAAACGACGTTATCTTGTTGCTGGAATTGGAGTATGGGAAAACAGTTCAGCAGGCAAGTACCGTTGAGCTATATCATGCAATTACAAAAGCTGCCATGAAGCAGGTAACAGCAAAATGGGAAGTCCCGGTACCAGGGAAAAAAGCCTGTTATTTCTCTGCTGAGTTCTTAACCGGCCGGCTGATTTACAGCAATCTGATGAATTTAGGCCTTTTAAACACGCTTTCGGAATTGTTTCATGAACACAATATCGATGTTCAAGTTTTGGAAGAAGTAGAAGACGCCGCCCTTGGAAACGGTGGGCTTGGCAGGCTTGCCGCCTGTTTCCTCGATTCCGCGGCCACAAAGGAGATTCCCCTCAACGGATATGGAATCCGTTATCGCTACGGCCTATTTAAGCAGTATTTTGAAAATGGCTTCCAGAAAGAAGTTGTAGATGATTGGCAACGGTTTGGCGATCCATGGTCGTTGCGGCGCGAAGAGGAAAAAGTAACCGTTCGGTTTAAGAACCAGACGGTTTACGCAGTGCCATATGATATGCCGGTAATTGGCTACGGGGCGCAAATGATCAATACGCTTCGCCTTTGGCAGGCGGAACCCATTCATCCCTTTGATTTCCAACTCTTCAATGATCAGAAATTCGAAATGGCGGTTCGGGAGCGGAATGAAGCGGAGGCGATTTCTAGTGTATTGTATCCGAATGATTCCTCTTTGAAGGGGAAAAAGCTCCGCCTGAAACAGCAGTATTTCTTTACCAGCGCCTCCCTGCAAGATATGATATGTAGCTATAAAAAAAGGTATGGGAACAACTTTTCACATTTTCCGGATGAATACGCCGTGCAGTTGAACGATACGCATCCGGTTGTGTCGATTCCGGAGTTCATACGCCTTTTGGTTACAAATGAGAGAGTCACTTTTTCGAAAGCGTTAAAGCTTGCTAGGCAGATGTTTGCCTATACAAACCATACGATCATGTCGGAAGCCTTGGAAAAATGGGATGTCAGTCTTTTTAAGAGCGTCATTCCGAACGTGTACCGTTATGTTGTAATGATCGACAAGGCTCTGGTTAAAGAACTTGCGAAAATGGGGATTCCCGAAGACGAGCGGGGAGAGTATCGTATTATCGATGAAAACAATCAAATCCATATGGCAAGGCTGGCGGTGTTTGCCACGCATTCGGTCAACGGTGTTGCAAAAATTCACACGGAAATTTTGAAAAATAATACGCTGAAAGAATGGTATGCCCTTTACCCCCAGCGGTTCAACAATAAAACAAACGGGATTACACAGCGGCGCTGGCTTGCGCTCAGCAACCGGGAACTGTCCGGGTTCATTACTGAGAAAATCGGCAGCGGATGGCTGACCGATCTTAATAAATTAAAGAATCTGGAAAGATATAAAGATGATCCGGAAATGATTCGGCAGTTTGCGGAAATCAAGCAGATTAAGAAGCGCCAGCTAGTGGAGTATATTGAAGGGCAGGAAGGAATCAAACTGGATCCGAGCTTTCTTTTTGACGTTCAGGTAAAACGGATGCACGAATATAAGCGTCAATTGTTAAACGCTTTTTCCATCATGGATATTTACTACGGGATTAAGGAAGGGAGAATTCAAAACTTCCAGCCGACGGCTTTTCTTTTCGGCGGGAAAGCAGCCCCCGGTTATCTCCGTGCGAAGGGGATTATCAAGTTTATCAACGAGATTGCTAATCAAATCAATAATGACCCGGAAGTAAACGACAAGATGAAAGTCGTTTTTCTTTCAAATTACAATGTTTCCTATGCGGAAAAAATTATGCCCGCAGCGGATATTTCCGAGCAGATTTCAACCGCGGGAACGGAAGCTTCCGGAACCGGAAATATGAAGTTGATGCTCAACGGGGCTGTAACGCTGGGGACGTATGACGGGGCGAATATTGAAATTGTGCAGCAGGCGGGGGAGGAGAATAATTATATCTTCGGCGCGCGCGTTGAGGAATTAGAAAAGATAAAATCATTCTATGACCCGAAAGAAATCTATCAGCGTGAAGAAAGGGTACGCAGAGTGGTGGACAGCCTGGTCAGTGGGGAACTGGACGACGGCGGGACGAAGATATTCAGAGAATTATTCGATTCCTTGTTAATAGGCGCAAGCTGGCATCAACCGGACGCCTATTTCCTGCTTTATGATTTTCTGCCCTATTGCGAGAAAAAGCTTCAGGCAATTCAGGATTATGCGGATCGCTTCCGTTTTACCCAGAAATGCTTTTTGAATACCGCCAACGCGGGCGCGTTTTCCAGCGACAGAACCATTCAGGAGTATGCGGAGCAGATATGGTATGTATAAAGGCGCGGGCACGGCTCGTCCTTGCAAACCGGAGAAGGTTATGCTACAATAACGAGTAATAATGGTTGGGGAGATATGCATGGATATTTTTATTGAACAGCTTGTTAAGAGAAAAAAAGGAAGCAAGGACATTCTCATTTGGGTCGGCGTCCTGCTTGGTATTGCAATCATACTTTTTCTGGTTTTTGCCATGGCTCCTGTCCTGCTTCTACCTGTACTGATCGGACTTATCGCCGCGGCGTATTTTATTTTATCTTCCCGCAATATCGAATACGAGTACAGCGTAACAAACAGCGACATTACGATTGATAAGATTATTAACCGCCGGAAAAGAAAAAATGTTCTTTCCGTGGATGCGCACGACATAGAGTTTTTGGGGAAGTACACCCCGAAGGATCCTCATGCTAAATCCGGTGCGCAGCGCATCAATGCATCGGATAACGAAAAAGGAGAGGACGCGTGGTGCTTTACAGCGCGCCATCCACAGAAGGGAAATGTCTTTGTGCTGTTCAGCCCGAATGAAAAGGTTTTAACTTCCATAAAGCCATTTCTCACAAGGCAGGTAGCAATTGATGTTTTTGGTAGGAATTGATCTGGTCGAAAATAAAAGAATACAAAAATCGATATCTAATCCGCGCTTTTTAAGGAGAATACTGGGAACATCCGAGTATTCCCAGCTTGAGATGCGCGGATTTCCTGTTCAGAGCGTTGCGGCAAGTTTCTGTGCGAAAGAGGCTTTTTCCAAAGCGCTTGGAACCGGAATGCGCGGGTTTTCGTTGAGCGAAGTCGAGCTGCTACGCAAAAGTAGTGGGGAACCGTATTTGTGTTTAAGCGGGGAAGCTCAGCGGATTGCGGAAAGCCGGGGAATCGTCTTTCGTGTTAGTGTAACGCATACGAAAGAATATGCTTCCGCAGTAGTAATCGGGGAGGAAAAAAACAATGAAGGTATTAAATTGTGAGCAGTCGAAGGAGCTTGAAAAAAAGGCTGTAGACGCAGGAATGAGTTATTTGGAGCTGATGGAAAACGCCGGCGCCGCAGCCGTTCGCTTTATGCGGAAAAAATTCAGCCTGACCAATAAGAAGGTGGTTATTCTCTGCGGGAAGGGAAATAACGGAGGGGACGGGTTTGTTGCCGGCCGCCTTCTTTCTGAATACGGCGCACAGGTTTCCGTGGTTCTTGTGGACGGATACCCGGTGACGGAAATCGCCAAAACTATGTTTTCTCGTCTGAGCGACACAGCGGTGCGTATTGTTCATTATGCGGACAATGCGGGTACTGTCCATCTGCTGGTAAGCGGAGCGGATTTTATTCTGGATGCAATTTACGGAACGGGTTTTCATGGTTCCGCCGCAGAAAACCTACTTCCGCTTTTCCATTCGGTGCGCCATTCCTCCGCGACCGTCATCGCTGTGGATATGCCAAGTGGGGCCAACTGTGAAACCGGCGCTGTGGAAGGGGAATGCATCAAAGCGGATTATACGGTTACGTTTTCCACTTTGAAAAACGGACATATGATTCGGCCTGCACAGGAATACTGCGGGGAAATCGCCGTTGCGCCGATCGGTATCCGTTCGGATCTGATCAATTCGCAGGAGCATTCCCTTGAGGTTACGGAGCAGGCCGACGTCCGTTCGTATTTTACGCCAAGGAACCAGGAAAGCAACAAAGGGGATTATGGTCGCCTGCTGTGCCTGTGCGGGAGCGACGGAATGGCGGGGGCGGCCGTAATGAGCGCAAAAGCCGCTGTCCGCTGCGGGGCCGGTTTGGTAAACGTAGCTTTGCCCAGGTCGATTTATCCGATTGTCGCTTCTCAGGTAATTGAACCGATTTATACTTTGCTTGATTATGATCACAGAGGAAATTTGCAGAACGACAGCCTCACAGCCCTGTTTTATGCCCTTTCCTCGGCAAGCGCCTGCCTGATCGGGTGCGGGCTTGGACAAAGCAAACAGGCAACGGAGCTTGTCCTGGAGTTGATTTCCAAATCACAAGTACCGCTCATTGTTGACGCAGATGGCATAAACATACTAGCAGAGAATATAAATATATTGAAAACAGTCCAGGTTCCGGTCATATTGACGCCCCACCCCGGCGAAATGGCCCGCCTGCTTCAAACTTCAGCAAAAGACGTGCAGGCACATCGGCTTGCATACGCCCGGGATTTTGCGAAGGAGCACAATGTGATTTTGGTGCTTAAAGGAGCCGGCACGATCATTGCGGAACCAAACGGGATGGCGCATTTGAATATGACGGGGAATGCCGGAATGGCAAAAGGCGGCAGCGGTGATGTGCTGGCGGGCATGCTTGCTTCCTTTGCCGCGCAGGGGATGGACCCGGTAAAGGCGGCGGTTGGTGCGGTTTACCTTCACGGAGCTGCCGGCGACCGATGTGCCAAAGAATTTTCCAAAACCGCGATGCTGCCGACCGACATCCTTGATATGCTTCCGGGGCTGTTCTTGGAAATTGAGCAGTAAAGCCGCCTGTTTTCCGCGAAATACCGCGGCGCTCAATATTTTTTTGCGGAGAATGTACAGCCATGCGCCGAATATTTTGTATTTTCGCTTTTCTTGTTCTGGTTTTGCCGCTTGCCGCTTGTTCTTCGCCAACGGTGCAAGCAGCCGAGATTCATTTTTCTTTTCAATGCAAAGCCGATGTAAACACCAACGGAGAACAGTTCCTCTGCAATCTGAGCCGTACCGCGCCGGGCAGGGCAAGCGTTCAGGTTTTAAGCGGGGATTTAGATGGGTTGTCTTTTGATTGGGACGGGGACGGCTTTTCCATTTCATACAAGGACCTTTGTGCGAAGAGCGAGGACTGCGTGCTGCCGGATACGGCCTTTGCATCCGTTCTTGTTAAGGTTCTGGATTATGCGGAGAGAAGCGATTCCTTGACTTCGGGCGCAGATGGAAGCTTCACCGGAACTTTTGAGGATAAGGACTTCACGATCACCGTCGATAAAAATACAGGGGATATCCAAACGCTCGTTATTCCTGAAACAAATTTATCCGTTAAATTTTATAATCACAATAAAGAAAAAAGGTGTAACGTCTGTTACACCTTTTTGTTTTATATTTATGTCATCAGGCACAGATAAATAATATTATGTGTTAGGGACTGCCTATGAATAAAACCATTCAGCAATGTCAAGAATATTGGCAGAAACTATATCATAAATTATGCGGAGTGTGAAAGTGGTGAATATTCGAAGAGGCGATATCTATTATGCTGACCTAAGCCCTGTCGTCGGTTCTGAGCAGGGCGGTGTCCGTCCGGTTCTGATTGTTCAGAATGATGTTGGAAACCGGTTCAGTCCAACCGTAATTGCGGCGGCCATTACCAGCCAGCGGTCGAAAGCCAATCTTCCAACGCATATTATGCTGAACGCGGAAACCACCGGACTTGCGAAAGATTCCGTCGTATTGCTGGAACAGGTTCGTACAATCGATAAGCACAGACTGAAGGAGCGCATGGGGCGCCTTGATAATACGTGCATGTCACAGGTCGATCAGGCTTTGTCTATTAGCTTTGGCCTTGATTTTGCTCAGGAACAACGTGAGGCTACATAGAAGTGCCTGAAATCATAATAGCGACGTATATTTATTTGGGAATGCGGAAAACTAAGAAAACCAAATAAAAAGGAGTGTGTTACAATTGGCGTTAACGGAAAAGGAGCTGTCCGCAATTGAGGACCAGCTTAGTAACGAAAAGCTTCTTATCACAAAGTTTAAAGCCTACTCCCAGATGTGCTCGGATTCGGATATCAAGCAGAAATGCAATTCCATTGCGAGCCGGCATCAGGAACATTATGACAGGCTTTTAAACTTTTTGAGTTAAGGAGTGGGAACATGAACAATTCACAATCGAGCAATTCACAGTCCAGCGGCGCTCAGATGCAGGATAAGGAGATTTTGACCGATGTCCTGACTTCCCAGAAACATGTGACAGAAACCTATAATTCGTTTGCAAATGAGTGCGCGACCCCGAATATCAGAGACGAATTCATGCGTATTCTTGAAGATGAGCACAAAATCCAAGCCGAAGTTTTTGACGACATGAAAAAACGCGGCTGGTATCCGACGCCCGCTGCGGAACAGCAGAAAATCCAGCAAGCAAAGCAAAAATTCCAAAATCAGAACCAACAGTAATTACCGATCTGCCGGCTTCTTCCCGAAGCCGGTATTTTTAATTCTTGTTCCAATACAATATTTGACACAATGTTTGACCTTATACCGCTATAATAACTTTATCGCAGGGAGGGATCCTCTTTGAAGCAGAAGATTTACATAGATATTCTGGTCGGCGTAAATCTTTTTATCAATTATTTTTTATTGCTTGCTGTTTCAAAGCTTCTGTCGCTTCCGGTAAAACGTTCGCGCCTTCTCCTTGCCGCTTCTTTGGGCGCTGTTGGTTCCCTCTCGATTTTACTGCCGGAAATTCCGATGTTTTTTTCATTTTTATTAAAGATGGCAATGTCGGCGCTCATTATTCTGGCGGCGTATCCGCTTGCCGGGCTGAAATCCTTTCTGCGTGAACTCGCTGCGTTTTACGTCATCAGCTTTTCCTTTGCGGGATTCATGATTGCATTGTGGTATTTTTTCGCCCCTCAGGGGCTAATTATAAAAAATTCGGTTGTCTACTTCAATATTTCACCGCTGTTTCTAGTGGGGATGACCGTTATCTGTTATTTCATCATCCGGCTCATTCATCGCATAACCGGGCGGCAGGCCCCGGAAGACCTGTTCTGCACCATTCAAATCGATATGAATGGCAGGACCGTTTCCTGTTCAGCGAAGGTGGATACCGGGAATACGCTGAAAGAGCCGTTTTCAAATGCCCCGGTTGCTGTGGTGTGTGAAGACTGCATAACAGAAATCATACCAAAGGAGAATAAAAAAATCCGTTTGGTTCCTTATCAGTCCGTTTCCGGCACCGGGCTTCTTCCCGCGTTTAAGCCGGATAAACTGACCGTATGTATCGGAAGCCGGAAAACGGAAATTCACGAAGTGTACATAGCGGTTACAAAATCCAAGCTGGGAGCATTCAGCGCGCTTCTGAACCCGGATCTGTGTCAAAAAACGTCTGCCTAAATTTGGCCGTAGGCGGACGATTTATCCGCCGCGGCGGCAGCGGCAAAAGGGACAGATGAAAATGGGAATGAATAATTTGATACGGGAATTGGGAAATAAGCTGTCACAAATATGGCTTCGGCTGGGCCTGAACGGGCATATTCACTATATCAACGGGCCCGAAACGCTTCCTCCGCCGCTGACCAAGAAAGAAGAGGAGAAGGTGATGCAGAATATTCTGAATAATATTCCGAATGCGCGGGAACCGCTCATCACCCATAATCTCAGGCTGGTTGTTTATATCGCAAAAAAATTCGAATCAAGTAGCGCCGGAGTCGAAGATTTGATTTCCATCGGGACCATCGGCCTGATTAAGGCCGTAAACACTTTTTGCCCTGAACGGAACATCAAGCTTGCTACATACGCTTCCCGCTGTATTGAAAACGAAATTCTGATGTACCTGCGCAAAAGTTCCCAGCTTAAAAACGAGGTGTCGATCGATGACCCGCTAAATGTCGACTGGGATGGGAACGAGCTTTTGCTTTCCGATATTTTAGGTAGTGAGCAGGATACGGTCAATCGCAATATTGAGCAGGAGGTGGAACGGGATCTGCTGCTGGATGCAGTCGCACATCTTGCTCCGCGTGAGCGGGAGATTATGCAGCTTCGCTTTGGTTTAAATAATACCAAGGAGCATACGCAGAAGGAAGTCGCCGATACCCTTGGAATTTCCCAATCCTACATATCGCGCCTGGAAAAGCGCATCATTGAACGGCTGAAGAAGGATTTGGAGCGGGTCAGTTAGCTTTTAAATAGGGGAGGATTATGCTGTAGGCCTCTTTTAAGCGTTCATAATTGTAATACCGGCAGTTGGCCGGACTTGTAGAAGGCAGGGGGATAGAAGGAATTCCGGTGTTTTTCTCGCAGAAGCGATGGTACAAGGAAGCTGCTTTTGCGCCAGTTGTAAATACGGGTGCTTATTCCGTTTTTTCTCAGGAAATCGCCAATGTCGTTCGGTACAGGGTTCTGTATGCTGTTGTCGTCCGCGCCGGTAATGGTACAGCTTTTCAGAACGTCCCAAAGCGCAATATGGTTCCGAAGCAGGAAATCGGTTTTTTCCTCATTTGTTACCGGAAGTTCCTGGGACAGCAGGTCGGAAACTACGCGCCAGAAACGGTTTTGTGGATGGGAGTAATAAAAACCCGCCTCGCGGGATTTGGGCGACGGCATGGTGCCCCCAAAATCAAAACGCGGGAATCTACGTCGTAAATCGGCGGTAAAGTATGTTCAACCGTTTCCATTGCAGATTCCTTCCTTTTGTTGAATCATATATTTTATCAACTCCGAATTTTGGTTCGGGCATTTTCCGTCCATTACGGCGTTCAGAAGAAAAGAAAGCGTTTTGCCGATCTCGGCGCCCTTGGGAATGCCCAGCTTCATCAAATCCACACCGTTGACGGCAAGCCCCTTTATGGAATAGCAAAGGCCGGATTTCAGAATGTCGTCCAGAATTTTTTCCGTTTCCGCCAATTTTTCCAGCGCTTTGCTATCAACCGGGAGCCGTGCTTTCGCATCCGCCTCTTTTACTTTTAGCAGCAGCCGGAAATGATCGGCTCCAAGTTGGTTCAAATACCTTAAAATCTGTTTTTGTTCAGAAGGCAGCGGAAGATTCCGCTGCTTTACCAGCTCCGATACAGTACGGACAGTCCCTCCGTCGTATCGGAGTCTTTTTAGCGCCTGTTCTACCATTTCGGCACCCTTCAAATCGGGATATTCATGCTCTGTTTTGCTGATCTCATGAAGAAGCATTGTCAGGCGCAGTATGGGCGCTGCTTCCACGGCGCTGATGGCTTTCAGAGTGTGCTCCCAAATATTCTGGCCACAGCTGTTGTGCAATGTGGGCAAGGGTTCAATTTCGGGGAGAAACTGTTCGATGGCTATGCGAAAATCCCTTAGAATTCCTTCGGCTCCGCAGCCACAAATGAGCTTGGTGAATTCCGTATGGATCCGTTCGGCCGAAATCAGGCGGAGACGACCGCGATTTCTTCGGATGCTTTCCGATGTTTCTCTTTCAATTTCAAAACCTAGGACGGAAGAAAAACGCAGCGCGCGTAAAATCCGCAGACCGTCCTCCTGAAATCGAAGGTCTGGATTGCCTACGCAGCAGATTCGCCGGTGCCGTATATCTTCCAGCCCTTTGAAACAGTCGACCAGTCCGTTTGCGGGATTATAAGCCAACGCGTTCATGGTAAAATCCCTGCGCGCCAAATCCTCTTTCAGATTCCGCGTAAAGCGGATACTGTTAGGGTGGCGGCTGTCGGTATATTCGCCATCTATCCGATAGGCGGTAACCTCAATTGGCATATGGTCAATTTGCACGGTTAAGGTTCCGTGCTTTATTCCGGTTTCAATACATTTATAATTTGTAAAAGCCTTCTTTATTTCCTCCGGCCTTGCGGAAGTCGTAACATCCCAGTCAAAAGGCTTCTTGCCCATTATGGTGTCGCGCACGCAGCCACCGACTATGTAGGCCTCAAAGCCGGCGCGCACCAATATTTCGATTGCTTTTTCAACCTGTGGCGGTAATTGTATCTTCATTTCTCCGCCCTTCTTACACTATAAAATAATTGCGAAAATTCATTATAAATAGTATATACTGGAATACGGGGAAAAGCAAATAGGTGTCCGAATATTTTTAATTTTTCCTTCGCATGAATCACCCTACCCATGGTAATAATGATAGTAAGTTTTACATGGAATGAGGGGACGGCATGCAGTACAACAAAGTTGAAATCTGCGGGGTAAACACCTCTAAGCTCAAGGTTCTTACCGAAAAGGAAAAGATGGAGCTGCTACGCCGTGTAAAAGAAGGCGATACAAAAGCGCGCGAGGACTTAATCAACGGAAACCTGCGCCTTGTGTTAAGCGTAATTCAGCGTTTTACGAACAGAGGGGAAAACCTGGATGACCTTTTCCAGGTTGGCTGCATCGGCCTGATTAAAGCGATCGACCATTTTGATATCAGCCAGGGCGTCCGTTTCAGCACATATGGCGTTCCCATGATCATCGGTGAAATCCGGCGTTATCTGCGGGATAATAATTCCATTCGTGTCAGCCGCTCTTTGCGCGATACGGCCTATAAGGCCATGCAGGCGAAGGAAAGGATGACGGCACAGAACAACCGGGAGCCGACCATTGAAGAAATTGCAAAGGAACTGGACTTGCCCCGGGAGGATGTCGTTTTGGCGCTTGAATCCATTGCCGAACCGGTTTCCCTTTACGAGCCGGTTTTCTCGGACGGCGGCGATACAATTTACGTAATGGATCAGGTGGGGGATAATAATGATGATTCCAACTGGCTTGATGAAATCGCGCTCAAGGAAGCCATCCGGGATTTGAACAGCAGGGAAAAGCGTATTCTGTCCATGCGCTTTTTTCAGGGGAAAACGCAAATGGAGGTTGCTTCGGAAATCGGTATCAGCCAAGCGCAGGTTTCCCGGCTTGAAAAAGCCGCTTTGGACAAAATTAAAAAAGACATATAATGGTCATTTTTTTATCACTTTGTTATCACAATGAATCATTATAATCGCTGTATTAGATTTTAGGAGGCTTGTCTATGCAGCGATTTTTTGTTTTTGTTCGGAAAAACAAATATTTCATTGCGCTGTTTTTAATTTCAGTGCTCTCTTTCGGCTTGAATTTTTATGCCATATCCAATAATGGAACCGGAAACGAATATTACGCGGCCTGCGTTAAAAGTATGACGCAGAGCCTTAAAAATTTCTTTTTCGTATCATTTGACCCGGCCGGAATGGTATCGGTTGACAAGCCCCCGCTCGGTTTGTGGGTTCAGGCAATTTTTGTACTTATTTTCGGCTACCACGGTTGGGCGATGATGCTTCCGCAGGCTTTAACGGGAACTGCGTCCTGCATTCTAATCTATATTTTGACCGCCAAGTATTTCGGAAAACCCGCGGGACTGATTTCCTCCCTTTTCTTTGCTTTCACTCCGGCTGTGGTGGTTGTGGCGCGGAATAATACGATGGATATGCAGCTTGTCTTCGTCCTGCTTGTATCCGTATGGTTTTTATTCCGTTCGATTGAAAAAGGGAAATGGCGGTATCTTTTTGCAACGGCTGTCTTTATCGGGCTTGGCTTTAATATTAAAATGTTACAGGCGTACATGATTCTGCCCGCAATTGCGCTTACCTATCTGATTTATGCGAAAGAAAAACTCGGCAGGCGGTTCCTTGCGGGCATCCTCAGCATGGTCATTCTGCTTGGCGTGTCTTTTGCGTGGGTTTTGGTTGTCGAATTCTATCCCTCCGAAAACCGTCCCTATGTGGACAGCACCAGCAACAATTCCATGCTTGAACTGGTAATAGGACACAATGGAACAGAACGGCTGTTTGGGCAAGGCATGGGCGGCGGAAAAGGAATAGGGAATGTCGGTACACCGCCTTCCGGGGATGGAACCAACGCACTCAAAATTCCGGACGGAAGTAATACACCGGGAGATAATATGCCGGGAAAACCGGACGGGAATGGTATGCCGGACAGTCAGGACGGTAACGGTACAGATGGATTTGCGAAAAGGAACCGGGACGATGGGCGCCGTGCGGATAACCCGAATGGCGGCGTGATCGGAGGCGGCGGTTCGGAAATTGGAAACGCCTCGCCACTACGGCTCTGGTCGTCGAATCTGTACGGCCAGGGTTCCTGGTTTCTGCTCTTTGCGCTTTGCAGTATTCCTTTGTGCCTGCGAAAGAAAAGGAGTATGCAGCAGGGAGCGTTGGTTTTCTGGACGCTCTGGCTTGTTGTCATGGCTGTTTTCTTTAGCTTTGCCGGGTTCTATCACCGCTATTACCTGTGTATGCTTGCACCGGCGATTGCGGTATTATGCGGAATCGGCATTTTTGAAATGTATAAGGGCTTTAAAGAGCGCAAGGAAAAGAAATCGGACTATTTGCGGCCGGTACTGCTCCTGATCGCTTTCCTTGCCAATATCGGGCTGCAAATCGTATGCGTATTCTGGTATTCGGAGCTGGTAGCGTGGATGCTCCCCGTTATTGCAGGTGCAGCCGGGATCGGAATTCTTCTTCTAGTGGTGTTCTGCGTTAAGACGAAACAGGGGGTTCTCCTGCTTGCAGCCACGCTGCTTGTGCTTTCGTCCCTCGTTGCCCCGGCTTACTGGGCGCTGACCCCCGTAATGGGTTCTCCGAATGCCACCATGCCTTATGCCGGGCCGGAGCTGATCCAAAGCGGGAAGGTCGGCCGGGGAGGCGCGTTCGGTACGCAGAAGGAGCCCCAAAACGCAGTATCCGGTCTGGAGCAGTACCTGCTCAAAAATTATAAGGCAGGGAGTTTTCTTATTACGGCCCAGCGTTCTGCAACCGTTGCGCAGTACATAATCGATACGGGGCTTCCCTGCTATGCCTATGGCGGATTTTTAGGAACGGATAATTCCTTAACGCAGGAGAAACTGAAAAACCTTGTGTCAGAAGGAAAGATCACGTATTTCCTCCTATCCGGAGAGGGCAGGCAAAATGATGAGATTGCTTCCTATGTAAAGGAAAATGCGGTCAAAATTGACGCGAGCGAATACAACTCCGGTGGCAACTCCGGAAAGACAGGCGCGATGGGCCAAATGGGCGGGACGTTATATTTATTTAAGTCCTAAAGATAGAATAAAGCCGCTGTGATATATGACAGCGGCTTTTGAAATCTATCGCTATTTACAAAACTTATTTAGATAATTGTCAATGCAAGTCTGAATAATCTCCTTTGCATCCTCTGATCCTTTCATCTCGTCAATCGCGGTGACTTTTCCTTCCAACTGTTTGTAAACGGAGAAAAAGTGTGTCATTTCATCAAATATATGTTTCGGAAGTTCGTTAATATCGTGATAACTGTTGTAGTTTGGATCATTAAAGGGAATGGCGATGATTTTTTCATCCTTCATCCCATTGTCCGTCATAATGATTACGCCGATCGCATAACACCGAACTAGTGACAAAGACTGGATATCCTCAGAGGAGAGGATCAAAACGTCTAGCGGATCCTTATCGCTTGCGTAGGTACGCGGTATAAAGCCGTAGTTAGCAGGATAGTGGGTGGATGTGTAAAGAACTCGATCCATTAGGAGCAAACCGGTTTCTTTGTCCAGTTCGTATTTGATTTTGCAGCCTTTTGGAATTTCAATTACAGCGCAAAAATCATCAGCGTGAATTCTTTTGGGTGAAATGTTATGCCAGATATTCATGATTAGCTTTTTACCCCCTGATTTTATTAATTTTACTCTATTCTACCATTTCTGATAGGGTTAATCAATTAATTAATTATATAACAAAGTCGGGCATATAACTGTAGTGGAGGTGGGAGCGTGAATTGCAGACTGATTGATATGCGCCACAAAGAAGTCATTAATATAAAGGATGGAACGCGGATAGGATGTGTTTGTGATGTGGAAATAGATACGGCGGACGCGCGCGTGGTTGCAATTGTAATTTACGGCCGCCTGCGCTGCTTCGGCCTTTTGGGAAGGGAGGACGATATTATTATTAAATGGCAGGATATACAGGTTATTGGTGACGATACTATATTAGTGTGCTATAATAATTGTTGTCATGCGAGAAAACGATCGCGCGGATTCGGTGGATTCTTTGGAAATAATTAAAAAACTTGAAATTCTTTCCCGTTTATGGTATAATGATCGGCGCGATAAAAAACTCACGCTTTACTATGACGATTTGGTGCCCTTAGGGGTGTTGCGTCTGATCAAGTAGAGCGGCGGAAAAACCAAGGAGGAAAAATTATGTCAGTCGTATCAATGAAACAACTTTTGGAAGCAGGCGTCCACTTCGGTCACCAGACCAGAAGGTGGAACCCGAAAATGGCTCCGTATATTTTTACAGAGCGCAACGGCATTTACATTATTGATCTTCAGAAAACCGTTAAGAAGCTGGAAGAAGCCTATAATTTTGTACGCGACCTTTCGATGGAAGGCAAATCCGTACTGTTTGTAGGTACGAAAAAGCAGGCGCAGGATTCCGTAAAAGAGGAAGCGGAACGTGCAGGTGCTTATTATGTTAACGCTCGTTGGCTCGGCGGTATGTTAACAAACTTCCGTACCATCCGCCGCAGAATCGACCGTTTGAACCAGCTGAAAGCAATGGAAGAAGACGGAACCTTTGATCTTCTCCCGAAGAAGGAAGTTATTAAGCTTCGCTTGGAAATTGATAAACTCGAGAAGTTCCTGGGCGGCATAAAAGAAATGAAACAACTTCCCGGCGCGCTCTTCATTGTTGACCCGCGCAAAGAGAGAATTGCCGTAGCTGAAGCAAAGAAGCTTGGCATCCCGATTGTCGCAATTGTGGATACCAACTGCGATCCGGATGAAATCGACTATGTTATTCCCGGCAACGATGACGCAATTCGTGCCGTTAAATTGATTTCCGCGACAATGGCGAATGCGGTTGTTGAAGGCAAAGAAGGCCAGATGGGCGCCGCTGCGGCAGAAGAAGAAAAAGAAGACGAAGCAGTAGAAGAAGCAGCGGAATAATTACTTTAGAATATACAAGAGCGGAGGAAATATTCATGGCTTTTACAGCAAAAGACGTTGCAGCACTTCGCGAGAAGACCGGCTGCGGAATGATGGATTGTAAAAAAGCGCTTGCAGCTTCTGATGGAAACATGGACGCTGCAATCGATTATCTTAGAGAAAAGGGTCTTGCGGCCGCAACGAAGAAAGCCGGTCGTGTTGCCGCTGAAGGCGTGGCTTATGCAGCCGTAAACGAAGAAGGCAATGTCGGCGTTGATATTGAAGTGAACGCAGAGACCGACTTCGTTGCCAAGAACGCAGAATTCCAGAATTTTGTAAAGATTTGCGCCGATACCGTTATTGAGCAGAATCCTGCCGATCTCGACGCGCTCCTCCAGTGCAAAGCGAAGGGTACGGATCAAACCGTCGATGCTTTGCTGAAGGATAAAATCCTTACAATCGGTGAAAATATTAAGATTCGCCGCTTTAAACGTATGGAAGGCGTGGTTTCCGCTTATATCCATGCCAATGGCAAAATCGGCGTTCTGGTAAAGTTTGACACCACTCCGGACATTGCCGCAAAAGAAGAATTCAAAGAGTATGCCAAAAATATTGCAATGCAGGTTGCGGCAATTAATCCTCAGTATCTGAATCAACAAGCCGTACCGGCTGAAGTGGTTGAGCACGAGAAAGCAATTTTGAAGGAGCAGATTGTCAACGACGGCAAACCGGCCGCAATTGCTGAAAAAATTGTTAACGGCAGACTTGGCAAGTTCTTCAAGGAAGTTTGCCTTGTGGATCAGACTTATGTCAAAGACGGGAACCTTTCCGTTCAGCAGTATACGGATGCAACTGCAAAAGAGCTGGGCGGTAAAATTGCGATCGTCGATTATGTGCGCTTTGAAAAAGGCGAGGGTATTGAAAAGCGTGAAGATAATTTTGCTGAGGAAATTGCCAGCATGGTTAAATAAAAATCGCTTTTATAAATGGCGCAGGGATACATCCTGCGCTGTTTTTTTGCCCTCGTCGGTTATCCTGCCGGGCGAAATGTTTCGAAATTATAAAACTTGACAATAATAACTATATTTAGTTATGAAAGCCTTTACTTTATACAATGCTTATTGTAGAATAATATAAAAAGATAATAGGGGTGTTCTGTTTGAAACCTAAATATAAAAGAGTGCTCTTGAAGCTGAGCGGCGAATCCCTCGCCGGAAATGAAACGCACGGGATTGATTTTGATACGGTTTTAAAGATCTGTGAACCGATCAAGAAATGTGCGGATATGGGCGTTCAAATCGCGATTGTAGTTGGCGGAGGCAATTTCTGGCGCGGCCGCAGCAGCGGAAAGATGGACAGAACACGCGCGGACCATATGGGTATGCTCGCAACTACGATCAATGCGCTTGGCGTTGCCGACGCATTGGAGCAGCTTGGGATGCAGGTTCGCGTTCAGACCGCGATTGCTATGCAGCAGATTGCGGAACCGTATATCCGCAACCGTGCCGTCCGTCACCTTGAAAAGGGAAGAGTGGTTGTATTTGGATGCGGTACGGGAAACCCGTTCTTTTCGACGGACACGGCGGCGGCGCTTCGGGCCGCTGAGATTGACGCCGACATAATTATGAAAGCGACCATGGTGGATGGCGTTTATGACTGTGATCCTAAGAAAAATCCAAATGCCGTGAAATATGATTCGTTATCCTTTATGGAAGTACTGAATAAGAACCTTCAGGTAATGGACAGCACGGCTGCTTCATTATGCAAAGATAACAACATTCCGATTCTGGTATTCAGCATCAACGAGCCTGAAAATATCGTAAAGGCAGTATGCGGAGAACCGATCGGCACAATTGTAGAGGAGGATTCGTTATGAAAGAAGTATTGGCAAATGCAGAGGAACGCATGAAGAAATGTGTCAACACGTTATCGGATGAATTTGCATCAATCCGGGCTGGAAGGGCGAACCCGGCAGTTCTGGATAAAATCAAAGTCGATTATTACGGCACTCCGACTGCAATTAACCAGCTTGCCGCGGTATCTGTGAGCGAAGCAAGAATTTTAACAATCCAGCCTTGGGATGTTTCTGTTTGCCAAGCAATTGAAAAAGCGATTCAAACTTCGGATATCGGCATCAATCCGCAGTGTGACGGTAAGATTATTCGAATTACCTTCCCTCCGCTTACTGAGGAAAGACGCCGTGATTTGGTTAAGGATATCAGTAAAATGGCAGAGGAGCGAAAAATTACCATCCGGAATATCCGCCGCGACGCGTTGGAAAAGCTCAAAGGGATGAAGAAAAATTCGGAGCTTACGGAAGACGAATTAAAACAGGCCGAGAAGAAAACGCAGGACTTAACCGATAAATACTGCAAACAGGTCGACAGCGTGTTTGAGAAAAAGCAAAAGGAAATTTTAGAAATATAGGATCATTAAAAATGAAAGAGTATCGTTTGCCGCGCCATGTCGGCATCATTATGGACGGGAACGGTCGCTGGGCCAAAAAACGCGGCTTGCCGCGTTCTGTTGGCCATTCGGCTGGCGCGGCTGTTTTTAAAACAATCACACGATACTGTAGCTCCATCGGGATACAGTACCTGACGATTTACGCTTTTTCAACGGAAAACTGGAAAAGGCCGCAGGAAGAAATTCTTGGTCTGATGAAGTTGTTTAAGCAGTATTTAGAAGAAGCTTTGCGCGACTTTTTAAATGAAAATATAAAAGTGCGCTTTATTGGGGATACTACAGTTTTTTCACCGGAGCTTCAGAAATTATTTGCCGAAACGGAAGCCGTTTCGGCGGATCATACCGGTATGGTGTTAAATATTGCCATGAATTACGGTGGACGCGCGGAAATTGCGCGTGCGATGAAATTGTTAGCGGAAGACGTGAAAAATGGCAAATTATCACCGGAAGAGATTGATGAAAACTCCATAGCCCAAAAACTGTACACAGGCGGGCAGCCGGATCCGGATTTGATTATCCGCCCGAGCGGGGAGAACCGTATTTCGAATTTTTTACTGTGGCAGTCCGCCTATTCCGAATATGTCATTATGGATATTTTGTGGCCGGATTTCAAAACAAAGGATTTGGATCGCGCGCTTAAAGAATATGCAAACCGCGACAGGCGATTTGGAGGGGTTTAATTGAAACAAAGAGTTGCTTCGGGAGTCTCACTTATTATCTTTTTAGCAGCAATCGTGATATTTAACAATACTTGCCCGGCAGCTTTGAATGTTGCAATTTCCCTCATTTCCGTGTTGGCGGTTTACGAAATTATAGCCGCCTTGGGATTATTGAAGAAACATGTTCTGGTTATCCCAAGCCTTCTTTTTTCTGCGGCGGTGCCGTTGTTGCAGCTTGTTGCCGAACCGCATATGATGCATCTTGGGGTTTTGCAGCAAGGATTTTATTTTCTATATACCGTTGTGATTTTTAGTGCCCTGATCCTCTACCATCAATTTATAACGTTTCGTGAGGTTGGCGTTATCTACAGCATGTCCTTGATGATCCCGACCGCTTTGCAGACGATTATCAGTTTGCGTACGGTTGGCGGAAAACATGGCATGTTCTATGTGATTATTGCGATTTTTTCCGCATGGATTGCAGATACGGGAGCTTATTTTGCGGGGAGCCGCTTTGGAAAGCATAAGCTCTGCCCGAATATCAGCCCGAAAAAAACGGTGGAAGGGGTCATTGGCGGTTTTCTATTAAACATTGTTGCGATGATCGTTTTCGGCTACATTTTTCATGTGGTGTATTATGCTTATAGTGTGAATGTTTCCTATTTATCGCTGTTTTTAATCGGATTTTTCGGGACGATTATGTCCATATTGGGAGACCTCAGTTTTTCGCTGATAAAAAGGAGCTGCCATATTAAGGATTTCGGCGAACTGATTCCGGGCCATGGCGGAATTCTGGACCGCTTCGATAGTGTGATTTTCGAAGCGCCGTTTGTGTATCTGTTCGTTCATTTTATGCCGATTGTTATCCATTAATTTACGGCGGCGATGCAATAAAATTGCAAAATGGTGAATAATAATGAAAAGATGTTTATCGATTCTAGGTTCAACAGGCTCGATCGGCACGCAGACGCTGGATGTTGTTCGGGGGTTGAACCTTCGTGTTTGTGCGCTGGCGGCAAATTCGAATATTGCGCTGCTGGAGGATCAAATTCGTGAATTCAAGCCGGAGCTTGTTGCGGTTTTTGATATAGATGCTGCGAAAAAGCTGAAAATTGCGGTGGCGGATACTTCGGTTCGCGTTGTTGGAGGAATGGAAGGCCTTTGCGAAGCCGCGGCTTTTTCCGGCGCGGATCTGATTGTAAATGCGGTTGTCGGCATGGTGGGTTTAAAGCCGACTCTTGCCGCGATTGCTGCGGGAAAAGACGTCGCTTTGGCAAATAAGGAAACCCTTGTGGCCGGTGGCTCGCTGGTTATGAAAGCAGCGAAAGAAAAGTTTGTCCGGATTTTACCCGTGGACAGCGAACATTCCGCGATTTTTCAATGCCTGCAGGGCTGTCCGGAGAAGAAAGCATTGAAACGCCTACTTCTTACCGCTTCCGGCGGGCCATTTTTTGGAAAGACCAAAGAAGAATTACGGGATGTTACACCCCAGCAGGCTTTGAAACATCCGAACTGGAATATGGGCGCAAAGGTTACGATCGATTCTGCCACTATGATGAACAAAGGACTGGAAATTATAGAAGCGTCCTGGCTGTTCGACATGCCGGCTTCGAAAATTTCCGTTGTTGTGCACCGCGAAAGCATCGTGCATTCTATGATCGAATACGAAGACAATTCTGTGATTGCGCAGCTTGGCCTGCCCGATATGCGCATCCCGATCCAGTATGCCGTTACATGGCCGCAGCGCTTCCCCTCTCCGGTCGGGCAATTGGATTTGACCGATTATGGTAAGTTGACCTTTTATAAACCGGATTTGGAGACCTTTACCTGCCTTGCCGCCTGCCGAAAAGCAATCGAGCGCGGCGGGCTTGCTCCCGCGGTGGCGAACGGGGCAAACGAAGTAGCGGTTAAACTGTTTTTAAATCGCCGGATCTCCTTCCTTCAGATTGGTGAACTGGTCGCTCAGGCGGTGGAAAATCAACCGGATGTCCGGTTGGTTTCTTCCGTTGACGAAATAGAAAATGCAGACACGTATGCCAGAGAATATGTTCTAAAAGCATCTGGCAAATGATGAGGTGATCGTATTATACAGGTATTATTAATCGTTATCGCGGTATTGCTTTTCGGTTTCATTATCTTTATTCACGAATTCGGCCATTTCTTTACAGCAAAACTGTCCGGAATTCGGGTGAATGAGTTTGCAATTGGTATGGGACCAAAGCTATTTCATTTTCAGAAAGAGGAAACGTTGTATTCCCTGCGTGCATTCCCAATCGGCGGCTTTTGCGCTATGGAAGGGGAAGACGGGGAAAGCAACGACGAACATGCGTTTAATAACCGGCCCGTTTGGAAACGGATTTTGGTTGTCGCAATGGGTGCGGTTATGAATATCCTTCTCGGCATTATCCTGATGATGGTTCTTCTGGTGCAGCAGCCTGCTTTTTCCTCTACGACAATTGCAAAGTTTCCGGAGCCTTCCGGCTTTCAAGCTGCGGGGCTGCAGGTTGGTGACAAGTTCGCCAGTATTGACGGTTACAAAATCAATAGTGACCGTGACTTGAGCTTTGCGTTATCCATCATGAACCCGCAAAAAACGGATATCCAGGTCATAAGAAACGGGAAACTGCTGACTTTTGATAATGTCAAGTTAAAAACAAAAGACATTAATGGGAAAAAGGTTCTTGTAGCGGACTTTTATGTCGCTCCCATTCAAAAAAATCCAATTACCCTCCTGCAAAAATCGGTTGAGGATACGGTATCCACCGTTCGAATGGTCTGGTTTAGCCTGGTAGGAATGGTTACCGGAAGATTCGGAATGCAAGATGTTGCGGGGCCAGTCGGTGCGGCAAGCATGATCGGGCAGGCTGCTTCAATCGGTTTGAAGCAAAGCTTTGTCGCAGCCCTGAATAATATCATCATGATGATGATGCTGATTACAGTAAACCTTGGCGTTGTGAATTTACTTCCACTTCCGGCTTTGGATGGCGGCAGGCTCCTTTTTCTGCTTGTGGAAGCAATCCGCCGCAAGCCGCTGAATCCAAAGTACGAAGGCTTGGTCAATACGGCTGGTTTCTGTTTACTGATAGGGTTAATGGTCCTTATTACGTTTAATGATATCGTTCGGCTGGTAACCGGCAAGGGGCTGGGAGCATAATGAAGAAAACTAGAAAAATTTACGTGGGAGGACTGCCGATCGGCGGCGGTTCCCAAATTTCCGTACAGTCAATGCTGAACGTACCTTCCACGGATATAGATGGTAGTGTAAGGCAGGCGGTGAAGCTTGCGGAAGCCGGCTGCGACATCATACGTATCGCATTACCGAATATGGAAGCCATCGCGCTGATTCCGGCAATCAAAAACGTTGTCAAAGTACCGTTGGTTGCTGATATCCATTTCGATTACCGGCTCGCGCTGGAGGCGGTTGCCGCCGGCATTGATAAAATCCGGATTAACCCGGGAAATATTGGCTCGGACGAACATGTGAAAGCAGTTGCCGACGCTTGCAGAAGAAGAAATATACCGATACGCATCGGCGTGAATTCCGGTTCGCTGGAGAAAGAAATCCTTGCGAAATACGGCAGCCCCACGCCCCAGGCATTGGCGGAAAGCGCCTTATATCACGCGTCCCTGCTTGAAAAATTTGATTTTCAGGATATCGTTATTTCAATGAAATCGTCGGATGTGGACACAACGATCAGAGCATACGAAATCGCAGCGGAAAAGTGCGACTATCCGCTGCATC
Source organism: Caproiciproducens galactitolivorans (assembly GCF_029266045.1). Classification (NCBI taxonomy): domain Bacteria; kingdom Bacillati; phylum Bacillota; class Clostridia; order Eubacteriales; family Acutalibacteraceae; genus Caproiciproducens; species Caproiciproducens galactitolivorans. The sequence continues at coordinate 237,743 of NZ_JAJUFJ010000001.1, read as the reverse complement.
TCGGTGTAACCGAAGCGGGAACGGAACACATGGGGCTGATAAAGTCCGCGATTGGAATCGGTTCGCTTTTGCAGCGCGGAATTGGTGATACCATCCGTGTATCGCTTACAGCCGATCCCGTTAAAGAGGTTGCCGCCGGGTTTGATATTTTAAGAGCTCTGAATTTAAGGCGGGAAGGCATTCAGTTTATATCCTGTCCTACCTGCGGAAGAACTCGTATTAATTTAATTCGACTTGCGGATGAAGTTGAGCGGCGCTTGAAAGGCTGTAAAAAGCCGATTAAGGTTGCTGTTATGGGCTGTGCGGTCAACGGCCCGGGCGAAGCTCGCGAAGCCGACATTGGGATTGCCGGCGGGAACGGGGAAGGCCTGCTCTTCAAAAAGGGACAAATTATCCGAAAGGTTCCGGAAAGGGAATTATTAGACTGCTTAATGCAGGAGATTGAAAAGATGTAGAGGGTGAATCCCATTGAAAACATTTGGCGAATTTTTTAGCGAATACATAGAAACCGCACGACTTCCTTCCCCCGTATATGACGGGAATATTTCGTCGCTGCAAATTGATACGAACAAAAGAATCATTACTGCGGACGTGGCGTTTCCATCTTTGGTGGAGCGCCGCGTGCTTTATGACGTGGAAAAACGAATGGTTGCCTGTAAAGCACTAAAGCTTGCCAAGGTGCGTATCTTTCCATCCTTTCCTTCGGAATGCTTCTGCGTCGACTATTATCCCAGCCTGGTATTAGAACTGAAGCGCCGTGAAGCAAGCGTGAACGGCATTCTTACGGACTCTACCGCGCGCTTGGAAAACGGAAAGCTGATTGTTTCCTTGACGCATGGAGGCGGCGATCTGCTTCTTGCGCGCCGCGTTGACCGGTTGCTCGCGAAGCTGATTCAGCAAGAATTCGGTATCGGTTTAACCGTCGAGTTTGACGGCTTGCTTTCGCTCGACAGCCAGCATCCGGTCTATATAGAAAAAAAGCGGAAGCAGCAGGAAAAGATCCAGCGGGAAGCTATCGTGGAACAGATGGAAACGTACGAGTCAAACTTGAACCGTGTAAACCCGCCGAAAACGATTCAGGTTCGTTCCGGAGAAACGCTGCTTCCCACCATTATTCCGGAAAGCGCCCGTGATTTATATGGGCGTTCGGTAAAAGCAAAGCCCATCCCGATTAATCGGATTTCGCCTGATATTGGCACGGTAACGATTTGGGGAGAGATTTTTCAAAAGGACGAAAAGATCACGCGGGACGGGCAGAGAAAAATTATCACGATCAATATAACGGATTACACCGGCTCAATGACCCTGAAAATTATCGAAATGGTTCCCCAGTGCAAACCGATTGACACACTGGAAAACGGCATGTCAATCATTGCGCACGGTGAAATTGAATACGATAAATACGACCATGAAATCGTGCTTCGCACGAAATGTATTCGTACGGTTCAGCAGGTAAAAGTGGTAGACAAAGCGAATGTGAAACGGGTGGAGTTGCACCTGCATACCAATATGTCCACCATGGATGCAGTAAACTCCGCCAGCGATATCATTAAGCGCGCAGCAGAATGGGGACACAGCGCCATCGCGATTACCGACCACGGTGTTGCACAGGCATTCCCCGAAGCGATGAATACGGTTGAAGAACTGAAAAAGAAAGATATCCATATTAAAGTGATTTACGGCGTGGAGGCTTATTTTGTCAACGATCTGGTACAAGCCGTAAAAGGGAAATCTTCCAAATCCCTTAACGATGAATTTATAGCGTTTGATATAGAGACAACCGGTTTAAGCCCCAACAAAGAGCGGATTACCGAAATTGGCGCGGTCAGGGTGAAAAATGGAGAAATTATAGAAAGCTTTGACACCTTTGTCAACCCGCAGATACCGATTCCTGCTAAAATAACGGAATTGACCGGCATCACGGACGAAATGGTAAAGGACGCGCCTCTAGAAAAAGAAGCAATTCAGGCTTTCTATGATTTCTGCGGAAAAGACGCGGTTTTAGTGGCGCATAACGCCGATTTCGATACGTCGTTCATCCGGATTGCGGCGCAGCGGAACGGAATGGAATTTCCGTATACTTATATCGATACGGTACCAATGTGTCGTTCCATGCTGACAGGCATAAAAAACTGCAAACTGGATACGGTTGCAAAGTATTTAAAACTCGCTCCGTTTAACCACCACCGCGCAAGCGACGACGCTACCGTGCTGGGGGAAATTTTCAGCGCCCTATTGGAGCGTCTGAAAGAGGACACGTCTGCCCAAACGGTCGATGATATCAATACGTCGCTGGCGGGCGGCGACCCGAAAAAAATGCAATCGTATCATCAGATTATTCTGGTTAAAAATAAGACAGGGCTGAAAAATCTGTATAAGCTGATTTCCAAGGCGCATCTGGATTATTTTTATAAAAAACCGCGGATTCCAAAGAGCGAACTGGTAAAGCTCCGGGAAGGGCTGATTATTGGAAGCGCGTGTGAAGCTGGTGAACTTTACAGGGCTGTGTTCAATGCCCAGCCTTGGGAAACCCTTTGCGAAATTGCTAGCTTTTACGATTACCTTGAAATACAGCCGCTTGCAAACAACCAGTTCATGGTGCGGGATGGCTTAGTATCGGATGAAGAAAAGCTTAAGGAGTTCAACCGCACGATTATTAAACTGGGAGAAACGCTGAACAAGCCGGTGGTTGCTACCTGCGATGTGCATTTTATGGATCCGAAGGACGGCGATTACCGAAAAATTCTGTTGGCGGGACAGGGCTTCAAGGATACGGATATGCAGCCTCCGCTTTACTTGCGCACAACGGCGGAAATGCTGGAGGAATTCGCCTATCTGGGCAAGGAAAAAGCTTATGAGGTAGTCGTAACGAATACCAATCTGATTGCCGATATGATCGAGGAAGTCCGCCCGATTCCGGAGGGCACCTTCCCGCCATTCATTGAGGGCGCGGAGGAACAGCTTACCACCATTACCTGGACAAGAGCGAAAGAGATTTACGGTGATCCATTACCGGATATCGTGAAAAAACGCCTTGAACGTGAGCTGGACTCAATTACAAAGCACGGATTTTCTATTTTGTATATGACCGCACAGAAGCTGGTTGCCGACTCGGTGGCACACGGCTATTTGGTTGGCTCGCGTGGTTCCGTTGGTTCCTCCTTTGTTGCGAATATGTCTGGCATATCGGAAGTCAATCCGCTGGAGCCGCATTATGTCTGCCCGAAATGCAAGCACAGCGAATTTATTACGGATGGCAGCTATGGAAGCGGATTCGACCTGCCGCCGAAAAAATGCCCTGTTTGCGGAACAGATTATAACCGCGACGGGCACATGATTCCATTTGAAACCTTCCTTGGGTTCGACGGCGACAAAACGCCGGATATTGACCTGAACTTTTCCGGCGAATACCAGACAAGCGCGCACCGCTATACGGAGACCCTGTTTGGAAAGGATAATGTTTTTAAAGCCGGTACGATTGCTACGGTTGCGGACAAGACCGCTATTGGATTTGTAAAGAAATATGCGGAGGAAAGAGGAATCGTCATGCACCGCGCGGAAGAGCAGCGGCTGGCGAAAGGCTGCACCGGCATTAAACGGACCACCGGCCAGCATCCGGGCGGTATGGTTGTCGTACCGAAAGGAATGGAAATTTACGATTTCTGCCCGGTTCAGCATCCGGCAAACGATCAGAATTCCGACAATATTACAACGCATTTTGACTTCCATTCCATTCACGATACGATCTGCAAGCTGGACGAACTCGGGCACGATGTTCCGTCGATCTACCGTTACCTTGAAGATTACACCGGCATCCCGGTCATGGAGGTATCCATGAGCGACCCCAAGGTAATGTCCCTCTTCACGTCGACCAAAGAGCTCGGGGTTGAGCCGGATGATATCGATTCCCAGACCGGCACATTCTCGTTGCCGGAAGTCGGTACAAGCTTTGTGCGCCAGATGCTGATTGATTCCCAGCCGAAAACCTTTTCCGATTTGCTTCAGGTATCTGGTTTGTCCCATGGTACGGATGTCTGGCTGGGCAACGCGCAGGAATTGATTAAGAACAAGACCTGCACCATTTCGGAAGTAATCGGTACACGTGACAGCATTATGACTTATTTGTTGCATAAGGGCCTAGAACCGAAAATGGCGTTCAAGATCATGGAAATTACCCGAAAGGGAAAAGCTACGAAGCTCCTTACGGAAGAGCATATAAAAGCAATGAAGGATCATGGTGTGCCGCAGTGGTACATTGATTCGTGTATGAAAATAAAGTATATGTTCCCGAAAGCCCATGCCGCCGCATACATGATTTCCACCTTACGTCTCGGTTGGTACAAGGTACACAGGCCGGTCGAATACTATGCCGCCTACTTTACTGTTCGCGGGGAAGATTTCGATGGGGCAACGGTTATGAAGGGCAGGGATGCCGTGCGGCGCCGTATGAATGAAATCAAAATGAAGGGGAAAGAGGCCAGCGCGAAGGAAGAAGCTGCATATTCTACCTTTCAGATTATCAATGAAATGCTCGCGCGCGGGATTGAAGTGCTGCCGGTTGACCTTTACAAATCAGACGCCAAGAAATTTTTGGTGGAAGACGGAAAAATACGCCTTCCGTTCTCCTCTCTCAGCGGCGTTGGAGAAGCTGCGGCAAACAGCTTAGCCGCAGCGCGGGAGCAGGGCCCGTACATATCGATTGACGATCTGCAGGCACGCTCCAAGGTTTCCAAATCGGTGATCGAAACGCTGGAAGAAGCCGGAACACTTGCCGGCCTGCCGCAAAGCAGCCAAATGACATTATTCTAGTTGACATATGCGTTTTAGTATGCTATTATATTAGCACGCTAAAGCGAATAATCCTGGAGCATGGGGGTGACGCAATGAAAAAGTATAACAAAATAACTCCCGAAGGGACGAGGGACCTGCTTTTTGAAGAATGTCTGGTAAGACGCCATGTTGAAAAAACGCTTACCGATGTTTTTTCGGCCCGCGGATTTAACGAAGTGGTAACTCCGGGGTTGGAATTCTACGACGTGTTTGACCCTGAATTTTCGGGGATCGGACAGGAAGTCATGTATAAAATGTCGGATAAACGGGGCAGGCTTGTTGTAATGCGCCCTGACTCAACTCTTCCTATTGCCCGGCTTGTGGCAACAAGACTGCAAAATCTTCCGAAACCGATACGGCTCTTTTATACACAGCCGATTTACCGGAATAATACGGCTTTGACCGGGCGCAGCGATGAAACCGTACAAACTGGGATTGAAATGCTTGGCGCGCAGGGAATGCGTGTCGATCTGGAAGTCATTGTTACGGCGGTTGAAGCATTGAACCGGTGCGTACCGAATTTCCGTTTTGAATTGGGCCACGCCGGTTTTTTCCGGGCTTTGGCGGAGCAGCTTCCCATTTCTGAAGATCAACGGGAGGACATCCGCCAGGCGATTGAATCAAAGAATTATGCGGCGCTCAATACAATTCTAGACGGTTTGGCGCCTTCCAGGCAGGTTACGGCGATGCGGTCGCTACCGCGCCTGTTCGGCGGTGAAGAAGTTTTTGACCGCGCCGCTTCCTTCTGTTTAGATGAAAAATCCGCGAATACGCTTACCTATTTGCATGATTTATACCGCGCTTTAATCCAGTTCGGGCTTGGGGACAAGATCATTGTGGACTTGGGCTTGGTTCAAAGAAACGATTATTACACAAATATTGTTTTCAGCGCTTATGTGGAAGAATGCGGGGACGCTGTACTGCTTGGCGGACGCTATGACGAGCTGCTGAAACGGTTTGATACACCGATGCCGGCCATTGGTTTTGCGATCAATGTAGACGCCATTTCGAAAATCCTGCTGGGAAGTGGCAATGCCGAAAAAGTTTTACCCGCGGATGTCCTTGTGCATGGGGAGACTGGCTTCGAGATTCAGGCTTTACAATATGCTTCCGAACTTGTTCAAAAAGGTTTGAAATGTGAAAACAGTATTTTTGAGGAACGGTCAAAAGCATTGGAATACGCAAAAATCTGCGGAATAAAACGTGTGGACTGTATTGGAAATACGATGGAATCAATCGCGATCGCACAGGATGGAGAAAATTATGAAGCCACTTAGAATTGCCTTGACAAAGGGCAGGTTGGAAAAAGACACAGTTGCGCTGTTCGAGAAAATCGGCTTTGACTGTACCGCATTAAAAAATAAAGGCCGGAAGCTGATCCTGCCGGTTGGCGGCCATCAGTTTGAGGTTGTGCTTGCAAAGGCGGCGGATGTGATTACTTACGTCGAACACGGCGTTTGCGATTTGGGCATCGTCGGAAAAGACACCATTCTGGAAATGGGAAGCAGCTTTTACGAAGTGCTCGACCTAGGCTTCGGAAAATGCAAATTTGCGCTTGCCGGCCCGAAGGGTACGGATTTTTTTGGCGGATATTCCGCAAAGACCATTGCGTCAAAATATCCCAATGTGGCAAGAAATTTCTTTGAAACCAAAGGAATGGATGTCCGGATTATTAAAATCGAAGGCTCCGTGGAGCTTGCCCCCCTGCTTGGACTGTCTGACGCAATTGTCGATATCGTGGAAACCGGCTCTACGCTAAAAGAAAACGGTCTGGAAGTCATTGAAACCATCTGCGATGTTTCCGCAAGGCTGATTGTGAATGCGGCAAGCCTGAAGCTTCGGAAAGCCGAAATTGAGAGTCTTGCGGAGAAAATGGATAGGGCAAAGGAGGGAAAGCTGTGATTCGGGTTGTAAAAGAAGGCGGAAGCATTGGCATTGACTTTATCCGGCAATTAAAACTGCGCAGCGAGGAAACAAATAAGCAGGTGGAAGCCGCCGTAGCGGAAATTATAGAAAATGTCCGGACGGACGGCGATAAGGCACTCCTTGCTTATACAAAGAAATTTGACGGCAGAATCCCTGATAAAATGGAAATCCGTCGGGATGAAATCAAGGCGTTGGCAGACCGCTGTGAGCCTGCATTTTTAAACGCCCTCCAGAATGCCGCGGATAACATCCGCGATTTTCATATGCGCCAGAAGCAGCAAAGCTGGATGAATACCCGTTCCGACGGCGTAATTATGGGACAGCGGATCCGGGGCCTTGCAAAGGTTGGGATTTACGTGCCGGGCGGCACGGCGGCCTACCCTTCTTCGGTGCTTATGAACGCGATTCCAGCAAAAATTGCGGGCGTGGACGAAATCGTTATGGTTACGCCTCCGGGCAAAGACGGGAAGCCGAATCCGGAAATTATGGCGGCGGCGCTTACCGCGGGGGTTGACCGGGTCTTTTTGGTTGGGGGCGCGCAGGCGGTTGCCGCCCTCGCTTTCGGAACGGAAAGCATCCCGAAGGTTGATAAAATTGTTGGCCCGGGAAATATTTATGTTGCGACCGCGAAGAAGCAGTTGTACGGAACGGTCGATATTGATATGATCGCCGGGCCGAGTGAAATTTTAATTATTGCCGACGAAACCGCTAATCCGAAATTCCTGGCGGCCGATCTGATGTCACAGGCGGAGCATGACGTGCTTGCGTCCGCAATCCTGCTGACTCCTTCGGAAAAAATTGCGGAGCAGACCGTCGCGCAGATATACGAGCAATTAGAGCACCTTTCGCGCAAGGAGATCATTCGCCAGTCCCTTGACCGCTTCGGTGCGGTAATTCAATGCCGGGATGTGGATGAAGCGGTTGCGTTTGCGAACGAACTGGCGCCCGAGCATTTGGAAATCTGCGCGGCGAATCCGATGGAATACATCGGAAAGATCGATAACGCGGGTTCCGTCTTTTTAGGGAATTTTTCGCCTGAGCCCCTCGGCGATTATTACGCCGGCCCGAATCATGTCCTTCCGACAAGCGGTACGGCAAGATTTTTCTCTCCGCTTTCCGTAGACAGCTTTATCAAAAAATCCAGTTTCATTTATTACACGGAGGAAGCAATGAAAGCAGCCCAGGAAGATATTATCCGGCTCGCGAAGGCGGAAGGCCTGACTGCCCACGCAAATTCAATTGAAGTGAGGCGTTGATTTTGGGATACGAGTTAAATGAAAAAATACGCGATTTAAAGCCATACGACCCGATAAGCGGGGATTTTCCCGTACGGCTGGACGCGAACGAGTCGTTCATCCAAGTACCGCAAAAAATATTACAGAAGATTTCGGATGCTGTTCTTTCAATTCCATACAACCGGTATCCGGACCCGCTTGCAAAGGAACTTTGTGAAAGCTTTGGAAATTACTATCATCTCAATTCGGGTTTGGTTACTGCCGGAAACGGTTCTGACGAATTGATTTCGGTGATTTGCAGCGCATTTTTGATGAAAGGCGACACGATGCTCACGATGTCCCCGGATTTTTCCATGTACCGCTTCTACGCCTCCATTGCCGAAGCAAAAGCCGAATTGTATTACAAGAAGCCCGACATGACCATTGATGTTGATAAATTAATTGCCATGGCAAACAGCAGCAATGCGAAACTAGTGATTTTCTCCAACCCATGCAATCCAACTTCGCTCGGCTTAAAAAGGGAGGATGTCCGGCGGTTGGTTACTTCCGTAAACGCCCTTGTGGTTCTTGACGAAGCCTATATGGATTTTTGGGATGAATCTTTGCTGGATGAGGTGGTAAGCTACGATAACCTGATAATCCTTCGCACATGTTCCAAAGCATTTGCAATGGCGGGAATCCGGTTGGGCTTCGCGGTTGCGAACCGGGAACTGACCAACGCGATGAAGGCGGTAAAATCTCCGTATAATGTAAATACTCTGACGCAGAAGGCAGGCTTCGTTATTTTACAGGAAGGGCAATGGCTGCGCTCCTGCATTGAAGAAGTCAAAGCCTCGCGTGATATGCTTTATGAAAGGATGAGCATTCTCGAAAGCAATTACGCCCAGAGGATGCATGTATATCCTTCTGTTACCAATTTCCTATTCGTAAAAATGTCTCAGGCGGATGATGTCTACTACCAACTTCTGAAATCCGGTATCGCCGTACGGTATTTCGGGGATTTTCTAAGAATCACCGCCGGAACAAAGGAAGAAAACGAAAAATTCCTTCTGGCGTTTGAAAAAGCTATCCGCTTGTAAAAGAGGTGTATCCATGAGAACGTCCATTCAAAAGAGAAAAACGAAAGAAACCGATATTTGCGTCGAACTGAATCTTGACGGAGGGGAAACGGAAATCTCTACGGGAATCGGTTTTTTTGACCATATGTTGCATTCTTTTGCTGTTCATGGCGGGTTTGGTTTGAAAATTCGGGCAAAAGGCGATTTACAGGTTGACGGGCACCACTCCGTGGAGGATGTGGGGATTGTGCTGGGGAAGGCTTTTGCACAAGCGCTTGGAGACCGTTCCAGTATTGCCCGTTTCGGTTCTTTTTTTATTCCTATGGATGAAGCGCTCGCTTTTGCCGCCGTGGATATCAGCGGCAGGCCGTTTCTTGTTTTTCAGGCGGATTTTCAGCAGGAACGCGTCGGCGGGTTCGATACCTGCCTGACAGAGGAATTTCTGCGCGCCTTTGCGATAAATGCCGGTATTACGTTGCACACCCGGGTGAAATACGGCGCGAATGCGCACCATGAAATCGAAGCCTTAATGAAAGCGGTTGCCCATGCTTTGCGGCTGGCGGTTACCCAGACGGGTGCCGGCATGCTGTCTACGAAGGGCTGTCTTTCCTAATTTCAGGAGGTTCCAATGATTCTTTTACCTGCCATTGATATCAAAGACGGCGAATGCGTACGCCTTGTAAAAGGAGATTATGCAACCGCGCATAGGGTTGCTGCAGATGCCGAAAAGACCGCGGACAGCTTTCGTACCGCCGGGGCCCAATGGATCCACATGGTCGATTTAGACGGCGCGAAGGTGGCGGAACCGGTGAATTCAGAGCTGATTTTCAAAGTCGTGAAAAATTGCGGCTTGAAGGTCGAGGTTGGCGGGGGCATACGCAGCCAAAAGACGATCAGCCATTATATTGACAATGGTGTTTCGCGGGTGATTTTAGGTTCCGTCGCATTAAATAATCCCGCGCTTGTGAAGAAAGCGGTTCTTCAATATGGAGAAAAAATCGCTGTCGGAATCGACGCGCGAAACGGGAAAGTTGCCGCGCAGGGCTGGACGGAAACTTCAGATATCGATTACATTGAACTGGCGAAGCAAATGGAACAAATTGGTGTAAAGTATATTATTTTTACAGATATAAGCCGGGACGGAACCCTTTCCGGACCGAACCTTGAAATGCTATATGCGCTGAACCATGCCGTAACTAGCAATATTATCGCAAGTGGCGGCGTCGGAAACCTTGAAGACATCGCAAATTTGCGGGATTTGGGCCTTTATGGCACTATTTGCGGAAAGGCGATTTATTCTGGCGATCTGGATTTGCAAGCCGCGATCTGCTTATGTGAGGACTGAACATGAAAACAGAAATAGATGTAAAGTCAAAAGACTTTATAGATAAATTTTTTGAAAAGTCGGAGCTGATTCCGGCCATCATACAGGAGTTTGAAACGAACGAGGTTTTAATGCTTGCCTATATGAACCGTGAATCCATGCGAAAAACATTAGAAACCGGATACACTTGGTTTTACAGCCGCTCAAGGCAGGAGCTTTGGAATAAAGGAGCAACTTCCGGACATTTGCAGAAGGTCGTGCGAATTTACGGCGACTGCGATAATGACACACTTTTGGTAATTGTAAAGCAAACTGGCGCCGCCTGCCATACGGGCGCGCACAGTTGTTTCTTTTATGAGATTTGGAGGGATTCTGGTGAATGATGTTTGGCAGGAACTGTACAAAACCGTGCAGAGCAGGAAAGAGAGTCACCAAGAGGGTTCTTATACCAGCTATTTGTTTGAAAAAGGAATTGACAAAATTTTAAAAAAGTGCGGGGAAGAGTGTAGTGAAGTGATCATCGCGGCAAAAAACGGCGACAATGCCGAAACCGTACTTGAAATTTCCGATATGCTTTATCATCTGACTGTTTTAATGGTAAACCAGGGAATCAGCCTTGAAGATGTAGAAACGGAACTGGAGAAACGTAGCAAAAAAACGGGGAACCTGAAAACGTTCCATCAGGTTGATAAAAACAGTTGACAAAAGGCCGGCACAATACGCCGGCCTTTGCTATTTCCAATTGTAAAAATCTTTTAAAAACCAGATTTCTTTTGCTTCATACTTTTGATTGTTCAGGTAGTTTAAAATTCCCGCGTCGCTTGAAAAGGTGAATTTTAGCCGGTAGGAATACAGCGCCTGATAAGGAAAACCGGTTTTCTTGTTCAATGCGTTTGTTCCGTATTTTCCGTCCCCGGCAATCGGATGGCCGATGGACGCTAAATGTGCGCGGATTTGATGGGTTCGACCTGTCAGCAGTTCGACTTCTAGAAGGCTGAAGTCGACCCTCTCGTCCAACACGCGGTAGCGGGTGCGGATCGTTTTTGTCCCTCTTGACGCTTTCTTGGATATATAGACACGATTTTGACTTTCATTCTTTTCCAGGAAAGCTTCTAAAGTGTCCTCGCTCTTTTCCATCCTGCCATTTACGATACACAGGTACAGCTTTTTCATTTCACGGTTTTTCACTTTTTCATTCATTATACGGAGCGTTTCGGCATTTTTCGCCGCCATTACAATCCCGCCAGTATTCCGGTCAATCCGGTTAATGAGGGCGGGGGCGAAGGAATTTTCGTCCTCCGGACGGTATTCCTGTTTTTTATATAAATAATGTTGTATGCGCGCAATCAGGGAGTCAAAATGATAATTTTCGTCCGGGTGGACAATCAGCCCCGGCTTTTTATCTAAAATCAGGATGTTTTGATCCTCATAAAGGATATTCAGCTTGTCCGGAGCCTTCAGAAAATCATATTCTTCCGGTTCCTGCTGAAAAAATTCGTCTTTTAAATACATTGTCAGGACGTCGCCCTCGCTCAGACGGGTTGAAATTTCACATCGCTTTCCATTCAGCTTGATATCCTTTTTCCGGATACATTTATACATCATGGACTGCGGAAGGTTATGGAAGGTTTTGGTTAGAAATTTATCCAGTCTTTGTCCGGCGTCATTTTTTCCGATTACTATTTCTTTCATATTTTTTAAGACCGCTCCTTAATATAAGGATTTGCCGTAAATACCTCAAATATGTGTAAAATTATAACATAGATCAACGAATACGGAAAGATTAAATGCTTTGCAAAAAAGACATTTTAGTATATAATAAAATGAAATGTGATTAAGGAGAAGAGCTGTTTATGATAACACAGAAGAGAGTTATGGAAATCTTACAGGAAGCGGGGGTATTGCTCGAAGGGCATTTCAAATTAACTTCCGGAAGACATAGCAATAAATATTTGCAATGTGCAAAAATATTTCGAAATACAAAATACAGCGAGGAGCTTTGCTCCGCCCTTGCGGAAAAGTATCAGAACGACAACGTGCAAATCGTAATCGGACCGGCAATGGGCGCGGTGCAAATGGCTTATGAGGTAAGCCGCTCCCTGCATTGCGAAAACTTTTTCACCGAACGGGATGAAAACGGCAAAATGACTTTGCGGCGGGGGTTTGCCGTTACACCCGGCGACAGAGTCCTGATTGTAGAGGATGTTGTTACAACCGGCGGTTCCGTCCGCGAGGTCATTGACCTTGTGAAGGAAGCGGGCGGCGTGGTTGTTGGCGTAGGCTCTATTGTAGACCGCACCGGAGGAAAAATTGATTTCGGCGTGCCGTTTAAGGCCGTTATATCTGTAGATGTGCAGTCCTGGGAGCCGGAAGAATGTCCCCTCTGTAAGGCCGGTGCGCCGGCACCCGTAAAACCCGGAAGCCGAAAAATATAAAAATAGGGGGCAGGCGCCGTTGGTTCAAAACAAGGATGGCCATGAGAAAAAGGCAAATGCGGCCAAGCCTGTTCATACTGGACACAGAGAACGAGTAAAAAACAAGTTTCTGAAAGAAGGACTTGACGGCTTTGAACCGCACGCGGTTTTGGAATTGCTTCTTTATTATGGAATCCCATTAAAGGACACGAATCCGATTGGACATGCTCTGCTGCAGAAATTCGGTTCACTTTCTGCGGTGTTCGACGCACCGTACGAAGAGCTCCTAAAAGTGGACGGAATGGGTAAGTCCGCCGCTACGCTGATAAAATTAATCCCACAGCTTTGCCGTAGGTACCAGGAGAATTTGGACAAGGACAAAGTCATGATTTTCAGCTATGAGGAAGCCGGCAGAATTTTGGTCAATAAATTTATCGGCCGTCCCGAGGAAGTCATTGTCCTCATGCTTCTGGACAGCAGAAACCGGATGATTTATTGCAGCGTTATGAACGAAGGGACGGTAACGACGGCAAACATTTACGTGAAAAATATTGTCCGGCTTGCCGTTCAATATAACGCGGCCTATGCGATCCTTTCGCATAATCATCCAAGCGGGGATTGTATGCCGTCCAGGCAGGATCTTCGTTCAACCGAATGGATCAGCGAAGCGCTGAAAACAGTAGAAGTTAAATTGATTGATCATATTATCGTAAGCGGAAATGATTTCTTTTCTATTGCAAATAGTGGTATTTTACCGGAGGTTTTTGATTCCGGAATCGATACGGAGTAGACTATGGATTTTAAATTGGTTTCAAAATATCAGCCGAAGGGTGATCAACCCAAAGCAATTCAACAGCTTGTTGACGGGATTTTACGAGGCGATAGGGAACAGACGCTTCTTGGCGTTACCGGCTCCGGAAAAACGTTTACAATGGCAAATGTCATTGCAAAACTGAACCGCCCGACGCTGGTTCTTGCGCACAATAAAACGCTTGCGGCACAGCTTTGTTCCGAGTTTCGTGAGTTTTTCCCGGAAAATTCGGTTGAGTACTTTGTAAGCTATTATGATTATTACCAGCCGGAAGCGTATATTGCCACGACGGACACCTATATTGAAAAGGATTCTGCGATTAACGATGAAATCGATAAGCTGAGGCACTCTGCTACCTCAGCTCTTTCGGAGCGCCGCGATGTAATTATTGTCGCCAGCGTATCCTGTATCTACAGCCTCGGCAGCCCAATTGATTACCGTACAATGGTTATTTCCCTACGCCCGGGAATGCAGAAGAGCAGGGACGAACTACTTCGCAAGCTGGTCGAAATACAATACGAGCGGAACGATATCAGTTTAACCCGCAATAAGTTCCGCGCACGGGGCGATGTTGTAGAGATTTTTCCGGCTCAGTCAAACGATACGGTTATCCGCGTGGAATTTTTCGGGGACGAAATTGACCGGATCAGCGAAATCAATGCTTTGACCGGAGAATTAAAAGCCGTCTTGAAACATGTTGCCATTTATCCTGCGTCCCACTATATTGTACCCAAAGAAAAAATGCAACGTGCGGTCAAAGAAATTCTAGAGGAAATGGAAGAGCGCGTTGCAAACTTTAAAAGCAGGGATAAACTGATTGAAGCGCAGCGGATCCGGGAGCGTACGCTGTATGATGTCGAGATGCTGCAGGAAATCGGTTTTTGCAAAGGGATTGAAAATTACTCACGCGTATTGTCCGGACGGGAGCCAGGAAGCGCGCCGTTTACTCTTCTGGATTATTTTCCGAAGGATTTTTTGCTATTTGTGGATGAATCGCATGTTACTCTGCCCCAGGTCCGTTCCATGTACGCCGGCGACCGGGCGCGCAAGGAATCGCTGATTGAATATGGGTTCCGGCTTCCGTCGGCTTACGACAACCGTCCGCTGAATTTTGATGAATTTTACAGTCATTTGAATCAGGCTGTTTTTGTCAGCGCAACTCCCGGCGATTTTGAAAAGGAAAAATCAACCCAGATTGTGGAGCAGGTAATTCGCCCCACCGGCCTTGTCGATCCGGAAGTTATTGTGAAGCCCACGGACGGGCAAATCGACGACTTGATTTCGGAAATCAATCTGCGAACCGCAAACGGGGAGCGCGTTCTTGTAACGACATTAACGAAGAAAATGGCGGAGGATCTGACCTCATATCTGGAGAGTATGGGAATCCGCGTGCGCTATATGCACCATGATATTGATACGGTTGAACGCATGGAAATTATCCGCGACCTGCGCCTTGGCGAGTTCGACGTGCTGGTCGGAATCAACTTGCTGCGCGAGGGGCTGGATATTCCGGAGGTTTCCCTCGTTGCCATTTTGGATGCAGATAAGGAAGGATTCCTACGTTCGGAGCGCTCGCTGATACAGACGATCGGCCGCGCCGCGCGCAACGCGCACGGACAGGTCATCATGTATGCCGATTCCGTCACACCTTCCATGGAGTCGGCAATCCGGGAAACGGAACGCCGTCGCGCGCTCCAGACGGCTTACAATAAGGAGCATGGCATCGTTCCGAAGACGATTACCAAGAAAGTATCGGAAATCCTTGAAATTTCGACGCATAAAGAGGATGATAAAGAGAAGAAGCAGAAGCGCTTAAGCCCGGCCGAACGCATACGGATGATTGAGCAGCTTACAAAGGAAATGAAAGCGGCTGCAAAGCTGCTTGAATTTGAACACGCGGCTTATCTACGTGATAAAATCAAACAGCTCAGCGGCGGCAAATGAGCATGGAGGTTTCAATTTAATGACGACAAAGAACATTTTTGTAAAAGGCGCGAGAGAACATAATTTAAAAAATATCGATATTGAAATTCCACGTGACGAACTGATTGTATTTACCGGCCTTTCCGGGTCGGGGAAATCCTCCCTTGCTTTCGACACGATCTATGCCGAGGGGCAGCGCCGTTATGTTGAATCGCTTTCTTCCTACGCACGCCAGTTCCTGGGGCAAATGGAAAAGCCGGATGTGGATTATATTGAAGGGCTTTCTCCCGCAATTTCCATCGATCAGAAAACAACGTCGAAAAATCCGCGTTCCACGGTTGGGACCGTAACGGAAATCTACGATTACCTGCGCCTTTTGTATGCGCGGATCGGGGTACCTCACTGCCCGATTTGCGGCAGAGAAATCAAACAGCAAACGATTGACCAGATTGTCGATCGGATTCTGAATTTACCGGAGGAAACGAAAATTCAAGTGCTGGCTCCGGTTGTCCGCGGCCGTAAGGGAGAGCACGTAAAAGAATTTGAAGCCGCCCGGAAGGGCGGCTTTGTCCGCGTTCGCGTGGATGGCATCATTTACGACCTATCCGAAAATATCAAGCTTGAGAAAAACAAAAAGCATACCATTGAAATCGTTGTGGACAGGCTCGTAATTCATCCATCGATTCAGTCGCGTTTATCGGACTCGATTGAAACGGCCTCCGCGTTGGCGGGCGGAATTACGGTTGTAAGCATTGTTGGAGGGGAGGACATTACGTTTTCACAGAACTACGCCTGCCCGGAACACGGCATCAGCGTAGAGGAGCTTTCCCCAAGGATGTTTTCCTTTAATAACCCGTTCGGCGCCTGCCCGAAATGCACCGGGCTCGGCGTATTTATGAAAATTGACCCGGATCTGATTATTCCGAACAAAGCACTTTCCATTAATAAGGGCGGATTAAAGGCGAGTGGCTGGGCCATGGAAGGCAGTACGATTGCCTCCATGTATCTTAACGCGCTTGCAAAGCACTATCATTTTTCTCTGGATACCCCAATCGGGGAGCTTCCGCCGGAAATTATCGATATTATCCTTTATGGTACGAAAGGCGAAAAAATCAAGGTGGAGCGCCGCAACGAATACGGAAGCGGCGTTTATGAGGTGGAATTCGAAGGGATTATCAATAATCTGGAGCGTCGTTTTCGGGAAACCCAGAGCAGTTGGATTAAGGAAGAAATCGAGGCCTACATGAGCGCAATTCCCTGCGACGCCTGTCATGGGAAGCGCTTGTCTCCCATCAGTCTGGGCGTAACGGTCGGCGGAATCAATATTAGTGATTTCTGCGACAAATCCGTCACACAGGCGCTGGATTTTCTCAATAACCTTACGCTTTCGAACCGGGAAGCCATGATCGCTTCCTCTATTTTAAAGGAAATCAAAAGCAGGCTGGGATTCCTGAAAAGTGTCGGGTTAGAGTATCTGACTCTTTCCCGTTCCTCTGGCACGCTTTCCGGAGGGGAGAGCCAGCGCATCCGTCTTGCTACACAGATCGGTTCCTCCCTCATGGGCGTGTTGTATATCCTTGATGAACCAAGTATCGGGCTTCACCAGCGCGACAATAACAAGCTCCTTGCCACCCTCAAGCACCTGCGTGATTTAGGGAACACCGTAATTGTGGTTGAACATGACGAGGATACCATACGTGCGGCCGACCACGTTGTGGATATCGGCCCCGGTGCGGGAATTCACGGCGGGAATGTCGTGTTTAACGGCAAGATGGAGGATCTTATCAAATGTGAAAAATCCATAACCGGACAGTATCTGAGCGGTGCGAAAAAGGTCGAGGTTCCCAAAACCCGGCGCAAGGGCAACGGGAAAAAGCTCGCGATTCTGGGAGCGGCCCAGAACAACCTGAAGGATGTGGATGTGGAAATCCCGCTCGGCGAGTTTGTCTGCATTACCGGGGTTTCCGGTTCCGGAAAATCCTCGCTGATCAATGAAATCCTGTATAAATACCTTGCTTCGGAGCTTAACGGTGCGAAATGCCGCCCGGGCGCGTTTAAAGCGATTAAGGGTGTTTCGGAACTGGACAAGGTGATTCAGATTAACCAATCCCCCATCGGAAGAACACCGCGCTCCAACCCAGCAACCTATACGGGTGTGTTTACGGATATACGCGAGCTGTACGCTTCCACACAGGACGCCAAGCTGCGCGGTTTCAATTCGGGCCGTTTTTCCTTTAATGTAAAAGGCGGGCGTTGCGAAGCCTGTCAAGGCGACGGCATTATTAAAATTGAAATGCATTTTCTTCCGGATGTGTACGTCTCATGCGATGTGTGTAAGGGGAGGCGCTACAACCGGGAAACGCTCGAAATCAAATATAAGGGAAAAAGCATTTACGACGTTCTGGAAATGACGGTGGAGGAAGGGTTGGAGTTCTTTTCCAGCATACCGAAAATCGCGCGGAAACTGAAAATCCTGCAAGAAGTAGGGCTGGGGTATATTAAAATAGGGCAACCAGCCACTACGCTGTCCGGCGGCGAAGCACAGCGTGTAAAGCTTGCCACCGAGCTTTCCAAGCGCCCGACGGGCAAAACCATTTATATTCTGGACGAACCGACAACCGGCCTGCATATTGCAGACGTCCACAAGCTGATCGAAGTCTTGCAGAAGCTGGTGGACAATGGCAACACGGTTGTAGTCATCGAGCATAATCTGGATTTGATTAAGACGGCGGATTATATTATTGATCTTGGACCGGAAGGTGGGGACGGCGGCGGCAGAGTGATCGCCAAAGGGGCTCCGGAGCAAATTGTGGAAGTAAAAGAATCCTATACCGGGCAGTATCTGAAAAAAATGCTGTAAAAAAGAACGGCTATCCAACAGCAAAGCAGATAGCCGTTCTTTTTTAAGTTTTTGTTATTTTGAATGATCCGGTACTTCCAAACTCTTCTTTTCCAGCTTTAAAAAGGAAGGTTTCATTTCCGAAATCATAATAGAAAGGAAAATCAAAATTGACCCGAAAAAGGTTTTCATTGTCAGCGATTCACTCAAGAAAATGATTCCGAATATGGAACCAAAGAGGGATTCCAAAGACATAATCAACGAAGCCCTTGCCGGCGGCGTGTATTTCTGGCAGACCGTTTGAAGAACAAGCGCAATCAGCGTACAGCAAATTCCGATATAAAAAGTGGACAAGACAGCGTTTGCGTCCATTTCTGTCGGAAACGGTTCTGTGAAAAGGGCCACGGCGAACGCAAGAATTGCGGTAACAACAAATTGCGTAAACGAAATGAGAATAGGATCATTCTTTTCGGCTAAAATACTTACAGCTACGATTTGCGCGGCAAAGGTGATCCCGCAGAACAGGGAAAGCATATCGCCGATATTCATGGAGAAACCCGAGCGAAGGGTGAGCAGCCCAATGCCCACAATGCATAAAAGCGCAGCGAAAATATTATATGCGTCCGGCTTTTCTTTTCGAATAATCCAGTACAAAAAGGGGACGACAACCACATATACTGCTGTGAGAAACGCATTGTTCCCGGCTGTCGTATATTGTATTCCAACGGTTTGCAGATAATAGGAAATGAACATCAGCAAACCAAGGATTATCCCGGATTTTATGCAGTTCCAATTTAGTTTTTTCAGCCGGTTAAAGAAGATCAAACACATCAGGCCGACCGCGATTCCAAAACGCATGGCTATCATATAGCCGGGCGGAATTGCATCGACAGTATTCTTTACGACAACAAATCCGCTGCCCCAGATGATGGTTATAAAAACCAGTCCTAAATCGGCTGCCATTGCTTTATTTTTTATTTCCAAATCTTTACACCTCGTTGCATTATTATATCATTTATACGTTTCTGCTGCAAGCAGCAAAGCCGGTTATTCGGATAAAATGCTAATATAATACAAAAATCATTGCATGTTCATAAATTTTTATTATATTATTTCTTTTCTAAAGTAAGGGTTTGTGATATAATGTTTTTTGAATTTTAGTAAGTAAAATTTTGGAGATGAATAATTGAATGTTAGGTATAGAACAGCGTTCCGTTTGTGAAGGCGTAAATTTCAGAAGCGTGAAAGATACCCGTTTCAAAACGGTTCGTATGTCCGTTAATTTTTTATTGCCGATACAAAAGCAAACCGCGGCTTCCTATGCGATTTTGCCGTTTCTGCTTAGCCGGGCCAGCAGAGAGTACCCTGATTTTACAAAACTCGGCCAGCGTCTGGCGGAATTGTATGGCGCCGAATTGAACGCGGATGTCCAGAAGCTCGGCGACGCACAGCTTCTTTCCGTTTCCGCTGTCGGCATTGCAAATCGTTATGCACTACAAGGCGAAAATATTGCGGGGGAACTTTCTAAGCTGCTTTGCAGTATTATTTTTGACCCTCCGTTTGAGGACGGCCTCTTTCCGAAGGAGGGCTTCGAACAGGAAAAACGGCAGACGATCGAGCTGATCGATTCTGAATTTAACGATAAGCGTATTTATGCGAGGCAGCGCTGCGAGGAGATTATGTGCAGCAACGAGCCGTACGGAATCAAGCGCTACGGCAGCAGAGAAGCGATTCAGAATCTGAAGCGCGAAGAGCTTACCGAAGCGTGGCTCTATTTGATTCACAACGCCAAAGCGGAGATTATGGTCTTAGGGGATTGCGACCCGGCTCCGGTTTACGAGGGCTTTTGTGAAGCATTCCAAAAGGTAGGGAAAAAATCCACAGTAGATTGCCCGACGAAAATCATAAAACAGGCGGATCGGGTGAAAGACGTTACCGATAAAATGGATGTCGCGCAGTCCAAGCTGGTTATGGGCTTCCGGACCCAGACGGCGATTCCCGATGAAAAAGTGGAAACATCGACACTAATGGCCTCTTTATACGGCGGGACGCCGAACTCTAAGCTGTTTTTGAATGTCCGTGAAAGGCTGAGCCTTTGCTATTATTGCAGCGCGTTGTACAATGCGATGAAGGGCATTATGCTGGTGCAAAGCGGAGTCGAAACAAAAAATATCGACAAGGCCCGCGAAGAAATTCTGGTTCAGCTTGAAAAAATTAAAAAAGGCGAATTTGACGATAGTGAAGTGGATGCGGCTAAGCTGAGCTTGAGCAACAGCTACCGCACACTGTCCGATTCACTAGGCGGCTTGGAAGCTTGGTACCTTTCTCAGACCTTCTCCAATCAGATCAAACGTCCGGAGGAAGCGGCGGCAATTGTTAATTCCGTCACCCGTCAGGAAATCATTGACGCGGCAAACCGTGTAACGCTTGATACGGTTTATCGTTTAGAGGGAAACGGGGAGGAACAAGTATGAATATTATCAAGGAGATTAAAAGCGACCGGGTCGGTGACCGATATTATGAAGTAGAGCATCCATCCGGGCTCAGAATTTTTGTTTATCCGAAAGAGAATAATAATTCCACTTACGCAGTTTTTGGAACCCGGTACGGGTCAATTGATATGTGTTTCAAGTCGAGTGATGATAGTGAGCCGAATAAAGTCCCCGCTGGGATTGCCCACTATTTGGAACACAAGCTTTTTGAAAGTGAAGACGGCGACGCTTTTGCACGCTTTGCAAAGACAGGCGCTTCGGCAAACGCGTATACTTCCTTCGATAAAACCTGCTATCTGTTTTCCTGTACGGAAAATGTATATGAATCTTTGGAAATCCTGTTGGATTTTGTCCAGTCCCCTTATTTTACTGAGCAGACGGTACAGAAGGAGCAGGGCATTATCGGACAGGAAATTCGCATGTACGACGATGATCCGCAATGGCGCGTAATGTTTAACCTTTTACGTGCGATGTACCATAATCATCCGGTAAAAATCGACATTGCCGGAACGGTTGAAAGCATTGCACAGATTACGCCGGAACTGCTTTACAAATGCTACAATACTTTTTATAACCTGAACAATATGGTCTTGTGCGTGGCGGGCAATGTGGAGGTCAATAAGGTTCTTGAACTTTGCGATAAAATGCTGAAACCTTCCAAGCATCTTTCTATTGACCGCATTTTTGAAAACGAGCCCGACGAAGTTGTTCAGAGCAGAATTGAGCAGAAGCTGTCCGTTTCCACAACGATCTTCCAACTTGGCTTTAAAGAAAAGGTTGGTAAAAATCGTGTTTCGGCGGAAGAAATCGCCCAAACGGAAATCCTGCTTGAATTAATGGCATCCGATTCTTCCCCGCTTTTCCGCAGGCTTCTGGATGCGGAACTGATCAATCAGTCCACTTTTGCGTATGAATATTTTGAAGGCCCTGGTTATGCGTCCGTTATTTTTTCCGGAGAATCCAAAGACCCGGATGCCGTTGCGGACGAAATTAAAAAAGAAGCGGAAAAGCTCCGCACGCAGGGAATTGACCCGGTCGCCTTTGAGCGTTCGAAGAAAGCAGTTTACGGGCGCCTTATCTCTTCCTTCAATAGTGTAGATAATATTGCAAATACGTTGGCTTCGCTTGCTTTTACTGGCCATGAGCTGTTTCATTATGTTGATTCGGTTTCACAGGCAGATATTGCTTCCGTCCAGGCGCGCCTGAATACACAGTTGCGGGCGGATTCATCTGTCCTTTCCATTGTTAAACCGATAGATTAAACTTAGCGGAATTCTGCCAATACTTCCCACGCGGAGATTGGCAGAAACGCTTAATTTTGCGCGTGGAGAATGGTGGAGTATATGTATCATGTTCAATTTCCCGGATTAGGCTTCCATTTTACAATTAACCCGATTGCCTTTTCGATCGGGTCTTTTTCGGTTAGATGGTATGGCGTAATTATTGCGGTAGGATTTTTACTTGCTTTTTCCTATGCAATGGCAAGCTGTAAAAAGTTCAATATTGATCAGGATAAGCTAATCGACGTGGTAATCCTTGGAATTATCGGAGGGATTATCGGTGCCAGAGCATATTATGTCATATTCGACACCAGCGATCAGTATTTGAGGAACCCGGTCAGCGCACTTTACATTTGGGAAGGCGGGTTGGCAATTTACGGCGGGATTATCGGCGGTATGCTCTGCGGTGCCCTGATGGCGAAACTCCGCAAAATCAGCATACCCGCTGTTTTGGATATCGCTTCGCTTGGCTTTTTAATCGGACAGGCCATCGGGCGCTGGGGAAACTTTGTCAACCAGGAAGCTTTTGGTGTTGAAACGAAACTTCCGTGGGGAATGGTCAGCGAAAGAACATATGCGGTGACCAATAATCCAGTGCATCCGTGTTTTCTTTATGAATCCCTGTGGTGTATTCTTGGTTTTGTGCTGCTACATATTTTCAGCCGCAAGCTTAGAAAATATGACGGGCAGGTATTTCTCCTGTATTTAATCTGGTATGGCGTTGGCCGCTTCTTTATTGAAGGCCTGAGGACCGACAGCCTGATTACGCCGGTTGTGCCTTTAAGAGTATCGCAGGTTGTTGCAGCCGTGACGGTTCTTGCGGGCGTTGTGCTGCTGATTATTTTCCGCAACCGCACTTCGCTTCTCGGGTGCGGTTCTGCAAAGGTAATGGAGCTGAACGCCATTGTGGATGAAGTTCCGGCGGAATGCATGGAAAGCGGCGCGGACGAGTTGGCAGAAAAGGATACAGAAGATGCGGAAACCCCTTCCGATTCAGATGAATCGGTTGGTGGGGAACCTTTCGCGGAAGAAACGGCGGAAGGTTCGGATAACGAAGGAAAAGAAGCTCCGGAAGCTTCGGAAACGAATACGAAATAGAAGAACGGAGGGCAGAGAATGGCTATTCGGATTGACGGAAAAGCAGTTGCGGAAAAAGTCCGCGCAAAGGTAGCCTTTGAAGTGGCAGAGCTGAAAAAACAGGGCGTTACACCCGGGCTTGCGGTCGTAATTGTCGGGGATGATCCCGCATCAAGGACTTATGTCAACAACAAGAAAAAGGCTTGTGCACAGGTTGGAATTTATTCCGAGGAATATGCGCTTCCCGCTGCCACTTCACAGGATGAACTGATGGAGCTGGTTGCAAAGCTGAATGTGAAAAAAGACATTCACGGGATTCTGGTTCAGTCCCCCCTTCCGAATGGTCTGGATGAGAAAGCAGTAGTGGAGGCGATTCATCCGGACAAGGATGTTGACGCGTTTCACCCGTCCAATGTTGGCAGGATTATGATCGGAAATTATCATTTTCTGCCCTGTACCCCTGCGGGTGTTATTGAGCTTCTGCGCTCGGAGAATATTGAAATTGCAGGGAAGAACTGCGTTGTAATCGGCCGTAGCAATATTGTCGGTAAACCGATGGCCATGCTTTTGCTTCATAATAACGGTACGGTGACAATTTGTCACAGCAAAACAAAAAATCTGAAGGAGATTTGCAGGAACGCAGATATTCTTGTCGCGGCGGTTGGAAAACCGAAGTTTGTAACCGCAGATATGGTAAAGCGCGGCGCTGCGGTGATCGACGTCGGCATGGACCGTGATGAAAACGGCAAACTGTGTGGCGACGTTGATTACGAAAATGTAGAGAAAGTGGCTTCCTACATAACACCGGTTCCAGGTGGCGTAGGTCCGATGACGATTGCAATGCTTCTTCAAAACACGGTAACAGCAGCCAAAAGTCAAAACTGGCTAAAATAAGCGTGCTTTTGGGTGCTGTCCAAAGAGGTTTTAGAATGGACAACCTTTTAGAAAAAATAAATTTTCCGAAAGATTTGCAAAACTTTTCAATCAGCGAGCTAAATGAACTCTGCAAGGAAATACGTGAAAAAATTATAAAAACAGTTTCCAACAACGGGGGGCATCTGGCTTCCAATCTGGGCGTTGTGGAATTGACCGTTGCGTTGCACCGGGTGTTTTATTCTGAATATGATAAAATTGTTTGGGATGTTGGGCATCAATCCTATACGCATAAAATCCTGACCGGCAGGCGAAAAGCCATTTCAACAATCCGGACAAAGGGTGGTCTTTCCGGGTATCCCAACCGCCAGGAAAGCCCTTATGATGCATTTAATGCGGGGCACAGCAGTACTTCTATTTCTGCGGCACTCGGCATTGCCAATGCAAAAATGCTGACCGGCGAACCCGGTCATGTGATCGCCGTTATCGGTGATGGCGCGCTGACCGGTGGCCTTGCCTATGAAGGCTTAAACAATGCCGGGCGCTTTAAAAAGAATTTAATTGTTATTTTAAACGATAATAAGATGTCTATATCCCGGAATGTTGGTTCCATTGCCCGCTACTTGGCTCATATTCGCACAAAACCGGGATATTTTCGGGTAAAGGGCAATGTGGAGAATGCTGTCGACAGTCTTCCACATTTAGGTAAACCGATTCATCGTTTTCTCTCCAAAACGAAGATGGCATTAAAACAGATTTTATATAACAACACCATCTTTGAGGACATGGGATTTTACTATTACGGCCCCTTTGACGGACATGATCTGGGAAAATTAATCGATGTTCTGGAAAATGCAAAGAATATTGATCATCCGGTGCTTTTGCACGTGCTGACGCATAAAGGAAAAGGTTATTCCTATGCGGAGCAAAATCCGGGAGCATTTCACGGGATTGCAAGTTTTGATATTAAAACGGGGAAATCCCAATTCACCGGCGAAAACTTTTCCAGTGTATTCGGAAACCATCTCTGCACCTTGGCGGCAAACGACAGCCGCATTTGTGCCATAACGGCCGCCATGCAGATGGGGACGGGGCTAACTGGATTTGCAAAACAGTTTCCCGAACGCTTTTTTGACACCGGGATTGCCGAAGAACATGCGGTGACTTTTGCGGGCGGGCTCGCATCCGGGGGCATGCACCCGGTTTTTGCTGTATATTCCACCTTTTTGCAGCGCAGTTATGACCAGATTATCCACGACGCCGCCATACAAAAGGTGAAGCTCACTTTTGCCATTGACCGTGCGGGCATAGTGGGCGAGGACGGGGAAACGCATCAGGGAATTTTTGACGTAGCCTTTTTAAACACAATTCCGAATATAACGGTGTTTTCTCCTGCGTATTATGACGAAATGTACCAGAGTCTTGATCTGGCAATCTATCATTGCAAAGGGATTTCTGCTGTACGCTATCCAAGAGGAAAACCCTTTTTTAAGCCGTACGACTTTGAAAGTACGGGAATGTCCTTCGATACTTACGGAGAGAAGGATGCGAAAACGGTTATTGTGACCTATGGAAGATTGTTTTCCTTTGTATGTAAAGCAATTTCCGATTTAAAACAGCATGGGATTTCGGTTCGAATTATTAAGCTGAACCAGATTATACCGGTTGACCCGGGCGCAGTTGCAAGTGCTGCAGACGCAGAAATGGTCTTTTTCTTCGAAGAAGGAATTCAGCATGGAGGAATTGGGGAGCATTTCAGCTACCTGCTGAATAAATTTGGATATAAAGGTAAATATTTTCTGCGGGCAATTACCAATTTTGTCCCGCATGCAACTATGCTACAGTCGCTTAACGCGCTTGGGCTTGACGACAAGGGCATGGTAAATATGATTCTAACGGAGTGCAAAAATTGATAGAGAAAAAAAGGCTTGACTGTCTGCTTTTGGACCTTGGACTTGCTGAAAGCAGGGAAAAAGCAAAAGCCATGATTATGTTGGGCAATGTATATGTAAATAACCAAAAATTCGACAAGCCGGGCACAATGTTGCCAATCGATACGAAAGTGGAAATCCGCGGAGAAAAGATGCCTTACGTCAGCCGGGGCGGCTGGAAGCTGGAAAAGGCGCTGTCTGTTTTCCCAATTGATTTGAAGGGGAAAATTGCGATGGACATCGGGGCTTCTACCGGAGGCTTTACCGATTGCATGCTGCAAAACGGAGCGAAAAAGGTATATTCGATTGACGTAGGCTACGGGCAGCTTGCGTGGAAACTGCGGACCGATCCCAGGGTAGTTAACTTGGAACGCACAAATGTACGGTATATCACGACGGAACAGGTACCGGATAAAGTGGACTTTTTCAGCGTGGATGTTTCTTTCATCTCGCTTTGTCTCGTCCTTCCGCCAGCAAGGGCCTTGCTGGCGGAGAATGCGCAGGCGGTCTGCCTGATTAAACCGCAATTCGAGGCGGGACGCGGAAAGGTCGGCAAAAAAGGCGTTGTAAGGGATAAAGGCGTCCATATAGAAGTGATTGATAAGATCGTCCATTTCGTATTAGAAAACGGTTTTTCCATATTGGGGCTGACGTATTCACCGATAAAAGGGCCGGAAGGAAATATTGAATATCTGATCTTTCTACAAAAATCCGACGAACCGGCTAGTGTCGAATTGGATATAAAAGGGATCGTGGAAGAGTCGCATAAGCAATTAAGTGGTGGTGACTAATTTGAAAGTAGCCCTCATTCCGAATTTAAGCAAACATAACGCTCAGCTCCACACACTGGAGGTCGTTCATAAGCTTCACAAATTTGGGGCGGAAGTCTTTATGCGTTCGAATTTGAAAAGTTGTTTTGCAAATTCAAGGATCACATTTTACGATGATTTTGACAAAATGATGTTCGACTGCGACGTGGTGATTGCCGTAGGCGGCGACGGAACGATTATTCATTGTTCCAGACATGCGGCGGTGGCGGGAAAACCGATTTTAGGCATTAATGTTGGACGGCTCGGATTTGTGGCCGAATTGGAAACGAATGAATTGGACAGTCTGAAGGATTTGGTCGATGGCGATTATGAAATCGAAAACCGGATGCTTCTGGAAATCCGGCTTGAAAATAACGGCCATAAAGAAACCTATTACGCATTAAATGACGCGGTAATCGCGCGGGGGGCGCTGTCCAGAATATTGGATTTTACCGTGCATTTCAACCGCAAGAATGTTTGCAATTACCGTGCGGACGGGTTGATAGTCTCGACGCCTACCGGCTCGACCGCCTATTCTCTTTCCGCCGGCGGACCGATCATCGATCCGAGTATCTGCTGTATTTTGCTTACGCCGATTTGCCCTCATTCCCTGTTAACCCGACCGGTTGTTTTCGGTCCGGATGCAAAATTGAGCGTTACGGCTACTTCCAACTATAACAGCGAGATTTTTCTTACCATTGACGGGGACACTTTTATTCAGATAGAGGATAACCAAAAAATTGATTTTTGCCGTTCCGAGCGTTCGGCAGGTATTATAAAATTAAAGGATAACAATTTCTATGAGGTTGTTAATAAAAAATTAACAGAAAGGAGAATTTGATTTGAAAGCACGACGACACGCAAAGATTCTTGAGCTGATCAATGCCTATACGATTGATACGCAGGAAGAACTGTTGCGACGCCTGCGGGAGAATGGGTTTGAAGTAACTCAGGCTACGGTCTCCCGCGATATAAAAGAATTAAGGCTGATTAAAACATTGTCCCCGGATGGGAAATATAAATATTCCGTAGGGCAGGAGAATACAAGGGACTATCCCACGAAGCTGTATTCCCTTTTGTCCGATTCTGCGGTACAGATTAATTTCGCCGGTAACATGGTTATTGTTAAGTGCTTAACCGGTATGGCACAGGCTGTCTGCGTGGCAATCGACTCCATGCACTTGCCGAACATTATCGGTACTCTTGCGGGCGATGATACAATCTTTATTGCTGTAAAAAATGAAGAACAGGCACAGCAAATGGTAGCCGAATTGAAAAAAATGGTTGGGTGATTGCATGTTGTCTCAGCTTTATATTGAAAATATTGCAGTGATTGAAAAAACCGGAATTGATTTTCATGAAGGATTGAATGTCTTAACGGGTGAAACCGGCGCGGGCAAATCCATTGTGATCGATTCCATTAACGCTATACTTGGCGTGAGAACGTCGCGCGAATTAATCCGTACCGGCGCTCATTCCGCCAATGTCACCGCGATTTTTTTGAATATAGGGGAACAGGCAGTACGACAGATGAACGAGCTTGGGTATGCGCCGGAGGAAGACGGGAGCGTCATGATCCAGCGTGAACTCCATATGGACGGCAAAGCCGTCTGCCGCATAAACAGCCGCCCGGCAACCGTATCGGTTTTAAAGGCAATCGGACCGTTTCTAATCAATATCCATGGTCAGCACGAAAGCTACGATTTGCTTTCTCCCGATTTACATATCCACTATATTGACCGGATGGGCGTGCCGGAAGATCTCATCCAAAGCTATCAGGATGCTTTTGAAGCCATGAATGAAATCAAAAAGAAACTGGACTCCACTCAAATGGATGAAGCGCAGAAAGCAAGGCAAATAGACTTATTAGCTTACCAAATACAGGAACTGGAAGCCGCCGACCTGCGCGCCGGGGAGCAGGAGGAGCTGAACCAGACGCGGACCAGATATTTGAATATGGAGAAGATTGTGGACTCGGTCAATACTGCAAAAGCCGCTCTGCATGGGGATGAAAATAGTGAAGGTGCTTTGGCCGCTGTTTCCGCCGCGGCGGGCGCTCTGGCCGAAGCGGAACGATATTATCCGGAACTCCATGAGCTGACGGAAAGAATCACGAATATTCAATATGAGCTGGAAGACTGCGGCGACGAAATCCGAAATCTAACGGACGGACTGGAATATGACCCGGGTGAACTTGACAGAATAGAAACAAGACTGGATGTTCTGTACCGGCTGGGGTTGAAATACGGCAGTACCGTTGAGGAAATGCTTGCATTCCTTGAAAATTCCAAAAAGCAGTTGGAGGATATTCAGCTTTCCGATGAAAGAACGGCTCAATTGACAAAGAAATATAACGAAAGGAAAGCACAGGCCGAAAAATATGCGGAGGAAATTTCGGCCTGCCGTAAAAAGACTGCGGATGCTTTTGTTATGAAAGTAAAAAAGGAATTGTGCTTCCTTGATATGCCGAACATTGATTTTAAGGTGGAACAGGAACGCTGCGAACTGAATTCTCTTGGCTGCGACAAGCTGCAGTTTTTAATATCGACAAATCCGGGCGAACCCGCAAAGCCGATTGCAAAAATTGCCTCCGGCGGCGAACTGTCGCGTATTATGCTTGCAATTAAAACGGTTTTGGCCGATAAAGACGATATTGATACACTGATTTTCGACGAAGTGGATACTGGCGTCAGCGGAAGTGCCGCCCAAAAGGTTGGGCTGAAGCTCCGCGAGGTTTCCAGAAACCGTCAGGTGATCTGTGTTACGCATTTGCCTCAGATCGCCGCTTTGGCAAATACACAATATCTCATTAAAAAGCATGTGAAGGATAATAAAACCTTTACCAATGTAACGGAATTGGATTTTGAAGGCAGAAAGCAGGAATTGGCACGGATAATGGGCGGCTCTCAGATTACGCCGCTTCTGCTGCAGAATGCCGAAGAAATGCTTGAAATGGCGCAGAAACAGGAATGAGGCTTGACAGAAGCAATTTGATTCGATATAATGCATATTAACAGCGATGAAGGGAAGAAGTACTCCGACCAAACGGCAAAGAGAGCCTGCGGGTGGTGTAAGCAGGAGCGTCAATCGGACGAAATACATCCCGGAGCTGCCGGGCTGAACGGTATCCATTAGGTCCGGCCGTGATAGCGCACGTTACAAGCGCGTGGGTATTATTTGTACCCGTGAGGCCGCATCTGTGAAGCTGCGGCGAACTGAGGTGGTACCGCGGTTATTTCCGCCCTCTGCAAATAAGCAGGGGGTGTTTTTTTACCCCCTGAAGAAAAATGGAGGAAAAAACATGGGAGTATTTGAAGAGCTCAGAGAGAGGGGCTTAATTGCCCAAATGACGGACGAGGAGAAAATTCGGGATCTTCTTGACAATCACAAAACGACCTTTTACATCGGTTTTGACCCGACGGCGGACAGCCTTCATGTCGGCCATTTCGTGCAGATAATGGTCATGGCCCATATGCAGCGCGCTGGGCATACGCCGATTGCCTTGTTCGGCGGCGGAACCGGCATGATCGGCGACCCGTCCGGAAAATCCGATATGCGAAAAATGCTGACAAAAGAGGAAATCGACCATAATATCGAATGTTTCCAAAAGCAGATGTCCCGACTGATCGATTTTTCCGATGGCAAAGCAATTATGGCAAACAACGGAGACTGGCTGTTGAATTTGAATTATATCGAATTCTTACGCGATATTGGCGTGCATTTCTCCGTAAACCGCATGCTTGCCGCAGAATGCTACAAACAGCGCATGGAAAGAGGCCTTTCTTTCTTTGAACTGAACTATATGATTATGCAGAGCTATGATTTCCTGGAATTGAACCACAGATACAACTGCCAGTTGGAGCTCGGCGGGGACGATCAGTGGAGTAACATTATAGGCGGCGTGGAGCTTCTCCGCCGTAAGGAAGGCAAGGAAGTTTACGGCATGACCTTTACCCTTTTGACTACCAGCGAAGGCAAAAAGATGGGCAAAACGGAAAAGGGTGCGGTTTGGCTCGATCCAGAAAAGACATCGCCGTTCGACTTTTACCAGTACTGGCGCAATATCGGGGACGCCGATGTGATCAAGTGCCTGAAAATCCTCACTTTCCTGCCGCTGTCACAAATCAATGAGCTTGCAAAGCTGCAGGGCGGTGAACTGAATAAAGCGAAGGAAATCTTAGCCTATGAAGTTACCAAGCTGATTCACGGCGAAGAAGAAGCGAACAAGGCGCAGGAAGGCGCGCGCGCGCTGTTCGGCTCCGGTGAGAATACGGATAACATGCCTTCCACCGATCTTACCGCCGCAGATTTTACAAATGGCGAAATCGGTGTTCTGGATCTTCTGGTAAAAACAAAGCTTGCTCCGTCAAAGGGAGAGGGGAGACGCCTGATTACGCAGGGCGGTATTTCTATAGATAATGAAAAAGTTTCCGAAACAACAGCAAAATTGACTTCCAAGGATTTTGAAAAGAAATATATTATTATTAAAAAAGGCAAGAAAATCTTTCATAAAGTAAATCTGGTTGACTGATTTCGAATCCAAGTAAAAAAGAAGCAGGTCCGCGCCTGGAACCAGGTGCGGGCCTTTTGATTGATTTTATGTAATTTTTTCCTTATAATAAGAGTATTGATTGTACGGAGGAAAACACAGAATGAAGAGAAAATGCGACTATCTGGCCGCGCCCGCAGCGGTAATGCTTCTAATGCTGTCCGTATTTTGTGTTTGCCAGATGTATCCCTTTGGAATGAATTCCCTTTCTTGGTGCGATATGAACCAGCAGGTAATTCCGTTTTTATTGGATTTTAAGGATATTTTAGCCGGCAAAGCAAATATGTTCCTGAACATGCAAAATTGCGGGGGCATGAACTTCTGGTGCGTTTTTCTCTTTTTTATTTCCAGCCCTTTCACATTTTTGGTGGCTTTGGTCGACAAGGCAAGCATTTACCAATTTGTCAATATTCTTGTCCTCTTGAAAATGATGACATGCGCGCTTACTGCGGAAATCTTTTTCAGGTACCGTTTTAAAAACCTCACGCCGATGCAGAGCACGGCCTTATCGGTCATGTATGCATTCTGCGGGTATACAATGTTCTATTACCAGAATCACGTATGGCTCGATATGATGTATCTGTTCCCGATTCTTTTAATCGGGCTGGACAGGCTGATCCAGAAGGAAAGGGTAGGGCTTTACATTTTCTCCTATACCGCCATGCTGACGGTTAATTTTTATTTGAGTTATATGGTCACGATTTTTCTCGTGCTCGCCTTTGGCCTATATATCTATTTTTTTGCACCGCGGGAGCGCAGCAGAAAAATCCTGCTGCTGTTTGAAATTTCCACGCTGCTGGTTGCGCTGCTTACGGCTGTCGTCTGGCTTCCGGCTTTGATGCAGTATGTTCAATCTGCAAGGACAGAGAATTTGTTTACCAGCCTCCGCGTGGGAACCTTCTTTACCCGGTTCGACACAACTCTGGTGGTAATCCTTTGCACAAGCGCCGTGTTTTCAGCGGTAGTAATGTATCTTCTGTTTGTAAAGAAGCAGACGGAAACTGCGGCTTTCTCCTTTTATATTTTCCTGCTTATGATGACTCCTGTCTTTATTGAACCGATCAATAAAATGTGGCATACGGGCAACTATCAGGCCTTTCCTGTGCGTTACGGATATATAACCGTTTTTTTCGGTCTGATCCTGCTTGCTGCCGTTATATCCGGTATCAATGAGGATATCCGTTTTTCCCATAGCCGCATGCTTCCCTTGTTTGGCGCCATGCTGGCGGTCGCGGCCGTATTTATCGCGGAATGTCTGATCCTTTACAAGGATTATCACACGGTCACGGTTTATACTAGAACCCTATGGGGGAATAGTGAAAGCCTGCGCTTGCTGCTCGCATTTTTCCTTACGGCGGCGCTCGCATACCTCGTCCTGCTCCTTCTTTACCGTTACCGGCAGATCAGCAAGATGGCCTTTTCCGTGTTGCTTTGCATGCTTGTGCTGCTTGAAGCGGTTTTTCATTCCAGCGTTTATATCGCCTCCGCCGCACACAGCGAAAGAAACGCCCTGCCGGTTATTGATCTGGACGGCAAAATTCAGGATGACACACTTTACCGCGTAAAAACAGAGAAAAAGTACTTTGACGTTAATCTTGTCGGCGGGATAGGGTATAATACACTAAGCCATTATACATCGCTGACAAACGAAAGCTTCCTGTATACGATGAAAAAGCTGGGCTACTCCTCTTATTGGATGGAAGTAAATTCAAACGGGGGAACAAAGCTGACGGATGCGATTTTAGGAAATAAATACACGATTTTTCAACCTATCGATTTACAGGGGATGAGTGACATCGTGTATGAAAATGATAAGTACGTAATCGTAAAAAATGAGATGACGCTCCCGGTTGGATTTGTAATGGATTCCAATTCAATAGAAACCCTGAAAAAATTGCCCGACACTTCCCGGCTGAACCTTCAGCAAACAATTTTCCAATCCGTTTTTCATACCAATGAAAAGCTTTTTGTAAATTACCAACCGTCGGTCAAAACGAACATCGAATATCAATACAATAAGAATCGATACAGCCTGACATTTCAGGACAACAGTAAGGCCGGCATGCTGATTTACCGCATTCCGGTCAAAGAGAAACAAACCTTATATTTTGACTGCTTCGACAAGCTTTCCAATAATTTGATTGAGCATATCAATTCTAGCTTCAATGTTTTTGTAAACGGGAAGCTGGTTGAGGAAAATTACCCCAGTCAGCCGAACAATGGCCTTTTGGCGCTCGGAACCTTCCAAGATGAAATGGTGGAAGTGGTAATCGAAGTATTAAAAGAAGTTGACGCGAAGTCCTTTGGCCTTTCCGGATTAAAGGACGATGTGTTAAAACAGGCGGTCGGCAGAACCACGGCGGCACAACTGAAGCAATACGGGAATC
Organism: Caproiciproducens galactitolivorans; assembly: GCF_029266045.1. Taxonomy (NCBI): domain Bacteria; kingdom Bacillati; phylum Bacillota; class Clostridia; order Eubacteriales; family Acutalibacteraceae; genus Caproiciproducens; species Caproiciproducens galactitolivorans. Next base: position 203,985 of record NZ_JAJUFJ010000001.1, on the reverse strand, counting down.
AAATTGTCGGAACTGCAACCGCAAACGACGATCATTCCTGGCTTTTTCTGCCGATTACCGACGATGCCGGTTTTACTGCGGAGGTAAATCATAAAAATACGGAAATTCAGCGTGTGTTGGGTTCTTGGATGGCTGTGAAGCTGCAAAAAGGGGAGAACCAGATTGTTCTTTCCTATCTTCCGACTGGTTTTAAGACCGGTTTGCTCCTGTCCGCAGCGGGAACCCTCTTATGCATTGTTTGGTACCGTTTTCTGAAAAACGGCAGTTACCGCCGGATACAGTTTCTGGAGCTTTCGGGGGCTTTTGCGTTTATACTACTCCTTTTTGCCGTTCTGTTTGCCGTCTACTTGTTTCCGTTGGGTGTTTACTTTTCCTAATAAAAACAGCCTGCATTTTGCAGGCTGTTTTTATTTAGTAATATGCATGGCCTTTTCTATTTCATGAAGAGTCTGGTCAAAATCTGCTGCGGTAATCAGCAGGGAAATATCCACCTCAGACGTTGTAATCAAGCGAATATCCGTATCGATTTTTGCGGCAGCATCGAACACCTTCGCGGCCACGCCGGGGGTTTCCTTCATTTTCTGATCATAAACGGATATTTTACAGTTACCGCTGCTTACAATCGTTTTAATATTGGAAGTATCGCGCAAATTGGATGTAAAAGACAGGATTTTATCCAAGTCATTATCGGAAATCGTAAAGGAAATGGATGTGAACGCTCCTTGTGTCGGGGCAAGCGAAATCATATCCACATTTACGCCGCAGTCCGAAATTTTTTGGAACAAATCCGCTATAAAGGAAAATTCCGACGGGCAATTCTGCAGGGTGACTAGTGTAATGTCATTGACGGTGGTAATAACCGGCTCTAAATTCATGAGGAACCCTCCTTTTTCAGTAAATCAGACATATTATAAAGTCCTGCGGGCTTACCGACCAAATAAACGGCTGCGTTGACCGCGCCCGCCGCAAAAATGCCCTTGGATTGGGCCGAATGCGATAGTGTGATAATCTCCTGATCCCCGGCAAAAATCACTTCGTGTTCACCGACAATCGTTCCTCCGCGGATGGAATGAATCCCGATTTCCGAGGGATCCCTCTTTTTGCGCTGTGAATGCCGGTCGTACATATAATGCGTGTTTTCTTTTAAAACGGAGGAAATCCCATCGGCAATCATTAACGCGGTACCGCTCGGGGCGTCGATTTTCTGGTTATGGTGTTTTTCAACGATTTCAATATCAAACCGGCCCCCCAAAGCTTTCGCTACCATTTTGGAAAGTTCAATGAGCAAATTCACTCCGAGCGACATATTGCCTGAATAGAATACAGGAACCTCTGCGGACACACGTTTCAGCGCTTCCACCTGTGCGTTGTTATAGCCGGTTGTACACAGGACGAGCGGCGTTTTGTGAATCTGTGCAAATTGGAGAAGAGAGGACAGGAGCGCCGGATTTGAAAAATCAATAATTACGTCCACATCCACGTTAATATCCGCTGGTTTTGCGAATACCGGAAAATCATGTTTTACTTCTGTATTTATATCTATTCCGCCGACGATTTCGCAATCATCTCGCTGGGCCGCGCAGGAAGCGACTTCGCGGCCCATTTTCCCATTGCATCCGCCGACAATTATCCTTGTCATTTTAACGTTCCTCCGAACAGGTGTTTTATTTTACCAAATTATATTTTTTCATGATCGCGGTCAGTTTCAAAAGCGCCTCATCGCTCATAACTGTTAACGGCAAACGGCAGTCGCCGCTCTTAAATCCGAGTATCTTCATAGCCGCCTTTACCGGAATCGGGTTCACATCCATAAACATGGCCTGCATCAGTTCGATATTCTTCAGAAAAGCGTCGCGGCTGGAAGCAATATTGCCCGCGAAATAGTCGGCGCACAGTTTGTGCATAACGCCGGGAAGGATATTTGCCAGCACGGAAATGACCCCCTTACCACCTAAAGCCAGCATCGGCAATGTCTGGTCGTCGTTTCCGGAGTAAACATGCAAATTGTCCTCGCAAAGGGCAATTGTGCGCGCGACGGAGGAAATGTCCCCGTTGGCCTCTTTGGTCGCGTTGATATTAGGATGCTTGGAAAGCTCCAGATAGGTTTCCGGTTTGATATTGCAACCGGTGCGCGACGGAACGTTGTAAACAATGATCGGAAGATCAACCCGGTCTGCAATATAAGTGTAATGCTTTACAAGCCCAGCCTGAGACGTTTTGTTGTAATAAGGAGTAACCATCAGAAGCCCATCCGCGCCAAGCTCCTGCATAGAGCGGGAAAGCTCAAGCGCATAACGGGTATCATTGCTGCCGGAGCTTGCGATAACCGGAATCCTTTTATTTACCTTATCGATAATGAACTTTACAACATCGCAATGCTCGTCATGGCTTAGAACCGCACATTCTCCTGTTGTACCGCAAGCAATGATTGCGTCCGTTCCGTTTGCAATGTGAAATTCAATCAATTCATCCAATACTTCGTAATCTACGGAACCGTCGTCCTTCATTGGCGTGACCAGCGCGACACCGGATCCCTCAAATATCAGTTTTTTCATGAAATAACCTCCAAATTCGCAAGGATTGTTAATATTTGCAAGGATTGTTTAATCAAGATAGCCCTTTGCGCAAAGAAGCTCCGCCATTAAAACAGCGCCACCCGCCGCTCCACGCAGCGTATTATGGGAGAGGCATACGAACTTGATGTCGTATTGCGTGTCCGGACGCAGCCGCCCGATGGAAACAGCCATGCCGTTTTCCAGGTTGCGGTCAAGCTTGGATTGCGGACGGTCCTCCTCGCGGAAATAATGTAGGAACTGCTTTGGCGCGCTTGGAAGCTGAAGCTCTTGCGGAACACCCTTGTAATTTTCCCATCTTGAAATAATTTCTTCCATTTCCAGCTTTTTGTTGAAGGAAACAAACACCGCAGCCGTGTGTCCGTCGGAAACCGGCACGCGCAGGCACTGTGAGGTAATGCAGGGGGAAGAGGCGTTTACAATTACGCCGTTTTCCACGTGGCCCCAGATTTTGAGCGGCTCATTTTCAGATTTTCCTTCTTCACCGCCGATAAAGGGAATCACGTTATCCACGCTTTCCGGCCATGTCTGGAAGGTTTTTCCTGCACCGGAAATCGCTTGATAGGTACAGGCAAGTACTTTGGTAACATTTCGATCCATTAATGGGTGGATTGCAGGAACATAGCTTTGCAACGAGCAGTTTGATTTTACGGCGATGAAGCCGCGTTTTGTTCCCAGCCTTTTGCGCTGAGCGTCAATAACAGCTATGTGGTCGGCGTTAATTTCGGGGATAATCATCGGTACGTCGGGCGTCATGCGGTGTGCGCTGTTGTTCGACATAACCGGGCACTCTGCTTTTGCGTAAGCTTCCTCCAGCGATTTGATTTCCTCTTTTTTCATATTGACGGCACAGAAGACAAAGTCAACTAAGGACGCAACCTTTTCCACGTCTTCCTCCGCGTTCAAAATCACCATGTTTTCCATGGACTTCGGCATGGGGGTTGCCATCAACCAATGATCGCCGACTGCTTCTTTATATGTTTTACCGGCAGAACGCGAGCTGGCCGCGAGAGCGGTAACCGTAAACCACGGATGCTTCTCAAGTAAAGTCGCAAATCTTTGACCAACCATGCCGGTCGCACCTATTATACCTACCCTATACTGTTTCATTGGTGTTCCTCCTGTAATTATATGATAAAACTTAGAAAAAATAGAATGATATTAAAAAAACCGGTTGAAAACCGGTCATCAAGTAAAATATAATGTAACTATTCGACTTTTACCGGCCTAAATTCATAACATACAATCCGGTCTTGTCGATAGCGCTCCATCACAAAAACATGATGACAGTTGCAATGTTATTCACAATAGCAACCAGGTGAATTTCTGCCCTGAAATCCCCTTCGGCGAGTTTACCTTTCACGGAAAATCAACAGCTCTGGCAGCTTCCGTCCCGCTACTCTTTAAATTCGCGCCTCTATCTTATAGCAATAATTTAATTAATAATAGCATGACTTGCTATTACTTGTCAATTTATTTATAATAAACATTTGTAATATAATAAGTAGGAGATTAAAAAATGGAATTGGATTTGCAAAATTTACAGACAAAAGATTTTTATTATGATCTTCCGAAGGAACTGATCGCCCAGACGCCTTTGGAACCGCGCGATTCCTCCCGCCTTTTAACCTTAAATAGGAAGACGGGTGAAATATCCCATAAACATTTTTACGATATTATCGACTGTTTGAATCCCGGCGACTGCCTTGTTTTAAATGATTCCCGTGTTTTACCCGCGAGGCTTTACGGAGTAAAAGAGGACACAGGCGCAAAAGTGGAATTTTTGCTTTTAACACACCGGGAAGGGGACGTATGGGAAGTCCTCTGCGGTCCCGGAAAACGGGCCAAACCGGGAACTCGCTTTTCTTTCGGCGACGGCCTTTTAAAAGCAGAAGTGCTGGAAATCATTGAAGACGGGAACCGTCTTGCCCGTTTTATTTATGACGGGAATTTCTATGAAATCCTTGATAAAATCGGGCAAATGCCGCTTCCTCACTATATTACAAAGCCTTTGGAAAACAACGAACGCTACCAGACGGTTTATTCCAAAGAAATCGGTTCTGCTGCCGCGCCGACCGCCGGGCTGCATTTTACGCCTGAATTGCTGGAAAGGGTGAAGCAGAAAGGCGTAAAGGTTGCCTTTGTAACCCTGCATGTCGGCCTTGGCACCTTTCGTCCCGTAACCGCTGAAAGGGTTGTTGATCATAAAATGCATTCCGAGCATTACTACCTGCCCAAGGAAACGGCAGACTGCATTAATGCAACAAAAAAGAACGGCGGCCGGGTGATTGCGGTTGGAACCACGAGTTGCCGCACTTTGGAAACGGTTGGGACAAAGGAAGGCTGCATTAAGGAAAGCTCTGGCTGGACAGATATTTTTATTTACCCCGGATACCAATATAAAGTACTTGACGGCCTGATCACCAATTTCCATCTTCCGGAAAGTACACTGATCATGCTTGTCTCCGCTTTTGCGGGGTACGACCATATCATGAACGCATATAAAGTTGCCGTGCAAGAAAAATACCGGTTTTTCAGCTTTGGCGACGCAATGTTTATCTATTGAAAGGCGGATATGGAATGTATAAATTAATCCGGAATGAAGGAACAGCCCGCAGGGGAGAATTGGTTACCCCGCACGGCACCGTACAGACACCAGCGTTTATGAATGTGGCAACCTGCGGCGCGATCAAAGGCGGCCTTTCCGCATTGGATTTAAAAGAATTGAAATGTCAGGTACAGCTTTGCAATACCTACCATCTGCACCTGAGGCCCGGCGATGAAACGGTAAAAAAACTCGGCGGCCTGCACCGTTTTACCCGATGGGACGGCCCCATCCTTACCGACAGCGGAGGGTTTCAGGTCTTTTCGCTTGCCAAACTGCGGAATATTCAGGAAGAAGGCGTTACGTTCGCCTCGCATATCGACGGCCACAGGATTTTTATGGGCCCGGAAGAAAGCATGCGGATTCAGTCAAATCTTGCTTCCACAATTGCGATGGCCTTTGATGAATGCGTAGAAAATCCCGCGGAATACGACTATGCGCGGAAATCCTGCCAAAGGACGGTCCGGTGGCTCTACCGCTGCAAGGCGGAGATGGACAGGCTGAATTCGCTGCCCGATACCATCAACCGAAAGCAAATGCTGTGGGGAATTAACCAGGGGAGCACGTATGAGGACCTGCGTATTGAAAATATGCGTCAGATTCGGGAGCTTGACCTTGACGGCTACGCCATCGGCGGGCTTGCGGTAGGGGAGAGCACCGAAGAAATGTACCGCATCATTGAAGCGGTGGAACCGGAAATGCCGAAGGACAAGCCCCGCTACTTAATGGGCGTCGGCACCCCCGAGAATATCTTGGAAGCAGTTAAGCGGGGGGTTGATATTTTCGACTGCGTAATGCCGTCCCGCAACGCGCGCCACGGTCATGTTTTCACATGGGAAGGTTGCCGCAACCTGTTTAACGCGAAGTATACGCTGGACGAAGCGCCGCTGGATGAATCCTGTGACTGTCCGACTTGCCGTGATTTTTCCCGCGCGTATATCCACCATCTGTTCAAGAGCGGCGAAATGCTTGCTATGCGGCTTTGTGTGACGCACAACATCTATTTTTACAATACGCTTCTGGAACGAATCCGAAAATCCTTGGACGAGGGGAATTTTCAGGAATTCTATAACAACAATATACGCAAATTGGACACCAGAATCTAAAAAACCTTGCAACATGTCTGAAATATTGGTATAATCAAAACATTAACATGGAGGTGTAGTGTTCAATGAACGCATCAGAATCAAGCAACTGGATTATTGTTATCCTGTATATTGCAATTTTTGCCGGTTTTTACTTCTTCTTAATACGGCCGCAGTCCAAGAAAAAGAAGAATGAAGATAAAATGCGCAAAAGTGTGCAGGTCGGGGACGAGATTACAACCATCGGCGGCATTGTCGGCCGCGTCGTAGGAATTAAAGAAGATGACAGTCTTATCATCGAAACCGGTTCCGACCGCGCGAAAATGCGTATCCGCCGCTGGGCAATCGGCAGCATTGATAATGCGCGTGAAGAAGCGGAATAATTAGTATATCTTCGCCGCGCCCTGAATATCTATTACTAGATTATGGAGGGGGCGCAGGATATGAAGGGTAAAAAGCATACAGCAGGAAATCCGATTCTGGAAGCGATAAAGGCCATTGTGATCGGTTCCGTAACCGGAGCTTTGCTCAGCGCGATCCTGTTGGGTCTTGCCGCGTTAGGGTTTGTATCGGCGGGGAACTTTTCCCATAATGTGATTTCTCCCATGATGATCGCACTTTCCGTATTGGCGGCTTTTGCGGCCGGATTTTTGACCGCGAAGGTTTCCCGTAAACGGGGTTTGGCTTACGGCGCCCTGTCCGGGCTGCTGCTTTTTATTCTGTATCTGATCGCCGGACTGGTCGCGTCGAACGAACCGGTTTCCTTTACGGCGGGCATGCGGATGATCGTAATGATTCTTTCCGGCGCAATTGGCGGCTTACTTGGGGTTAACAAAAAATCGAAAGTAAAATAAACCCTTTTCTTATGAATTATCGTGTGATATAATAGCTAAGGTTTTTGAAAAAGTTTACAGAGGAAACGGAGGTTTTTAAGAATGAAGCAGATTAAGACTTTGAATAAAGCCAATTTGAAAGAGAGTGCAGCAAAGGGCGGCTGCGGTGAGTGCCAGGCGTCCTGCCAGTCGGCTTGCAAAACTTCCTGCACAGTTGCAAATCAAAAGTGCGAGAATGCCGATAGATAACAAATAACGAGATCACCACTAAGGGACAGAAATCTGTCCCTTAAATTTTGTGTTAAACGGAGTATATCATGATTCACAAGTATTCCCTAAATGGATTCAACATTGTGCTGGATACCAACAGCGGCGCGGTGCACCTTTTTGACGAGGTACCTTTTGCCATGCTAGATTATTTACAGGACGATGTTCCGGATCAAGCGCCGCAGGATATGCTGGACGCTCTGTGCAGAAAATATGATCGGAAAACTGTCGAAGAAGCGTATGACGAGCTGAAGGAGCTGTACCGCCTGGGGCAGCTTTTTTCTCCGGATGAGTACGAAAAATTTGCGGGGATGATGAAAGACGCCCCGCTGAAGTCCATGTGTCTGAATGTTGCGCATGACTGTAATCTTCGGTGCGAGTACTGCTTTGCGGCTAAGGGCGACTTTGGCCGGGGACGAATGCTGATGCCCTTTGAGGTCGGTAAAAAAGCAATCGATTTCCTGATTGAAAAATCAGAGGGCAGGCATAATCTGGAGGTGGATTTTTTCGGCGGCGAACCGCTGATGAATTTCGAAGTCGTTAAGCAGATCGTAGCCTATGCCCGTGGAATTGAGAAGGAACATAATAAAAACTTCCGCTTTACGATTACAACCAACGGAATTCTTTTAACAGATGATAAAATTGATTATATTAATAAAGAGATGTCGAACTGCGTGCTGTCGATTGACGGCAGGAAGAGTGTGAACGACTTGCTGCGCGTACGTGCAGACGGTTCGGGAAGCTACGATACAATTGTACCCAAATTCCAAAAGCTGGTTGCTTCGCGCGGGGACAAGGACTATTACGCACGCGGCACATTTACAAAGCACAATCTTGATTTTACTGAAGATGTGCTCCATATGGCGGAGCTTGGCTTTGAACAGATTTCCATTGAGCCGGTTGTTTCCGACGAAAAGCTTGACTATTCCATAAAAGAAGAGGATCTGCCGCGCGTTTTCGAAGAATATGAGCGCTTATCCAAAGTAATTATAGAGCGGAAAAAAGCAGGGAAGGACTTTCATTTCTTCCATTTCATGATTGACCTGAACCAGGGCCCATGCGCCGTTAAACGCCTGCGCGGCTGCAGCTGCGGCAACGAATACATAGCCGTTACGCCCGAAGGGGACATTTTCCCCTGCCATCAGTTCGTTGGGGATGACAGCTTTAAAATGGGCAATGTGTTGGACGGTACATTCGACGAAGCCATAAAGCATACGTTTGCGCTTGCCAATATCTATTCTAAACCGGAATGTAAAAACTGCTGGGCGAAATTCTATTGCAGCGGCGGATGCAATGCAAATAACCAGCAATACGAAGGGGATATTCATAAGGCGCACAAAATCTCTTGCGAGCTTGAGAAAAAGCGGCTGGAGTGCTCGATTATGATTCAGGCGGCATTAGCGGAAGCCTGATCAAACCATAAAATACATGTTCCTATCACAATGTATAGGCTTGTATTTTTATTCACTTGGTTTACATAATATAATTTACATAAAAAAATATTCATTTGTATAAAGCTGAATGAAATGAATATTTTTATATTGCGAAGCGGATGGAAATGGTTTATAGTATTATTTACAAGGCGGTGTTTGAATTGGAAGAAAAAGGATTGGGATTTATTGGCGCCGGCAATATGGCCGGGGCAATCATAAACGGAATCGTCGGTACAAAAACGTTCCCTGCGCAAAAGATTTACGTTTATGATATCAACACGGAAAAGAGCGAGGCTTTAAAGAAAAAAGCAGGAATTCAGAGTGTGCCTTCCCTTGACGAGCTGGTGAAAAACTGCAGCATTCTTTTTCTGGCGGTAAAACCTCAGAATTTTTCTGAAGTCTTAGCGGATCTGAAACCTTTTGTAAATGACCGGATTTTATTTGTTTCGATCGCTGCGGGTATTTCCACGAGTTACATTACAAGAGAGCTTGGCTGCAACTGTCCGGTCATCCGGACGATGCCGAACACGCCGCTCCTGGTCGGAAAAGGCGCTACGGCCATGTGCAAAACAGCCAATGTTGCCGATGAGGACTTTCAGTTGGTGCAGTCTCTTTTTGCCGCGTGCGGTACCGTAACCGTATTGGATGAAAAGCAAATGAACGCAGTCATTTCCGTAAACAGCAGCAGTCCTGCCTATGTTTACCTGTTTGCCAAAGCGATGATGGACAGCGCGGTGAAGCAGGGGATTGATGCCGCAACAGCGTTGGAGCTGATCTGCCAGACATTTGAAGGGAGTGCGGAAATGCTGCGCCAGCCGGGTCTAACGCCGGAATCGCTGATAAAGATGGTATCGTCGCCGGGGGGCACCACTTTAAAAGCGCTGGATGTGTTTTATGCGCATCATTTTGAAGGAATCGTGGACGAGGCAATGAAAGCCTGTACAAAAAGAGCCGAAGAGCTGGGGAAATAATCATATAAGACAGTTTGTACTCATACACTTTTTAAGGGGGTGCATGAGTATGGCTGTAAACGCAGATAGACTGAAACAAAATGCTGCTGCAAACGGCAGAATTTTTATGGATTCTTTACGCGAGAACCGGGAATTGGTATTCTTTTCTGTATTTTTAATCTGCGGTATGGCATTCGGCGCAGTTTTTGCCAGAAACGCGGATATGATTACACTGAAAAAACTGGATTTTCTATTTTACAGTAATTTTCAATCAAGAGCCGGACAACCAATGTCCACTATTTTTTCAGCGTCTTTTGCTTCCTCATTCCTTTTTATATTTGTTTGTTTTCTTTGCGGCCTTTCCATGTGGGGCATGCTTTTTATTCCTGCGGTCCTTTTCTTCCGCGGATTCGGGCTGGGCTTGACATCGGGCTATTTATATGCGGCTTACGGAGGAAAAGGAGTGCTTTTCAATTTATCAGTTATTTTACCGGGAGCGTTTGTCTGCTGCATTGCGATTTTGCTTGCGGCGAAGGAAGGAGCCCGATTTTCCCGCGTGATCGCTTCATGCAGCGCCGGGGCCGGAAAAAAGGCAATCGGCCCGCCAAAAATAAAACCCTATGTCTTGCGTTTCGGCGCGATTTTGACGGTGGCATTTTCGGCAGCTGTTTTTGACGTCCTGTTTTCGGGATGTTTTGCGGGTATGTTTTCTTTTAAATAGAGGGGATAGAACAAGATGAACGACTACTGTGCAGATTACAGCGATTATCTAATCAATAAAAAAGCGGTGTCTGCAAACACACTGGATTCTTATATTCGCGATGTGGAACATTTTTTATCTTTTCTGGAGGAAAACGGGCTGAGCGACCCATGCAAAGTAGATACGGAATGGATGAACGCCTATGTGAAAAGGCTGATTGAAACAAAGAAATCAAACGCCACAATCACGCGTAATGTTGCTTCCATCCGTAGCTTTTTTCAGTTTTTGATGATCAACAATAAGATGACGAGTAATCCCGCGAAAGCGATACACGTGGCAAAACCGGTCAAAAAACTGCCGCAAATATTGAGCGGCAAGGAAATCGAGCTGCTTTTGGCGCAGCCGGATCGATACGAACCAAAGGGCTGCCGCGACAAGGCCATGCTGGAACTGCTGTACGCAACCGGAATCCGGGTTTCCGAGCTGGTTGATTTGAATTTAGAGGATATGAACTTACATAACGGATTACTGAAATGCTGCAGCGGGAAAAACGAAAGATTGATTCCGGTATATCCTGCGGCAGTAAATGCCGTTGCGGAATATATACAGAATGTCAGAAGCCTGATTATCACGCCGGATGGGGGACATGCCCTGTTCACCAATTTGAACGGGCGCAGGCTTACACGCCAGGGCTTCTGGAAAATTGTAAAGGGCTACGCGGAAAGCGCGGGGATTGTAAAGGAAATTACACCGCATACGCTCCGCCATTCTTTTGCGCTGCATTTGCTGGAAAACGGCGCCGAACTGAAGGATATTCAGCTAATGCTTGGACATGCGGATATTTCATCGACACAGGTATATGTGCATTTGTTAAACGACCATTTTAAAAAAGTTTATAACAGTTGCCATCCCAGGGCAAAACTGGGGTAGAACATTAAAAAAGGATCGGTTATACCGGTCCTTTTTTGTTCTTTATCTGGATTTTCAGCGGCTCTCGCTGTTTAACATGCGAAAGGGGATTTGCCTCCGACGCATTCGTCATCTGTTCGTTGGAAAGATGCGTATAGATTTCGGTAGTGCCTAAATTTTCGTGGCCCAAAATGTCCTTTAAAACGCGAATATCGACGTGCCCGTGCTGGTACATCAATGTGGCGGCCGTGTGTCTGAGCTTATGTACGGAATAATCCTCCAGTTCAATTTCAGAAAGATATTTTTTTACAAGATACTGGACGGTTTTCGGGCTGATCCGTTTCCTTTGCTTACTGATAAATAGTGCGTTCTTGTCAATCAGCGCATCTTTCGGGCGTACTGTAATATAACGGTTAATGGCGTCAATACAGGCTTCGTTCAGATAGACAATCCGTTCTTTATTTCCCTTTCCGACGATGCGTATTGTTTTTTTATTATGGTTTACATCGTTTAAATTCAGGCTGACAAGCTCCGAAAGACGCATTCCGCAATTTAAAAAAAGCACTAGAATACAGTAATCCCGTTCTTTTGTTGACCCGTCCACTTTAGAAAGCAGTTCCAGGCATTGTTCCAGCGTAAGGTATTTTGGGAGGGATTTTTTCGCTTTCGGCGTTTCCAGTTCTTGGACCGGGTTGGTATCCAGTTTTCCGGTCTTATTTGTTAGATATTTAAAAAAAGTCCGGAGACTGGATACTTTCCTCGATCTGGTTGAAGCTAGGTTATTTCGCTCTGTTGCCAGAAAGTTCATGTATTCGTAAACATTGGTCAGCGTAATGGTCTTAATTAAAGCAAGGTCTACGTCAGAAATACGGATTTCTTCGAATTTGGTATTGGGCGGTACCAGATTCCGCTTTTGCTTGATATAGCGGAAAAAAGTACGCAGATCAAAATAATATTCTTCGACCGTTTTCGGAGATTTTCCTCTGATCGTTCCCATATATCCTAAAAATTCCTTGATGATCGGCGGAGCTTCCGCTAAAAGTTCGGGCTTCATAATTCAGTCAACTCCATTTTTGCACCCACCCCAATTATACAAAATATTCATTTTGTATAATTGTATTGTTTTTTTTTAGGAATGTCAAGAACTCCTACTCCATTTCTTCCTTTTTACAGTCCGAACTTTAAATTTTTAGCAAGCCCTGTATATTTATCATACTGTGCGTGGTTTTGGCAAAAGCATGGATAACTCATTTTATATTTGGGGCATCCGTCCGTGGTCTGTTCTAATCCGGCCCCGCAGATTCTGCAATTCAATTCGGCATCGTATCTACTATAGTCACAGGTATCACATCCCGTTAACACTCTTCCATTCTCAATCATACTATCATCCATCTATTCAAATTATTGATTATGAAAGAATTCTATTCCCATCCTTTCAAAAAGATCACTATAAAATTAATTTTACCCCTGCAAAGACATTCTATTCTAACGATTCTTTGGCAGAAAATGTGGTAAACTTTACGCGCTATCCGAATGTTTTTAACGGAAGAATCCCGCCGACATCGGTTAAAGGATCTTTTGTAAGAGAGATTAACTGCACATTCTTATGGTTACAAAATGCTTTGATCTTCAAATAATCGGGATGCGCTTCAATAGTGCCGGCAAACGCAAGCCTGTTTTTCCCAATCATACCGCATGCGCCGCCAAGGAAGCCGTATTCATACCCCGGTAGCGCAACAAAACCGGGTCTGATTTTCAGGACCTCCATGTTTGCGTGGGCCGCCGAAGCCGCTATGGAGGCATCTTCTGTAATGATTGCATTTTCACTAACAATAACCGAAGAACATTTTGCGTATCCTTGTTTTGCAGAAAGGATTGCAATTTGCTTTTTGCCGCAATAATCCACGATCACAGCATCCAATGTCTTTGAATTTGCGATTAATTTTGCGCCGATGCGGGCGGCATTTAAAGCTACGTCTTTGGGGTAGTTTTTTTCAAGATTCGAATGGGAATATACGGGATAAAATCCGTAATGCTCCAATGCTGTTTTTAGATATTCCTCTCCCTTCGCGACAACGATGGCGGTATCTCCTAAAGGATGGCAGAGCATATCTGCATGGGTGCAAACCGGTAAACTCAAATTTTTACATGGCCTTACCGGTAAAACAGTAATATTCCGTTTGCGAAGCGCATCGATTATTTTCGGATATGTACCGGACATGGCCGCCAGCGCCACGTCCGCTTCAGGTAAATTCGGAGAATGGATAAAACGCATATCTTTTTTCCTCTATTCCTGTCTGAGCGCGTCAACCGGCTTCATATTCGACGCCTTATAAGCCGGATAAATCCCGAAAATCGTTCCGGAAAGAATGGAAAACGCTAACACCGGCAAAACCGCATCCCCCCGTATATTCAGCGCCATGCCGAAATAATTTGCACCGGCATAGGATATAAGATAACCTGCGGCTAAACCGAAGATACAGCCGATGAAGGAAATCAGGACTGCCTCGAACATAAATTCCAGCATAATAGAGCTGCGTTTTGCGCCAATTGCTTTTTTTATGCCGATTTCCCGCGTCCTCTCGTTGACAGATACCAGCATGACCGTCATAATGCTCAGGCTGGCCACAAATAACGAAATCGAACCGACCGCTGTAAGAATTAAAGTGATGATATCCAGCATATTCGTCAGGCTGTCCTTTTGTTTTGCCAGATTATTGGAAACAAACGCACCCGTTGAACACTTGTTTCGATCCAGTTTATCAACAATCGCTTGCCCTATGCGGTCAACGTTTCCGCCGGATTTAATCTTTACCGCAATTTGGTCAAAATAATCCTTGCCCGAAGCCTTTTGAACGGTGGTATAAGGTACGTACACAAAAGTTGGAATGTAATTTCCGATAATATTTTGCAGCAGACCGCTGCCAGTCTTTATAATACCGATTACCTTATAATTCTCTTCCGCTCCCCCGCACAGAATGGTGACTGTTTTCCCGATAATATTGCTTCTGAAATACGTACTTTTTGAAAAAGCTTCGTCCACAAGGCACACATTTGCGCCATCCCGGATATCTTCGTTATTAAACATCCGTCCGTAAAGCAGATGAATGGAAATAATCTGATTTGCTTTTGTGTCGATTCCCCACAAAATCGCTTTCGTACGGATTTTTCTTGCCGTTACCTCTGTACTTTCTACCAGGATGGGTGTCGCCTGCTCAACCTGGTCACAGCGTTTAATAATATTCAAATCGGTTTCATTTAGGGAAACGGAACCGGCGTCCTGGGATGCCGATATTGTCAGGCCGCTCAAGCCTAGGCTTTCCAATTCCGTGCTGAGCGCCGTTGTGCCGCATCGACTGATATTTCCGACAATAATTACGGAGGAAACACCAATTGCGATCCCGAATATGGTTAAGGAAGTCCGGACGCGTTTCCTTTGAAGGTTCCGGAACGCGGATTTAACATAATCAATCACCCGAATTCACCGTCCCTCTTTTGACTGGTACTACATAAGAGCCGTTGGAAACGGAATCCGGGTTATTTATAATTTCATCATTTTTTGAGATGCCGCTTGTTATTTCAAAGCCTTTGTCAAACTCTCTGTTTGTTTTTACAGGCGTTTTTACGGCCTTTTTCCCGTTTAACTTGAAAACATACTCATTCCCGTCTTTATCCGCTCTGACAGCTTCGTATGGGGCAATAAGAACCCCTTCGTTTTCAGAAGTAATAATCTTTGCCTTTGCGGTGTAGCCGGGTTTAATTTCACCGCCCGCTTTGTCTACGCTTACAATTACTTCTACAACGGTTTCTTCGCCGCTTTTTGAAAGGACCTGCTTTGCATCGGAAGAAATTTCTTTGACAACGCCGGTATAAGCGGTATTTTTAAAACCGACGCCGGTAATAATTGCCTTCTGCCCTGTCTTTATATCGGATATCTGGGATTCATTTACGGAAAGCCGGATCTGGAGCTGAGCGGGGTTGTCTGAAATAATCGCAACCGGCTGGCCGGTCTGAATATAGCTTTGTTCTAAAGCGTTTAGCGATAGGATTTCTCCAGCATAGGGCGATGTAACGGTCTTTGTTTTGATATTTTGCTGAAACCCACCGGAAAAGTCTGTTTCAGACTGCAATTCGTCTTCAACTCCGCAGAGATCGCTGTCCAAAGTCTGGACTTCCATTAACGGTTGTCCAGCGGAAACGACGTCCCCGGTTTTTACAAAAATCCGGCTGACATATGCTGCGGATGGTGAAAAGACATGGTGTTCGGAAACCCTTTCTACCCTGCCGCTACAGATTACGGAATCATCAACTGTAAGTGGATATACCTTTACAACACTTACTGGAATGGCGGAATTACGGGAAATTTCGCCCCAAGTGAAGATAGCGGCAAGGGTTAATGTTGTAAAGGCAATTAACATTACATTTCTTTTCATTGATTTCCCCCCGTTCCAACTTATTTTGTGAAATCGGGGAAGAAAATATTAGTATCAATTCTCGGAATCCTGTGAATAATTTTCGCTCATGTTCCCCAAAATATTGCTGAGGTGAACATATATGAGCATCATACAATGTGATGAAGATTGCCTTTATCAGCATGACGGCTATTGCAGCCTTGAAATGCCATCTGCGATCACAAATTATACCGGGGACGGCTGTGTGCACTGCATTAAGGTCACTCCGCGAAACTCGGTTACAAATCCGATGAAGCCTCAAACGCCTCCCTCACGTTTTTAACCCCGATCAGCCGGATGCTTTTTGGCTGGGAATGCAGTTGTTTCAGGCTGTGGTAAGGCAAAATGCATTTGGTAAAACCGAGCCGTTCCGCTTCGTTGATCCGCGCTTCCGCGTGGGTTACGGAGCGGATTTCTCCTGCAAGGCCAATTTCACCGAATACAATCGCGTTGTCGCTGATCGGAACATCCTTTAAGCTGGAAACCAGCGCCATGGCTACCGCAAGATCAGCCGCAGGTTCATCCAGCCTTAATCCGCCAACCACGTTGATATACGCGTCCAAATTCGAAAAATAGAAACCTGCACGTTTTTCTAAAACAGCGAGAAGCAATGACATCCGATTGTAGTCAAAGCCGGTAGACATTCTCCTTGGATTGCCAAACCCCGTAGTTGTGGCCAGCCCCTGTATTTCCGCAAGAATCGGTCGGGATCCTTCCAGAATACTGGTAACGCAGGTTCCGGATACATGTTTAGGTCTCCCCGAAAGAAGGGCGAGCGAAGGGTTGTCCACCTGATGCAACCCTTGGTCGTCCATATCGAAAACGCCGATTTCATTCGTTGAACCGTAACGGTTTTTGACAGCACGCAGAATCCGGTAGGACATCTGACGGTCACCTTCAAAATAAAGAACAGCATCCACAATGTGCTCAAGCACCTTAGGCCCGGCGATCGCGCCGTCCTTATTGACATGGCCGACAAGGATAGTAGGGATTTCCAAAGACTTTGCGGCGCGCATGTAAGCGTTTGTGCATTCGCGCACCTGTGTAACGCTGCCGGGAGACGAGTTCAAATCGATATAGTTCATTGTCTGAATGGAGTCAATCATCACTAAATCCGGTTTGTGCGTCCGCATTTGTTCGATAACACATTGTACATCCGTCTCGGTTAAAATATAAAGGTTTTCGCTTTTTACGCCCAAACGGGCGGCACGAAGCTTAATTTGTCTGCTTGACTCTTCGCCGGATACATACAGTATTTTTAACGAGCGACCAAGGTATTCGCAGATCTGTAAAAGGATCGTCGATTTTCCGATTCCCGGCTCACCGCTGATGAGAATCAGCGAACCCTTTACAATTCCACCGCCGAGTACTCTGTCCAACTCGCTCAACCCGGTGTGGTAACGCTCTTCATCTGTGGTACTGATTTCATTAATGGAAATGGGCTTGTTTAGGCTGTGTACCACAGATGTTCCGGCGTTTTTTGAAGCGGCGGGTTCCCGGAATTCCTCATTCATGCTGTTCCACTGGCCACAGCCGGGGCATTTGCCATACCATTTTGCCGACTCAAAACCGCATTCTGAACAAATATAGATACTTTTTGATTTCGCCATATTTTAATCCTCGTTTTTCTGATTCTATATCTAAAATTATAGACGATGCGAATACCAATTACAAGCTGTTACAGCTTTGAATGATAGTAATCAAGGAAGCCGCTGTAGATGGCAAAGGCCATTTGCTTTTGGTAAACCGGATTGTTGAGTTTTTCCGCCTCCGATTCATTGGAAAGAAACCCACATTCAACCATTACGGCAGTTACCTTTGAATTCCATAACAGATAGATTGAGCTTGTGGCCGGTTTTGTTTCGCGCTTATTTTCCGGTTGCAACAGTTCGACAATGCGGCTTTTTATACTTTCCGCAAGCTCTTTGCTTCCCTCATTTTTTTGCGAATAAAAAATCTGCGCGCCACTATAGCGGCTGCTGGTAAAATGATTCTGGTGGATGCTTAAAAAAATACAGTTTCGTTGCGCTTCAATGATTTTCAGTCGGTTATGAATGTCGCTTACCTTCCGCTCCCTCACCGTATCTAAATTTTCGTCACAGATCGATTCGTCGGTTGTTCTTGTCATAACAACATGGAAACCGGAGGCTTTGAAAAGCTGTTCCAATTGCAGTGCGATCTTCAGGTTGATGTCCTTTTCCAACGTTTTTGATTTGCCGACGGCCCCTCCATCTTCCCCTCCATGTCCCGCGTCAATGACAATAGTCGGATTTCGCTTTTCAGCTAGCGCAGACGCCATTTTATCTATTTTATCATAAGAGATGTAGGATAATAATAAAAATACGAGGCAGCTTAAAATTAAGATAGCGATCGGGACAAAATAACTTTTGGACGATTTCAAGACAATCACCCCATGCGACATCTATATGCAAGGGATGATTTTGGATATGTATGAAATAAGTTGCCGGGCCTAAAAAGTCCGCCTTTTCTGACACAAATCCAGAAAAGGCGGACTGAAAATTTATTTTGCTTTTTTAAAGAGTGGTGTTGTCTGGATACTGGGATCTTCCGCCCAGTCGAGAATCGTATTTACTGCGGTGCGGGTAATTTTTGTATCTTCTTGAACCTCTGCAAGCTGTTCTTCCACATTGGAGAGCCGCTCCTCCACACCAGAAAGTCTCCCTTCCACGCCGGTAAGCCGTTCTTCCATACCGGAAAGTTGTCCTTCCACACCGGTAAGCCGCTCTTCCATACCGGAAAGTTGTCCTTCCACACCGGTAAGCCGCTCCTCCATACCGGAAAGTCGCCCTTCTACGCCGGTAAGCCGTCCTTCCACATTGGAAAGCCGTTCTTGCACATTGGAAAGCTGCCCCTCCATGCTGGAGAGTCGTCCTTCCATACCGGTAAGCCGTATATCGACAGAATGAACTTGCGTTTTCACGCCCTGCATATCTTCGTAAATTTTTATAAGTAATTCGTGGTCATTCAATTCATATCACCACCTTATTGTTAGCAGTATAACATTATATTTAAAATCTTTCAAGGTTCTACTTCACAAAAATAAAGTAAAATAGTATCCCCTCGCGAATAGGCGATTTTCAGCAGTACTGCGTTCATACGAGAATATGCAAAAATAATCACCAATGACACTTTATTGCAATCATTGGTGATTATTTAATAATTCTGGAGGCGTCACCCAGATTCGAACTGGGGAATCAGGGTTTTGCAGACCCATGCCTTACCACTTGGCTATGACGCCAATTTTTGGAGCGAACGACGAGGCTCGAACTCGCTACCTCCACCTTGGCAAGGTGGCGCTCTACCAGATGAGCTACGTTCGCGTGTTTGGTGCCTCCGGGCGGAATCGAACCACCGACACGGGGATTTTCAGTCCCCTGCTCTACCAACTGAGCTACAGAGGCAAATGGCGACTCGGATCGGGATCGAACCGACGACCTCTAGCGTGACAGGCTAGCGTTCTAACCAGCTGAACTACCGAGCCATCCTATGGTGGGAGCAATAGGACTCGAACCTATGACCCCCTGCTTGTAAGGCAGGTGCTCTAACCAGCTGAGCTATGCTCCCATTCTGTGTCGCAGTTATCAGCGACGTGTTATATAATACTATATCTTGTAGCAATTGTCAACACTTTGCCTGCAATTTTTTCATTTTTTTGTTTTCTGAGCGGCAATGCGGTTTAAATCCTGCTCCGTTAACGGATACGCATGGCCGCAATATTGGCACTTTACTTCTGCAGTCCCATCCTCCCCTGCGAGAGAAAGAATTTCCTCAGCAGGCAATGTGGAAATCGCACGTTCCACCCGTTCCAAACTACAGTTACAGACGTAACTGACCGGGAACTCGTCAAGAATCTCCATTTCAAAACCATGTAAAGCCGTTCTGCACATTTCTTCAATGCCCATTCCCTTTGCCAGCATGGAAGTAACGGGTTCCAGATCCTGAACGTTCTTTTCCAGTCTGTCGATATCTTCCGGATTTGCTCCGGGCAGCACCTGAATCAGCATTCCGCCGGCTAAAATCCGGCGAATGTCTTTTTTATCAATCAAAACGCCCAATGCGCAGACAGTAGGGATTTGTTCGCTGACCGCATAGTAATTTGTAATATCTTCTGCAATTTCCCCTGATTGAATCTCTACCTGTCCGATATAAGGCCTGCCCTCCCCGTAATCACGGATAACACCCAAAATACCGTTATTCCCTACAGCTCCGCCGACATCCAGCTTTCCATTTGCTTTCAGCGGCAACTCCACTTCGGGATGGTCAACGTATCCACGGCAGTTTCCTTTGCTGTCAGCAACAGCGACAACACTTCCGAGCGGGCCTTTTCCATTTATTTTGAGCGTTACCGTAGCGTTTTCCTTTTTTAACATGGAACCCATAATGGAAGTCCCGGTAAGCAGCCTTCCCAGTGCGGCTGTAGCAACCGCGCTGGTTTTGTGAATTTGCTGGGCGGTAGCAACAAGGTAAGTCGAATCAATTGCCGCCGCCATAATTCCTCCGTCGGAAGTGAGACATCTGATAATTCGATCCATATAAACAAATCCTTTTAAACTTTTTTTGCCACAACGACTATCCGTTCCGCCTGATCACCCGGCTTTTCAAAACTGAGGTCGTCAAATAAACCAACGGTTTCCAATCCTGCCTGTGTCAGCATGGAAAGAATCTTTTGTATATCGTAGGCTCGTTCGTAAAAATGTTCGGAAGCCCTTCGGTATGTGCAGCCGTCCCGTTCGAAAAAGTCCAGCATGATACCTACGCGGCCTGTTTTTTCGTCAAAGCTGTTTTGCCAGACGCAGTAAACCTCGTCCGTATCGTAAACAAAGGTATGATTTCCCAGTACGTATTGATGTTTATACAATGTATTGATATCAAACAGAAAATACCCGCCCGGGTTTAAAAAGAGCGATACGCGCGAAAAAGTTTTCTGTACGTCGCGTTCCGAGGTTAAATGATTAATACTGTCAAGCATACAGATTACCGTATCTACGGTGCCGTACAGGTCGATATTTTGCATTTTCTGGCAAAGGAACAGAAGTTGTAAACCATTTTCCGCCGCCTTTTGCTGCGCAACAGAAAGCATGGAGGCAGAGGCGTCAATCCCATACACGTCTATCTTGCGTTTGGCAAGCTCAATGGTAAGACTGCCCGTGCCGCAGGCTAAATCAAGCGTTAGCCCGGCATCATGTTTAAACCTTTTCAGCAAAGCACAAATATAGTCCGCCCTTTCCGAATAGCCAACATTTTGCGTAAGGTTGTCATAATAACGGGCAAAGGCAGAATAACTCATTCTGACTCCGTACCGTTTTCCAGCCGATTAAAGACAAGCGCATACCCGTCGCATCCATAATTCAGGGAACGGTTTACACGGCTGATCGTGGCGGTTGAAGCACCGGTTTGCGCGACAATATCGCTATATACTTTTTTTGTGCTCAGCATATGGGCAACCAGAAGGCGCTGGGACATTGCTTTAATTTCCGGAACCGTACATAAATCTTCGAAAAAATTATAACATTCGTCTACTGTTTTTAAAGTAAGAATTGCTTTAAATAGAAAGTCAACACTATCATCCTTAATTTTAGAATTCAAACAGTTTCACCTCTTAATCTTTTAGTAAGACATGATTTTAGCACACGAAAGCATAAAAGTAAAGTAACCATCATCTTTTAATAGTAAAATAAAGAAATTAAATTTTCATAAATTTTTTATGCTTATTCTGTAAAAATTGTTAAGTATTTTAATTTTACTAGAAAAAAGATGCTTTTTCTTCTTATAGTTCATATTCGCTGCAGGCAGCGGTAATTCTGGCTCGAATTTCTTCAACCCCTTCGCCGTTAACCGCTGAAAACGGAATAAATTCCAGTTGTTGATTAAAAATTTCATCGAGCAATTGGAGCTGCGTTTCCCGTTCTGTTTTATTCAGCTTATCGCTTTTGGTTGCGACAATCAGAAAAGGAAAACCGGAATCCCGCAAAAAATCGATCATATGTATATCGTCGTCTGTCGGCTTATGGCGCATATCAATAATTTGCAGCACAAGCGCAATTTTTCGCTGCGCGTGAAAATAGCCCTCAACCAACTCGGCCCAACGAATTTTTTCAGATTGCGAAACGCGGGCATATCCGTATCCGGGCAGATCAACCAGTCGGCATTCTGGAGTCCTATAAAAATTAATCGTTCCGGTTTTCCCCGGCTTTGCGCTGGTTCTGGCAAGAGATTTACGATTGAGAACTTTATTAATCAAGGAAGATTTTCCAACATTTGAACGGCCGGAAAATACAATTTCCGGTAGGGTGGAAGATGGCAGCTGGTTTAATAATCCAGCCGCCGATTCAAATTCCGCTTTTCCAAAATTCACATTGTCACCCCGTTACTGAGGAATGCCGGACGACAAAACGCCCGATTGATTTTTTATTTTTTGCATAGGAATCTCGGTATCCGTCTCTACGTTCTGCTTTGGCTCGGGAAGTTTACACAGAGCGGCTTCCAAAACCTGATCAATTTTTTCCACCGGCAGGAAATCAACCGAATCCTTTACTGCCGAGTCAATTTCCGCCAGATCGGATATATTATCTGCCGGGATAATAACCGTTTTGATCCCCGAACGGTAAGCCGCCATGGTTTTTTCCTTAAGGCCGCCGATAGGAAGGACTCTACCAAGCAAAGTGATTTCCCCGGTCATTGCAACATCATGCCGTACCGGAATATTCGTCAATGCCGACGTAATTGCTGTCGCCATTGCCGTTCCGGCGGACGGACCGTCTTTGGGAATCGCACCCTCCGGTGCATGGATATGAATATCATATTTACTATAGAAGTCGTTGCTGATTCCGAGGGAAGCCGCCCGCGTCCGGATACAGCTGATAGCCGTTCTCGCGGACTCCTTCATTACATCGCCAAGCGAACCCGTGAGCTCAATTTTGCCCGTGCCATCCATTATGGCAACCTCGATCGGCAGTAATTCGCCGCCGACGCTGGTCCATGCAAGGCCATTGACAAGGCCGACCATATCGGATTTTGTTAATACATCCTTTTTAAATTTTTTCGGTCCCAACAATTCTTCTAATTTGTCAGGAGTTATCGTTATTTTCGAACTGCTGTCTTCAACAATTTTTTTGGCGCATTTCCTGCAGATAGCAGCAATCTGGCGCTCCAGATTCCGGACACCCGCTTCCCTTGTATAACCGTCAATCAGTTCGTGAATCGCCTTCGGAGTAATTCGCAGCATTTTTGCATTCATTCCGTGCTTTTTCAATTGTTTCGGGATCAAATGCTTTGAGGCGATATGATATTTTTCTTCGTGGGTATAACTGCCTAATGTGATCACATCCATACGGTCGAGCAAAGGCTCCGGTATGGCGGTGTAATCATTTGCGGTTGTAATAAACATAACCTTACTCAAATCAAAGGGCATATCGATGTAATGATCGAAGAAGGAAGAATTTTGCTCCGAATCCAGAACCTCCAGCAAAGCGGACGCAGGGTCCCCGCGGAAATCGTTGCCCAGCTTATCAATCTCATCCAGAAGGATCAGCGGGTTATTGGTACCGGCCTGCTTCAGCGCAGCAATAATCCGGCCCGGCATAGAGCCCACATATGTTTTACGGTGGCCCATGATGTCGGATTCGTCCCGGACGCCGCCGAGGGATACGCGCACATAATTGCGGCCGATTGCTTTTGCAATGGAACGGGCAATGGATGTTTTACCGACACCCGGAGGGCCGACTAAACAGATAATCTGACCCTTAATATCGGGCGAAAGTTTTTTCACCGCTAAAATTTCGATAATTCGTTCTTTGACCTTGGTCAGACCATAATGATCACGGTCAAGCGTTCTTTGTGCCCACTTTAAGTCGATACGTTCGCGGCTGCTGGTATTCCATGGAAGCTCCAGGCAGGTTTCCACATAACTTATGATAACGCTCGCCTCGTGGGAACCATACGGCATTTTTGCAAGGCGGTCGCATTCCTTCATGAGTTTATCATTTTGAAGTTTGGGAAGCTTCATTTTGGCGATCCGTTCCCGGAGTTCATCTGCTTCTCCCTGCGGGTTATCATCCTCGCCAAGCTCGTTGGAGATGGCACGCATTTGCTCCCGCAGGAAATATTCGCGCTGGTTTTCATCAATCTGTTCTTTGGCTTTCTCGCTGATCTGGCTTTCAATGGAGAGGATCTGAATTTCGTTCTTTAAAATTTCATTCAGCTTTTCCAGCCGTTTAACCGGATGAAGTTCCTCTAAAATCTGCTGTTTTCTTTCATAATCCAAGCTGATATTCGCGGTAATGTAATCCGCAAGTTCGCCGCAGTCCTTCTTCTGAACAACACCGATAATAATATCCGGTGGGATACGGACATAATTTTGAATATATTCCTCAAACAGGGACTGTGTGTAGCGGATTAACGCCTCTGTCTTGTGGGTTTCCTTATAGGTTATGTTTTCCGTTGGAGAAACTTCCACAAGAATAAAGGGATTTTCGTTCACAACAGATTGTATTTTTGCCCGGTACATTCCTTCTGCAAAAAGCCGGATTCCTTCATCGGTATGACGAATGACCTGCTTGATTTTTGCGACAATACCAATTTTGTAAATTTCCTCTCCAGTCGGCTCGTTGTCGTTCAGGCTTTTTTGAGCAACCAGAAAAATCTGCTGGTCTTCCTCCATTGCTTTCGACAGCGCCAATATGGATTTTTTTCTGCCGACATCAAATTGCAGCAGCATCCCCGGGAATATAACCAGTCCTCTTAACGCGAGCACCGGAATTGTAATTTTTTCAATTTTCTCGAGTTCAAGGTTATTATTCATAGCATGTGTTGCTCCTTCAGCAGAAATGGCTGCTGCAAGTGATAACAAGTCTACCACGTGCAACAGCCAAGATACTTATATTACGACGCGGTATCTTTTCGGCCGCGCTTTCTTGGAGTTGTTATCTTTATTTTTACAGGCTTGCGGTCGGGATTGTACACTATTTCCGGTTCCGCACCCTTCTCCACCGTATCCGCAGTTATAGTAACTTTTTCTACAGTGTAGTCAGACGGAACTTTATACATAAGGTCTGTTAATAAATCTTCCATGATAGACCGAAGGCCTCGCGCGCCTGTACGGCGTTCAATTGTCTTTTTAGCTATGGCCTTCAATGCTTCCGGCTTGAAATCAAGCTCGACTTTATCCAGTTGGAACAGTTTTTTGTATTGATTTATTAAACAGTTTTTCGGTTCCGTTAGAATACGAACCAACGCGTCCTCATCCAGTCCATTAAGAGCCGCAATGACTGGCAAACGGCCAACCAGTTCGGGAATCAGACCATATTTCACAAGATCATGCGGAACAACGCTTTGCATCCATGCGGTAGAATCCAACTCGGCTTTGCTCCGCACCTGTGCGCCGAATCCCATGGCAGAAGATGCCGTGCGCTTTTCAACGATTTTATTTAACCCGTCGAAAGCACCGCCGCAGATAAACAGGATATTGGAGGTATCGATTTGTAAAAATTCCTGCTGCGGATGCTTTCTTCCGCCCTGTGGAGGAACATTGGAAATAGTACCTTCCAGAATTTTCAAAAGAGCCTGCTGAACGCCCTCGCCGCTTACATCACGTGTAATCGACGGATTTTCGGACTTTCTGGCAATTTTATCAATCTCGTCGATGTAGATAATCCCTCGTTCGGCTTTTTCAATATCGAAATCAGCCGCCTGTATCAAACGGAGAAGGATATTTTCCACGTCTTCGCCCACATAACCGGCTTCCGTCAGAGTCGTAGCGTCCGCAATTGCAAACGGTACATCCAATATTTTCGCTAGTGTCTGTGCTAAAAGCGTTTTGCCGACACCGGTCGGGCCAAGCAACAGAACATTGCTTTTTGTTAGTTCGACATCATCTTTTCCATAATAAATACGCTTATAATGGTTGTATACGGCAACAGAAAGCGCAATCTTCGCATTTTCCTGTCCAATGACATATTCATCAAGCTGCTTTTTTATTTCAAAAGGTTTCGGCAACTCGGCTGTGGATTCCCCATAGGTCGATTTTCGGTTGGATAAGTTTTTTTCATCGTCAAGAATTGACATGCAAAGTTCAATGCACTCATCACAAATATAGACACCGGGACCCGCAATCAAGCGGCGCGCTTCACTCTGTGGTTTACCGCAGAATGAGCAGCTTACTCCTCTGTCCTTGTTATCGTCGTTACTGGACATTTATTTATCACCAACCTCAATTATCGATTGTAAATAACCTTGTCAACCAAGCCGTATTCAACGGCGGCTTCCGCTGTCATAAAATTGTCCCGCTCGGTATCCCTTTGGATTACCTCAAGAGGCTGGCCCGTTTTCTCAGCAAGAATCTGGTTCAGCTTCTTTTTCGTGGCAATAATATGATCCGCGTGAATCATGATGTCGGTTGCCTGACCCTGCGCTCCGCCGCTTGGCTGATGAATCATAATATCGCTGTTCGGGAGGGCAAACCGTTTCCCTTTTGCGCCGGCAGCGAGTAAAAACGCTCCCATGCTGGCGGCCATGCCCATGCAAATGGTGGACACGTCGCATTTTATATATTGCATGGTATCATAAATCGCCATACCGGCCGTAACGGATCCGCCGGGGCTGTTAATGTATAAGCTAATATCTTTGGACGGGTCCTGCCCCTCCAGATATAAAAGCTGTGCAACCACCAGGCTTGCGGTGGTGTTATTCACTTCTTCAGTAAGCATTACAATTCTGTCATTCAGCAAACGGGAAAAGATATCATACGAACGTTCTCCGCGGTTTGTCTGTTCAATGACATAGGGGACTAAACTCATTGTCGCGTACCTCCAATAAACTTACAATAAAATGAGCATTGGCAGGATTGGCTTTTCTTATTCAGCTTTTTCCGTACCTTCCGAAATTATGGCGCTGTCGCGTACAAGATCAATTGCTTTTTGAACCGCAATATCTTTAACAAGCTCTTCCTTCGGAATAAAGGCTTTTACTTTTTCAGCGTCAATATCATAGCTCTTTGCAAGCTTTGCGAATTCTTCTTCGATTTCTTCATCTGTTGGATGAATGTTTTCTAATTTTGCAATTTGCTCGAGTGCAAGGCGTACTTTTACCTGGCGTTCCGCCTGAGGCAGGAATTGTTTGCGGAATGCGTCCTTGTCCATACCGGTATATTTCAAATATGTTTCAAGGTTCAGGCCCTGTGACTGTAAGCGGTAACTGAATTCACGAATATCTTCATTAATGCGGTTTTCGTACATAGCCTGCGGAATTTCAGCTTTTACGTTTTCCACCAGCTTGTCGATGAGCTGATTTTCCACATCGTCTTTCGCGCTTCTTTCTTTCGCGTCTGTCAGCCTTTTCCTGATATCTTCCTTGTATTTATCGAGGGTGTCAAAATCGCTGACATCCTTTACAAAGTCGTCGTCTACTTCAGGAAGCTCTTTCATCTTGATTTCATGCAGCTTGATTTTGAAAACAGCATCCTTGCCCGCCAGATTTTCAGCATGGTAATCCTCCGGAAACTTTACGTTCACATCAAATTCGTCGCCGGTTTTGTGGCCTACAACCTGCTCCTCGAAACCCGGAATGAACTGGCCGGAGCCGAGCGTAAGGCTGTAATTGTCCGCTTTGCCGCCATCGAAAGCAACGCCGTCTACATAGCCGTCAAAATCAATCACAACAATATCGCCGTTCTGAGCCTCACGGTCCTCAACGGTAATCATTCTGGAGTTGCGCTCCTGAACCTTTTTAATCTCCGCGTCAATATCCTCGTCGGTTACAACAACCGGCTTCTTTGTAACGGCGATTCCCTTATAATTGTCAATCTCTACTTCCGGCTTGGTTGTGATGGTTGCTTTGAAAACAACGCCGTCCTTACCAGCGGAAACCAGATCAAAATCAATTTTATCTTCAACCATCTCAAGCTGTGCTTCCTTAATCGCCTGCTCAAGCGCATCAGGATAAACAGCATTGATCGCGTCTTCATAGAAAACCTGTTCGCCGTAATATTTTTCTACAAACGCACGGGGTGCCTTGCCCTTGCGGAAACCGGGAATGGAAATTTTTTTATTTTCTCTACGATATGCCTGTTCAAGCGCTTTTTCAAATATCGTAGCGTCTACTCCTACCTCAAGTTGATAACGATTCGTCGCAACCTTATTAGACGACTTTAAACTCATTTTTACTTCCTCCTGCAAATTGCAAATTATCTAAAATATTATAGCACATGAATAATAAATATTCTATATATAAGATAAAATATTCAAAATTTGTTCATTATACTAAAACTGGCATAAAATTCAGGTAATCACAGGAAATTAGAACCATTTTAATCCCTTCATACTCGCCGGTAATCGCCCGGCGCGCCGCCTGACTTCCATGGATATGCCCAAAATAGCATTTTTGAATGCCGCGCTCCTTCAAAACATCAAGGATCTCTTTACATACCGCCCCGTCATAAACGGGAGGGTAATGCAAAAACACCACCGGTTTGGCGCCTTGTCTTTCTGCGTCGTCGATGGAAGCGTTCAGACGGCCTACCTCGCGGTTCACAATCTTTACATCTTCGTCCGTTTCCGCATTGTACAGCCATCCGCGGGTGCCGCAAACCGCAATATCACCGACTACAACCGCATTGTTGTGAATGATTTGGATGGTATCCAGCCCGTTTCGTTCCAAAAATTCTACTATTTTCTTTCTGGTTGACCACCAATAGTCATGGTTCCCTTTTAATATTAATTTTTTGCCGGGCAAAGAATGGATAAACGAGAAATCATTCACCGCTTCCTCCAAATTCATTGCCCACGAAATATCTCCGGCAATAACGACGGTGTCGTCCCGACCGACGACGGCGCGCCAGTTTTTTTCAAGCCGCTCCGTGTAATTCTGCCAGCCCGAAAAAACGTCCATCGGTTTGTCGCAGCCCAATGACAGATGCAAATCGGCGATAGCAAATAGTGACATGGTTCCCTCTCTTAGGCCTGAGGCTCAATTTTTGCTGTTTTTAAAACGATTTCCTTCATGTTTTCCCTTGAACAAATTGTGCGGAAGCGAACCGCCTTCGTCTGAAGCTCGGCAATCTGCGGCGGGACAGCCACACCGGTTAGGTTGGACAGCTCTTGAATTTTGTCGAATTCGGACGCATCCTCTCGGTATTGCTCCGATACGGCGCTTAATACGCTGTCTGCAAATTTATATGGACTGGCGGTAGAAACAATTACGGAAGGGGTTTCCGTATCCTTGCTGGCTTTTACATATTGCTCATAAACATTTACTGCAACGGCAGTATGCGTGTCACAAAGGTAATGTTCGGATTCGTAAAGCTGCTTAATGACTTTTTGGGTTTCCTCATCGTTGCAATAACCTGCGAAAAACAGTTCGTGAAGCGAGTGTAGAACATCTTCCCCAACCTGATACCTGCCGTTTGACGCAAGCTCGTTCATCCAGCCCGCTACCCGGTCGCAGTCTTTTCCGGTGAGATCGTAAAGCAGTCGTTCCAGATTGCTCGACACCAGAATATCCATGGAAGGGGAAATGGTAGTATAGAACTCCCGTTTACGGTTGTAAACGCCCGTGTTGATAAATTCGGTCAGCACATTATTGGAGTTGGACGCGCAGATCAGCTTGTGAACCGGTAACCCCATTTTTTTAGCGTAGTACGCGGCAAGGATATTTCCAAAGTTGCCGGTCGGAACCACTATGTTGATCTTTTCTCCCGCACATTGCAATTTTCCATTGGCGAGCAAATCGCAGTACGCGGAAAAATAATATACGATCTGCGGCAGGAGCCTGCCCCAGTTAATGGAGTTCGCGCTGGAAAACATCAGCTTATTCTGTTCCAAAAGCCGCTTGATTTCCGGATCGGTAAAGATTTTTTTCACGCCGGTCTGGGCATCGTCAAAATTTCCCTCAATTGCACAGACGGCCACGTTATTTCCTTCCTGCGTACACATCTGGCGCTTCTGCATGGGGCTTACGCCGTTTTGCGGATAAAAAACCTGAATCAGGGTGCCGTCCACATCTTTAAAGCCTTCCAGCGCCGCTTTTCCCGTATCCCCGGAGGTTGCGACAAGAATCAGAGCGGTTTTGGAAGAATGGATTTTCTGCAGGGATTTCGTCAAAAGATGTGGCAGCAGCTGCAGCGCCATATCTTTAAAGGCGCAGGTGGGACCGTGCCAAAGTTCCAACATTTGTATGCCGTTCTTTAACGAAGTAACCGGAGCAGGAATATCTTTTTCGAATTTCCCATTGGTATAGGCGGCCGTAACGCACTCATGAATTTCTTCCGCCGTAAAATCAGAAAGAAACGCGGATAAAATTCGCTCCGCACGTTCCGTATAACTGCATCTGGCAAGCTCCAGCAAATCTGTATGGGAATAATGCGGAAAATCTTCCGGAACAAAAAGACCGCCTTCCGTACTGATTCCCTGCGCAATCGCCTGTGATACCGAAACGCAGATGCTGCTGTTTCGTGTGGATTTATAATGCAAAGGTTTTTCCCCCTTCTTTATTAACTTTATGACTTTATCATACCATAAATGACTGCAAAGGGAAACATAAAAAACGTACGCATTTCCGTAAAAAATTGAAAAATTTTTAAAGGAAATCACCTTTAAAATTCCTTTATCATGAATGCGTTTTCAATATGTTCAATGGAAAGGATCCTGTTGCCGGCATCCGTCGTCATTCCGATCACATCAAAGCGGGGCTGCAAATCAGACGGATTCGATTGCAGATACAAAATCGCCGTTTTCCCTATCTTTTTTTGTTTCCCAAGAGAAACCGCTTCCAGAGGGCTGACTTCGTAATTTTTATTCCGGGTCTTCACTTCCACAAACACGATAAATTCTTTGTTTTCCGCGATAATATCGATTTCTCCGAAACGGGAATGGTAATTCCTCGCTGTAATTTGGAATCCCATATCCTCTAAATAGCGAGCCGCATAGTCTTCACCGGTTTTTCCGGAAGCATTGTTCATGAACCAGTATCTCCTAAAATTTTTTTCAAAAATGTTTTCCGGTGCACCGGACACGGCCCGTATTCTTTTAACCGTGCAATATGTAATGCCGTCCCGTAGCCTTTATGTTTCGCGAACTGATACTGCGGATAAATCCGGTTGATTTCCACCATCAGGCGGTCACGGCTGACCTTGGCCAGAATGGAGGCGGCGGCAATGCTCGCGGAAAGCGAATCCCCCTTTACAATCGTATGCGCCTTTACACCGAGACAGGGCATTCGGTTTCCGTCCACCAAAGCCAAATCCGGGCGAACGTCTAATCCGTCGCAGGCACGCTTCATTGCAAGAAAGGTTGCCTGCAAAATATTGATTTCGTCAATTTCCGCTTCCGTAGCAAACCCAACGGAATAACTTACCGCTTTTTCTTTAATGATCTCAAACAGGGTTTCTCTTTTTGCTTCGCTGAGTTTTTTGGAATCATTCAAGCCTTCAATGCTTGTCCCATAGGGCAGAATCACAGCGGCGGCAAATACGGGACCGGCTAAAGGTCCGCGGCCTGCCTCATCGATGCCGCAAACGGCAGAATAGCCTTTTTCCCGTGCCATTTTTTCATAAGCAAACCAATCCATTTTATTTTCCAACCTGTTCCAATGAGATTCGGCCGAGCTTGGCGCTTCGGAATTCATCCAGAATCATAATGGACGCCCGTTCTGTATCCACTTCGCCGCCGGAAATCAGCATTCCGCGCTTTTTGCCTATCAATTCCAGCAATTCGTATCCCTTTTGCCCGGAAATATCGATTTCTCCCAATTTATACCGCCGCTTTACGTCGTTCGGATAACTGTCCCGCAGCACCTCCAGCAGACGTCCCGCCAAATATTCCGTATCGACTACCTCGTCCTTTACGGCTCCCGTAAAAGCAAGATGCTCCCCGACGGTTTTATCGTCAAATTTTGGCCAGAGTACGCCGGGGGTATCCAGAAGGTCAAACCCCTTGGCGATTGAGAACCACTGATTTGCCCTTGTGACACCCGGCCTGTCCTCAACATTGGCCTTGCTGTTTTTTGAAAGGCGGTTAATCAGCGAGGACTTCCCGACATTCGGGATGCCGACAACCATCACTCGGATCTGCCTGCCTACCATGCCCTTCGCTTCCCATGCGGCTATGCGGTCGCGCAATACATCTTTCACAAGCGGGATAAACCCGTTTATACCCTTGCCGCTGCGGCAGTCAATGGCGATTGCGCGTATATTGTTTTGTTTGTAATAATCGATCCAGCGCGCCGTTTGAACCGGATCAGCCATATCGCTCTTATTCAATAAAATAACACGCGGTTTATTTTGTATCAGCTTGTTTAAATCCGGGTTGCGGCTGCTGACGGGTATTCTTGCGTCCACAATTTCCGCAACCGCGTCAACCAGCTTCAAGCTTTTTTCAATTTGTCTTTTTGTCCTGGTCATATGACCGGGAAACCATTGTATTGTTTGTGCTTCGCTCATTTCTTCATCCTTAAACTGAACTTACTTTTATTTTATCCTTCCAACTCTGTTGAAGGGAAATACGACCATTTCCGCTTTTCCCAGAATATTCCTTACGTCAACCATACCTACGTCGCTGAAGCGGCTATCGTTGGATACGGCACGGTTGTCCCCCAGCACAAAAATATGCCCCGCAGGGACGGTCAGCGGAAATTTAAAATCCGTAGGCTGATCCGTAATGCCGTTCTGAATGTAGGCGGATTCATCGAGAGGAACGCCGTCCACCGACACGATCCCCTTTTCAAAATCAATATCTACTTTTTGATTTTCAAGGGCAATCACGCGTTTGATAATGGGTTCCCGTAACTTCTGCGTATGGGAAATAACAACAACATCCCCTTGGCGGGGTTTGTAAAAGCAGCTGGAAAGAACCACCCTGTCGTTGGATTGCAAGGTTGGAAGCATAGAAGGCCCGTTTACATTTACAACCCTGAAAAAGAAGGTAAATAGAATGACTACTGCAATCAGGGAAGTAATAAACGCTTCTATCCATTCATAGCAGTTTACCGTAAAACGGCTTTGTGACTTTCGGGTCACCGGTTTTATGTAAAGCCGTATGGATTGTTGGTTCAACGGAGAAACATCTCCTTTATCAAAAAGGCTTTTCTGTTTTCATTAATATAAACTCCACTTTTCCGATAATATATCGCTGGTCAATCATGCCAACATCGCTGGAACGGCTGTCGTCGGAAATCTTGCGGTTATCCCCCAGCACAAAAACATGCCCCGGAGGAACGGTCTGCGGGAAGGAAATATCGTATTGATTTTTCGTGATACCGTTTTCTATGTAAGCGGATTCGTCCAGCGGAACGCCGTTTACCGACACGACTCCTGTATTAAAATCAATATCGACGGTTTGCCCTTCGGTGGCAATCACCCTTTTGATAAGGGTTTCGTCACGGGAGGTAGCGCGTCTGTCCACCACCACAATATCGCCGCGGGTAAGCTTCCTGTCGGTGCAAGAAACCAGAACTTTATAACCGTTTTTCAGATTCGGCATCATGGAGGGACCGTTAACGGTGATGACCCGGAAGAGAAAGGTAAAGATAACGATAATGATAACCAGCGCCGGAATCAGCGCCTCCACCCATTCGTAGCAGCTTAAAGTGAAGTTGTTTTTAGACGGTTCGGCAGGTAATTCCGAGGTTATATTCGGATTCAAAAACGCCACCTCTTTCAAGTAAGATCAAGGGAAAAGCAAAAAAGGGACACATACATGTCCCTTAAAATCATGATCAAACGGATTATCTGATCTGCTCTTTTACTTTTGCCGCCTTGCCGACTCTGTCGCGCAGATAGTAGAGCTTCGCTCTGCGTACACGGCCCTTGCGGACAATTTCTACACCCTTAACATTTGGAGAATGAACCGGGAATACTCTTTCGACACCAACGCCGTAAGAAACGCGTCTTACCGTGAAGGTTTCGGAAACGCCGCTGCCCTTGCGAGCGGTAACGGTACCCTCAAAAACCTGAATTCTTTCTCTCTCGCCTTCTCTGATGTTTACGTTTACCTTTACGGTATCGCCAACTTCAAATTCAGGAATTTCCTTTTTTACGGAATCCTGTGCAATTAATTTCAATGCATCCATGGAATAAATCCTCCTTATAATTCAGACATTCATGCTGTAGACAGCAGAGGACTGCCCGCTTCAATGTCGCGGTAAAACCGGGCATTGAACCCCACCAATGAAGTACTGGCGGTATCCAAATGCCTATATATCATACCACAATACGCCAAAAAGCGCAATAACTTTTTTACAGTTATACAAAGATTTGAAAATCAGCGTTATAAAGGTTGGTTCTCTTTATATCCGCATAGAAGTCCAGCTTTAAATAGGTCTTGATCGCGTCGCAAATCAGCAAGGGGTTCACATTCATGTTGCTTCCGGCCGGAAGCACGGTCTGGATTTCAATAAGCCCCGTTTTCGGTGCGATCTCCGTCTTTCTCAGAAAAGGCTTAATGTCAAGGTCCACGATTCCGCTTTTTGTATGCTTCGGCACGATGATATTTTCCTGTTCCAGCATCCCTTTTATTCGGGAAACCGCTTCTTCCGCACAAATATTCTCTGTTTCCAGTTCCATAATAAAGGAAGCGCAGGCGATTTCACCCGGCTTCATAACCGGTTCGGTTGCATCAAATACGGGAATATCGTCCGGAAGGGCTGCGTTTAGCCGGCTGATAAGTTCCTCCCGGGTCAGTTCCGTATCCTCCAGTCGGATATCCATACTCTCCCGTTCCCCCGCAATCCCAAGGGAAAGCGGCAATGCAAAAGTAATAAATGCGTGGGGATTAAATCCCTGCGTATACCACAGCGGTATTTTCGCCTTATGGATTGCCCGCAGCATACAGCGGTTTAAATCCAGATGTGAAATGAAACGGGCGGTTCCAATCTTCTTAAACCAGATTCGGACGTTTTTCAACACAGATTCCTCCTTTAAAGCAAGCTGCGCCGCAGGAGGAACATTGTTCCCGGCAATTGGGCGTCGTCTGATTGGCATACGCTCTCTTGCACTCCTCAATCAGAAAAGATTTTTTTACCCCGCAGTCAATATGGTCCCATGGCAGAACCTCGTCAAAGCTTCTTCTACGGTTTGCATAAAATGCCGGATCAATCCCGCATTTCCGGAACGCTTCCAGCCATTTCGCAAGGGAAAAACAATCCTGCCAGCCGTCCATTTTGCAACCGATTTTATGCGCTTCCAGCAGGACGTTGCAAAGGCGGCGGTCTCCGCGCGCAAAAACAGCTTCCAAAAAACTGACATCCGCGTCGTGATAGTTCGGCTCCACTTTGCGAGTTCTTACAGAAGAGACCAGATGGCGCTGTTTCCGGTGCAGCGTTTCGATCGTGTCCTGTGGTTCCCATTGGAAGGGTGTAAACGGCTTTGGAACAAAGGAAGAAGCGCTGACGGTTACCTTCACGCTTTTCCCCTTCGGCTTGTCCGGGTTTTCATAAAAGGCATCCACAACCTTCTGTCCCAGTTCCGCAATGCCCGCGACATCGTCCATGGTTTCCGTCGGCAGACCGATCATAAAATACAATTTGATCGTGGTCCATCCGCCCTTAAAGGCGGTTTTTACCGTTTTAAGGAGTTCTTCCTCTGTTACATTTTTATTAATAACATCCCGAAGGCGCTGAGTGCCTGCCTCCGGCGCAAAGGTAAGGCCGCTCCGGCGCACCGACTTGATCTTTGACATCAGCTCCGTCGAAAAATTGTCAACCCGTAAGGAAGGAAGGGACACGCCAGTTTTTTCTTCCTTTGTCCACGTTAAAAGCTGGTTCAGCAATTCATTGATTCGCGAGTAATCGCTTGTACTAAGCGAGGACAGAGAAATTTCATCGTATCCTGTATTGTCGCAAAGGTCGTGGCATTGTTTATCAATGACGGCGACCGATTTTTCGCGGAAGGGTCTGTAAAGGAATCCTGCTTGACAGAACCGGCACCCCCGGATACAGCCGCGCAAAACTTCCGCCACCGCCCGGTCGTGGACAATTCCAATATAGGGAACGACAAATTTGTCCGGGAAATAAGACTTGTCCATATCGATCATAACGCGTTTTCTAATTTTTTCCGGAGCGCCGCATTTAGGAAGAATGGCTTTTATGGTGCCGTTGTCGTTATAGGTTACATCATACAGGGAAGGAACATACACGCCTGGAATCTGCGCGGCGGCAATCAGGAATTCTTCTTTGGAGCGGTTTTCTTTTTTATATCTCCTGTAAAGCTCTATAACTTCACAATCCATCTCTTCCCCTTCGCCAATAAAGAATAAATCAAAAAAGTCGGCGAGGGGTTCGGAATTGCATGTGCAGGGCCCCCCGGCCACCACGAGCGGGGAAAGTCCATGCCGGTCGCTTGCTTTCAGCGGGATTCCCGCCAAATCAAGCATATTTAATACATTCGTAAAGCTAAGTTCATATTGGAGCGTAAAAGCGATGAAATCAAAGCCGGCAATGCTGTCCCCGCTTTCCAAAGCGTAAAGCGGAACATTGTTTTTCCGCATCTGCTCTTCCATATCCATCCACGGCGCAAAAACCCGCTCACACCAGACGTACGGCAGGGTGTTTAATTGGCTGTATAAAATTTTCATTCCTAAATGCGACATACCGACTTCGTAAACATCCGGAAAGCAGAAAGCAAAACGAACATCCACCTGATCCGGATTTTTTACAATACTATTCAATTCCCCGCCGACGTAACGGCCGGGCTTCTGAACATTCGCAAGCATTTTTTCGATCTTCTTTGTAATCATCGCAACCTCCGTGCAGCATATGTTTTATTATTATACCGCTCGGAAACAAATATTGCAAATCATTCATACCTTCCCTTCTTGAATACCAGGAGGAAGATTAAGTAAATGGATACGGCCAGCAAGGAATAGTTGCCATAGGAATGGAAGAGGACTAAAAAACTGACAATTGCAAGAGGCGTTACAACAATGAAAGATACAACAGAAACGATTTTCAACGCCTGATCCGAGCAGTATTTCGCGCAAAGAAGCGAATAAAGCGCCTGCCCCCCGTCCAGCGGTTCGATTGGCAGCAGATTGAAGGCTGCCAAAACCAGATTGGCGAAAAGAAAAGCCACATGGCTTTTCCTGAAGATATATAAGAGCATCACACAGGCAAGATTTGCCCACGGGCCGGCAAGAGATATCAGCGCGTCACGCCCGTAACCGCTGGAAAGCAGCGGCGGTTTGACAATATCAATTCCAAAGGGCGTAAATTTCATTTCTACGGGCGCGGCGCCGAATGCATGCATTACGAGAATATGGCCTGCTTCGTGAACCGCCGCCGCGAATATCCAGAATACTGCCGTATTGCTGGCATCGCACAGCAGAAATGCGGTAAATACGGCCAGAAACAGGAACCCGATGGAAATACGGCAGTTGTGAATTGTAAAGGAAATCATCCGGCTTTCGGGGAATCGGAATTTGCCTGCGAGGCCTGCTGGGAAGCTGTGCCGCCCTTAGGCTGTTCACTACTTGCGGACTCTGTGCCGGATTTCGGAAGCAAGCTGGTAACCGGCGGGAAAAACTCCACGACGGTATGTTTCACGTTTTCAATATCCTCTTCGGCTACGATCGAATTATTAAGAGTTTGCTGATACCAGCTTTTTACAACCATATACGCATTTCCGCCGATCAGCCGTACGAATACTACCGTCAGCAAAATGATGGAGCATACGGTGATCTGGATGATGGTTAAAAGGCGAGTGCTGATAATTCTTTCTTTTTTCGTAAGCCTTTCCTGTCTATTTGCGGAACTTTTTTGATGATATTCACCCAATATTCTTCCTCCTTTATGATTTTGTCCTCCATAATCATATGAAGGAGGAAGGCGGAAGATGACGGAACAAACAAAAAACCGCCGCGGCTGGCGGCGGTTTTAAATGATTTATTTAGAGTGCTTTGACTGGATATATTTGTCAATGGAGCGCGCAGCCTCTTTTCCGCCGCCCATAGCCAAAATAACCGTTGCGGCGCCGCTGACGGCGTCGCCCGCGGCATAAACGCCTTCGCGGGTGGTCGCCATTGTGGTGTCGTCTACAACAATGCATCCATGGCTGTTTGCTTCCAGGCCCTCCGTGGTTGAACGGATCAGCGGGTTTGGTGAATTGCCGATCGCCATGACCACACTGTCAACCGGGATTTCAAAATTCGATCCTTCCTTGGCAATGGGTCTGCGTCTTCCGGAAGCATCCGGCTCGCCAAGCTCCATTTCAACGCATTCAATCGCCTTTACCCTGCCGTCATTGTCACCATGGATGGCAATGGGATTGCACAAAAGCTTGAAGATAATTCCTTCTTCCTTCGCGTGATGAATCTCTTCTTTTCGCGCGGGCATCTGTTCCTCAGCGCGGCGGTAAATAATGTACACGTTTTCCGCGCCCAAGCGCTTCGCTGTTCTTGCGGCGTCCATTGCAACGTTGCCGCCGCCGACAACCGCGACATTCTTCGGGCGGATAATCGGGGTATCGTATTCATCCAGGTAAGCCTTCATCAGGTTTACCCTGGTTAAAAATTCATTGGCGGAATAAGTACCGATCAGGCCTTCGCCGGGAATGTTCATAAAGTTCGGCAGACCCGCGCCGGTTCCAATGAAAACCGCCTCAAAGCCCATTTCGAACAATTCGTCCACAGAAAGCACCTTGCCCATTACCATGTCGGTTTTAATTTTAACGCCCTTTTCCTTCAGGGCATCGATTTCCTTCTGGACAATTTCCTTCGGAAGACGGAACTGCGGAATTCCGTACATCAGTACGCCGCCGGCAGTATGAAGCGCTTCGTACACCGTTACAGAATACCCCATGGCAGCCAAGTCGCCGGCACAAGTCAATCCGGCAGGGCCGGCGCCGATTACGGCAACCTTGTGGCCATTGGGCTTTACATCAAACTCCTCCGGAGCGCCATGCTTCATATGCCAGTCGGCTACATAGCGTTCCAGACGGCCGATGCCGACCGGTTCGCCCTTAATGCCGCGCACGCATTTCTGCTCACATTGGGACTCCTGCGGGCAAACGCGCCCGCAAACCGCCGGAAGGGAATTTGTTGTCTTAATGATCTGATAAGCGCCTTCCATGTCGCCTTCGGCAACGCGCTGGATAAATTCGGGGATTCGAACGCCCACGGGGCATCCGCTTACGCAGGGCTTATTTTTGCAATTTAAGCATCTTTTTGCTTCCTCAGCCGCCATTTCATCCGTATAGCCAAGGGCAACCTCTTCAAAGTTTTTATTGCGTACATTCGGTTCCTGCTCCGGCATCGGAGTCTTTACCGGTGACATATTAGGCATTTTTCGCACCCTCCATTAAACGACAGTTGTATTCGCGTGTTGCTTCTTTTTCCAAATCGAAATATGTTTTCGATCTTTTAATTGCTTCGTCAAAATCGACCTCGTGACCGTCAAAATCCGGTCCGTCCACACAGGCAAATTTGGTTTTGCCTCCGACGGTCAGCCGGCAACCGCCGCACATACCGGTGCCGTCGATCATAATAGGGTTCATGCTGATTAAGGTTTTGATATTGTATTCCTTTGTAAGATTGCAAATCGCACGCATCATGACAAGCGGCCCGATGGCGATTACCAGATCGTATTTCGCGCCTTCCTCAATGCATTTACGGAGAGCATCGGTAACAAAGCCCTTGTTTCCGTTGGAACCGTCATCCGTGGTAATAATCAGACGGTCGCTTACTGCTTTCATTTCCTCTTCCAGGATGATAATATCCTTGCTGCGGAAACCGGCGATCATGTCCACTTTCGCGCCCATGCCGTGCAGGGCCTTTGCCTGCGGATAAGCGATTGCGCAGCCGGCACCCCCGCCGACTACGGCTACATTTTTATAGCCTTCCAACTCAGTTGCTTTTCCCAGAGGCCCGATAAAGTCAAGAATCGCGTCGCCTTCGTTTAACTGGTCAAGCATCAGCGTAGTCTTTCCAACCTTTTGGTAAATGATCGTGACAGTTCCCTTTTCCCGGTCGTAATCCGCCACGGTTAATGGGATCCTCTCCCCAAATTCATTTACGCGCAATATAATGAACTGGCCAGCTTTAGCCTTTTTTGCAATGTATGGCGCCTCTACTGCCATCAAAGTCATGGAATCATTCAATATGCGCTTTTCGACAATCTTAAACATGAATACACTTCCTTACTTTCAGAGTTCAGATATACCTTTATTATAAAGGGTTACACCAGATTTATCAATAAAAAAATGATCCGGTTATTTTAACCGAATCATTTAATCTATTTTATAGAATAATGCATATCAAACCGTTGCAGCCTTCATTAATAATACGCTCGATGGTTTCGCGTACTTTATCGCGCGCGTCGTTAGGCATGCGGTACAATTTATTATGCAACCCTTCGTTCACCAGCTCGTGCAGGCTTTTTCCGAAAATATTGGATTCCCATATCTTGGAAGGATTCTCTTCGAATTCTTTCAGCAGATAGGTAATCAGCTCCTGCGACTGCTGTTCGGATCCGACAATTGGCGTCAGTTCCGCTGTAATTCTTGTCTTCAACATATGTACGGACGGCGCGGCCGCCTTTAACCGGATGCCATATTTCCCGCCCTGCTTGATGATTTCCGGCTCCTCGAGCGAAAGCTCCTCCATATCCGGCATAACAATGCCGTACCCGTTTTCCTGTACATCCTGATAGGCGTCCTTGATTTTGTCGAACTGTGCCTTCATTTTCGAAAGATTCAGCATATTTTCCATCAGGCTGCCTTCATCTTCAATGTCAATCCCTGTTTTTTCACCCAGAATTTTATAAAAAAGATTTTGATTCAGGGATACGGCCATCCGGGCGCATCCGGTTCCTAAATCAATGGATACGGTATTGGCGCCGTTGACAAATTCACATTTTTTGATGTCATCAACAATCGAATTGATTTCGCGGATTCTGGAAATTTTCGAGGCGGACTCCTGTAGTGCACCGTAAACGGCGGAACGGAGCCAATGATTTTTTTCAAGGTTTGAAATCCAGCGCGGCATTTCCACCTTAATAGATTTCACCGGGAACTCGAATAAAATCTTGGAAAGAATATTGCGAATTTCCTCTTCCTCTAATTCCAGACAATTGATCGGAAGGACGGGAACGCCGTATTTTTCCTGAAGCTGCGCAGACAGGTTCGCGGCGTAATTGGATCGCGGTTCCGTACAATTCAGCAGGACGATAAACGGCTTATTGATCTCCTTGAGCTCGTTGACTACCCTTTCCTCCGCTTCTTCATATTCTTCGCGGGGAATATCGCTGATGCTACCGTCCGTCGTAACCACCAGACCAATGGTCGAATGCTCGGTTATTACTTTTTTCGTGCCTAGCTCTGCAGCCATATTAAAGGGAATCGGCTCCTGATACCAGGGTGTCATAACCATCCGTGGCATGTCGTCCTCAATATAGCCAAGCGCGCTTGGAACGATGTAGCCGACGCAGTCAATCATGCGAACCGAAAACGTCGCGCTGTCGTCGATTTTTACGGTTACAGCCTGTTCCGGAATAAATTTCGGCTCCGTTGTCATAATTGTGCGGCCCGCGGCAGACTGAGGCATTTCATCGATCGCCCGGTCACGGCTGTAAGTGGATTCCATATTGGGAATAACGACGGCATCCATGAATTTTTTTATAAAAGTGGATTTTCCGGTGCGTACCGGTCCAACCACTCCTACATAAATATCGCCGTTTGTACGCTGGGAAATATCACTATAAATATTGCGTTCTTCCATTTTACCTCCCCCTCAGGCAGAGAATTTTTTATTAGCGGTTTTCCTTTTGTAAAACTCACATTGGGATCAACAGCATCCCCCTGTTCTCAACGAAATCACCAGTAAGCTCATTTTCCAGCTTAATCGCATCAACGGAGGTACCGTATTCCCGTGCAATGTTCCAAAGGTTTTCACCCGCGTCCGCGTAGTATATACTGAGCACCGCGGATTTGTCTTGCACCCTGGGTTTGGTTTCATCGGGTGTAACGTCCGTTATCACTTTGATATTCAATTGGCTGTATACTCCCGTATTTAGTTTCAGCTCGGCTTTTATGTCGATTCCGCTGCCCGTAATACGGTAGCTGATACCGGCTACTGTCATGGTCGCGCTGCATTTGGTGCCGTCCGCCCCCGGATAGGGACGGATGTAATCAAAATCAAGCATGCGTTCAAAATAGACTGGCTTGTTTTCCGCGTTTCGCGCCAATATGCAAACATTTAATTTGCCTTTGTACTGAATTTCCCCGTTGACATAGTCGGCGGAAACCGTATTCATTTCATTCCAGATATCAATGACTTTCGAAACAGGTGTATCGTCCAGCGCAACCGTTGTTTTATGGATATAGGTGTCGTTGATGAATTCAATCAAATTATCAAGGGATTTCTGCTTGCTGCTGATGTTCATTTCACACAGCTTGGAATAAGCGTCGGTTACAAGCGTTACCTCTTTGTTTTCAAAAGCTGTGGCGCTCGCAAGCACTTTCGCGTTCACTTCAAAATAGGTTTGGTCGCCGGAATAATCGTTTTTGATCTGCGTATCCAATCCCGTTACGGTAAGTTGGACGTTATAGGCACAGTTTTCGCTGATTCCGTCACAGTCCAACAATTCGCTGAACGGGATTGCATATTCCATAACTTCCAACGCCATTTCGTCGTCTATGGAGGAGTACACGAATTTAATACAGACCTCGCCCTTGATCATCAGTTTATTTCCAACGGCACTGTAATCCTGCACCGTTGCAAAGGCATCCGCGCGTACAATGCTGTCGGCGGCTGGTTTGCCCTGTCCAAGCTCTAAAACTTCATCGACATTGAATTGCTGCTGCCTGAATCCCGCCACCTTATTCAAGGTTATTTTGTTTTTTTGTTGTTCTACCCCTTCGCCGTCGATATTCGAAATCACTTCGTTTTCCGTTTGGGCGGTTACCCGCGCACATACGGAAAAGGATCCATGAATATCGAGCCGGCGTGGGCTGGTTGCACGGCAATTGATATATTCTACACGGGTA
Source organism: Caproiciproducens galactitolivorans (assembly GCF_029266045.1). Taxonomy (NCBI): domain Bacteria; kingdom Bacillati; phylum Bacillota; class Clostridia; order Eubacteriales; family Acutalibacteraceae; genus Caproiciproducens; species Caproiciproducens galactitolivorans. The sequence goes on along the minus strand of NZ_JAJUFJ010000001.1, from coordinate 161,196 downwards.
AACGCATATATCTGTGCGTTATCGGCATTTTGCTTCAAATTAATAACAGTAGAGAAAGATTGATTGCTTTCATAGCAGCGAACGGCCATGCCGCCGGAATCCAGATAGAGGATTGTGAGCGTGTAATTTCCGTCGAGTTCCAACCGGTCGCCCGTAATATTGCGGGAAGCAATGCGGGGATAGACCTGGCATTTTAATATGCGCTGTATATCGGGGCAGTAATCCGGCAGGTTAATGTCGAGATCTACCGGCTGCTCCTGGCAGCCGTCATAAATGATTTCATTGGCCGCCAATGCCTCACGGCTAAGCATATATTCCATAGGGCTCTCTCCTTTTCCTGTTTCTACCTAATTGTTATTCTAATCTTGTACGATTTATACCAACTGCGCAAAAAAATACCGGCTGCTGCTGCAGCCGGTATGCATTGTTTATTCTTCCTTTTTAATATGGAATACCTTCCTAAGTACAAATCCCCAGAATTTGGAGCTCCTGACAACGACTACTTTCATAATAAAGACCTCCCATTATGTTCCACACCTTAAAAGTGTGATCCCTAATATGACCAGTATGGTCGCTACTATAAACAGGATTAATCCCGTTGGGCAAAAACCAGAGACAGCCAAACCGAGCCCGAATGCAACCGCTAATTGTCCTGGGGGGCATCTATTTTTTCTGCAATTGCACCTCACTGCCGTCACCAACCATCACTGCATAATTCTTTTCCTGTTCTTATATCCCAGTATATTCCGTGAGGGGCAAATTGGTTCATTTATGAAAGTAAAAAAATAAGGGCGTTTCCGCTATGTACAATAATCTGTGCACGGTTCGTAAGAATCACATTACTGATGCCAATCGGGTTTACGGAAGAGATGCAGGCGTCACGCAGCGGATATTTCATCCCTACATAGCTGACTGTGCAAAAAGCGGACCCAAACGGAAATACGGATACCGTACGGCCCTTTAAATCGCTCAAAGTCATCCTGCCGTCGCTCAGAAGGAAAACGCGGCAGCCATCGTCCGCAATTTCCGCCCTGTATCCCTGTGAAACAAGAAACTGTAACGCGCACAGGTTCGCATAGGAATGATCCATGCGCCCGCCTAAGGAGCAGAGAAGGGTAAACGAATTGTATCCCCTCCTCAGGGCTTCCCGTATCGCCGCCATCATGTCCGTATCGTCCTTTTCCGTTTGCAGCCGGATGGTCTCAACTCCTTGCGGCAGATCCGATTGAAGCGAATCGAAATCGCCGATAAGCAAATCCGGAACGATATTGTTTTGCTTTGCAATATCTAGTCCACCGTCGGCGCAGATGACGTAAGAATCGTTAAAATCCACATCAGCCGGAATACGGCTGCCCGGCGAGGAGCCGATTATAATACATTTCTTTATTTCAGGTTCCATTCCTTCAGATCCTTCACTTCCTGATACATCGCTACGTAACTCTCGTGACGGGATTTACTGATTATGCCCTCTTGCACGGCCTGCAATACGGCGCAGCCTTTTTCACAGGTGTGCGAGCAGGTCGAAAATTTACACTGATTTAAATAAGGGATAAACTCGCGAAAGCAATAGGGAAGCCTTTCTTTTTTAATGAGGTCATACCGTTCCAGGCTGATGGACGAAAACCCAGGCGTATCCGCAACATAGGTTTCACCGCTCAGCTTCAGCAAAGCCACCTGCCTTGTCGTATGCCGGCCGCGCCCCAGCTTTTGGCTGATTTCTCCGGTTTCCAGATGAAAACGGCTGTCGATCTGATTCAGAAGGGAGGTTTTTCCAACTCCCGAATTGCCCGTAAAGGCAGAAATTTTCCCTTTAAGCAATTCCCGAACCGCCTCAACGCCCTCGCCGGTAACGGATGAGACCGTAAGCAGTAGTATTCCTGTCGTCCGGTAAATGTCGATCAGCCAGCCACCATCCTGCAAATCGGTTTTCGACAGCACAATAACCGGCTCAATGCCCCGTGCCTCCGCTGCGGCAATCGTCTTGTCAATAATCAGCGTGTTGGGAGATGGGTCACAGACCGACACAACCAAGATAAGCTGATCAATATTGGCGATCGGCGGGCGGATCAGGTAGTTTGCACGCGGCAGGATTTCTTCGATTGTGCTTGTCCCGTCGTTTTCCAAGCGGATCGTGACATGGTCGCCGACATAGGGAGTCACTTTCTTTTTTCGGAACAGTCCTCTTGCTTTGCATTCATAGAGAGAACCGGCGGCTTCCACATAATAAAAGCCGCCAATTCCCCTTACAATCATTCCGTTTAATTGACTCATAGCATCAATCAGCAGGAGTGATCGGCCCGCTTACCGATTCACTCGATGAATTGTTTTCCGTATAAGGATAGCTTTCTTCCTGTTTAAAAGTACCCTCGCTAAAATCAAGGGTGTATACCTGATATTTGTTTCCGTCCAGCTGGATTGTCAGCTTCTTTTGTCCGCTTGAGCCAGTAAAAGTAAGCGGGCATACGTCATTATACGACGGATTAACGGTTTTCTCCGTTTGCAGCTCGTTTCCAAGATAAACCTTCAGGTTGATATCGTGGGTTACATTCTTTGGAAGGTGGACATAAATTTCAATGGTTTTTTCCGATTTCTTACCGGAGCTGACAATAATGGATACGGAGCTGCCCTTTGCAACCTGCACACCTGGCAGCGGCGAAGTTTCAATAACGATATCCTTTGCCTTATTGGTATCGTCTTTCGTAGTGATTTTCCCAACCACTAATCCGGCTGCAACAATATCTTTTTTTGCGGCTTCCAATGTTTCATCAATGACGGCAGGTACAGCCACTTTTTCCGTTTTGCCGCCGGTGCTTACGTACACGCTTACCTTTGTCCCTTCGGAAACCTGTGTTCCAGCAGGAGGATCGGTATTCTGTACATAGCCCTTGATCACATTCGTGTCTTCAACCGGCAAAATTTCGTACGTAAGATTCAGTTGTTTTAAAATGCTGATTGCTTCATCCTGCGTATTTTTGGTCAGGTCAGGAATCGTAACCATTTTCCCGCCGGCGTTGATGGTAAGGGTGACTTCCGTATCGGGTTTCACCATTGTCCCGGCCGGAGGGTTCTGGCTGAGAATGATGCCCGCCTTTTGTGTCGTATCATTTTTGGTTTCCGTTACGAATTTAAAGTTCTTGTATTGCGGATCGCTTTTTACTTCGTCATAGGTTTTGCCGACAAAGTTCGGAAGCGGCACATCGTTTGCACTACTGTTGCAACTGTGAAAAAGAGCAGCTAATCCAAACCCGATGGCTACTATAACAAACGCGGCGGCGATTCCGCTGATAACCAGCGAAGCAGTAGATTTTTTCTTCTTTTTGGGATTTCTGACCGGTTCCTCTTCATACTCATAATTATCATTATAGACCGGCTGCTCGGCTCCTCTTACCGTGTTAATCGCATCAATGTATTTTGTCGGCTTTTCATCAATAAAATATTTATACTGAAAACGGATACTCGGATTTCTGCGAAATTCTTCAATATCGCGAAGCATTTCGGCAGCCGACTGATACCGCTGCACAGGGTTTTTCTGCATTGCTTTTAAGGTGATTTCTTCAAGGCCGTCTGGAATACCGGGATTAATCTCCTTCGGCGGCTTCGGGTCCGCCTGAAGCTGCATGATCGCGACGGAAACGGCGCTGTCCGCTTCGAAAGGAAGCTGCCCGGTTATCATTTCATACAGCATGACGCCGACGGAATAAATATCCGCCTTTTCGTCCGTTAAATCCCCTCTCGCCTGTTCAGGGGCAATATAATGTACGGAACCGATTGCTTTATCGGTCATAGTGCGTGTTTCGCTTCTTGAAAAGCGCGCAATACCGAAGTCCGTCACCTTGATGGTTCCGTCCTGCAGCAGCATGATGTTTTGCGGTTTAATATCGCGGTGGACAATGCCCTTTTCATGGGCATGCTGAAGCGCGCGCAGGATTTGGATGGTAAAATGGATTGCTTCCTTCCATTTAATTTCCTTTTGCTGATCAAGGTATTCTTTTAATGTGATTCCATCGATATATTCTTCTACGATATATTGGATGCGGTCGCCGAAGCTAACGTCAAAAACCTTGACGATATTCGGGTGTGACAGAACCGCAATTGCCTTGGATTCGTTTTTAAAACGCCGAATAAATTCATCGTTGCCTAAAAACTCGTCTTTTAATATTTTTATGGCAACAGTACGGTCGTCAATCTCGTCGTATGCGCGGTAAACCAGCGCCATTCCGCCGGAGCCGATCAGTTCATGTATTTCATAGCGTCCGTCAAGCCTTTTTCCGGTGTATTTATCCATAAAATCACTCCTGTCAGCAGTTAGTTCTCAATGATGACAACGGTTATATTGTCACCACCGCCGCAGTCCTTTGCAAGCATAACGAGTTTCTCGGTCAGACTTTCTGCATTCATTGTGCCGGAAAGCTGGTAAATTTGCTCGGCGTCAACGTAATTAGTCAATCCATCCGTACAAATCAAAAGCAAATCACCTGCAAGAAATTCCTTTTCGCAATAGTCGATTAAAATGGAGGGTTCCACACCCAAAGCCCGCGTGATAATATTTTTTTGAGGATGTATTTTTGCCTGTTGTTCTGTCAAGTCACCGTTATTTACCATCTCCTGCACCATCGAATGGTCTACGGTCAACTGTTTTATTCCGTCTTTGCCCAAAAGATACGCCCTGCTGTCGCCTGCATGCGCAATATGTGCCAGCCCATTGGAAAGAATCGCAGCCACCACCGTGGTTCCCATTCCGTTCAGTTCCGCGTCTCCTTTCGCTTTCTCGTGTATGGTGAGGTTCGCGTTATAAATTGCTGTTGTGATTAAATCCTTAATTGCGTTATCGGACATACCCGGAGTATAAGATGACTGCATCTGATCTGAAATACAGTCTACGGCAATACTGCTTGCGATGTTGCCTCCGTTTACACCGCCCATCCCGTCGCATACAACGGCCCATGCGGCCCCATCCGGAAATATTCCGCTTTTGCAGGCATCCTGGTTTGTTTGTCTGATTAGGCCAATATCACTTTTACTGTAAATTTTCAACATTGGCCACCTCCTCCTTATACCTGCGCCTTAGCTGTCCGCAGGAAGCGTTTATGTCTGAGCCGAGCGTCCTTCTAACCGTAGCCGTTATCCCCTTATTGGAAAGGATCCGGATGAATTTCTGTAACCGTTCGTTCGAACTCTTTTTGAAGCCGATCCCGTTCACGGCATTTACCGGAATCAAATTGACATGGCTGAGGGAGCCGCTCAGTTTTTCAGCAAGCTCCGCCGCACAGGCGTCGCTGTCGTTTACGCCGCTAATCATTGCGTATTCATAAGAAACGCGGCGCCCTGTTATTTTCGCATAATAACGGCACGCTTTTAAAAGCTCGTCAACACCCCATTTACGGTTTACCGGCATGGTCCTGGCACGGATCGAATCATTTGGCGCGTGCAGAGAAACGGATAGGGTAAGCTGCAGTTTCCTTTCCGCCAAATCATAGATTTTGTCCACGATGCCGCAGGTAGAAAGTGAGATATGCCTCATCCCGATATTCATTCCGTCGTCGGAGGTAACCAGTTCCAGAAAGCGAAGAACCTGTTCGTAATTATCCAGCGGTTCCCCCATACCCATCATCACGACGTTCGAAATGCGGATTCCGATATCCTTTTGAGCCGCCTGTATCTGTGCAAGCATTTCGGAAGCCTTCAGGTTCCGGGAAAAACCGCTTTTCCCGGTGGCGCAAAAGGAACAGTTCATTTTACAGCCGACCTGAGTGGAAATGCAAATCGTATGTCCATGGTGATAATCCATTAATACGCTTTCGACATGCTCGCCGTCGTTTAGGCGGAACAAATATTTGATGGTGCCATCCAGTTTTGATTCCAGTTTTTTTTCAATCACAGCATTCGCTATGTAATATCTTTCTGAAAGTCTTTGCCGGAATGCCTTCGATTGATCGGACATTTCTTCAAAATCGAATACTCCGCGATGAACCCATTTATAAACCTGCAATGCGCGAAAAGCCGGTTGGCCGTCGGCGGCAAAATCGGCTTTCAATTCATCCAGAGTCATTGATTTGATATCCTGCTGACTCAAAACATTCACTCCTATTTTTTTCGAAAAGCCGCAATAAAAAAGCCGTCAGTACCATGAAAATGCGGCATCAGTGTAAGCTGGTTTGCCGGTTCATCCACAGAATGCTGAATCGTGGCGGGCAAATGAAGCGGCAACGGTTCGAAATCGTCGTGGTTATTTATAAATCTATTTGTTACTTCGAAATTCTCTCTTGGGTTTAAAGTACAGGTAGAATAAAACAATATTCCATTGTCCTTTACCAGTTTTGAAGATTTACACAGAATACCGTACTGCAAATCAGGCAAACTGTCAATAGCTTGCTTCGATTTATATTTAATTTCCGGCTTGCGGCGGATAATTCCCAATCCGGAGCATGGAACGTCGCAAAGCACCCTGTCGGCAGGAGAAAGTTCCATTTTCGGGTTAGATGCGTCCCGGACCGCAGCCTGGATAATCGTCAGCTTTAAGCGTTCCGCACCCTGCCGGATTAACTGCACTTTTCCTTTGTATTGGTCAAAAGCGAGAAGCTTGCCCTGATCCTCCATCATTTCAGCAATTGTAAATGCTTTGCCGCCGGGCGCGGAGCACACATCGATCACTCTTTCACCCGGTTTCGGGTCAAACAAAAAACAGCAAAGCTGCGAGGAAAGATCCTGTATATGAAACAGTCCTTCCCGAAAGCTTTTGCAACTACCGATTGAACCGGTATGTTCCAGTTCTAGTGCGTTAATAAACCATGGTACAGCTTTTGCTTTGATCCCTTCCTGTTCCAGTCTTGCAATTAAGTTTTCCTCGGATATGGAAAGATTATTCACTTTTGCGAATATAGGCGGCTTCTGAAAGGCGCTTCGCAGCAGACCGGTCATGCAATCGTGCCCGTAGGCTTCCTCCCAAAGTCGGATAATCCATTCCGGACAGGAGTATTGAATGCTTAGAGCCGTTCGCGGTTCCGTTTGAGCATCCGGCATTTTTATCTGGTCGATGTTCCGAATGAGGGAACGCAGAACCGCATTAATAAAACCGGAAGCTTTTGCGGCCTTGTTGGCCTTTGCTAGATTTACTGACTCGTTTACCGCCGCAGAATTTGGAATTTTTTCAAGATAAAGAATCTGAAACGCGCCCATCCGAAGGATTTCAAGCACAACCGGCGACATTTTCGAAACAGGAGTTTTTGAAAATTGATTTAGAATATAATCGAGCGTCAACCTGCGCTCCAGAACACCGTAAAAAATAGCGGACGCCAGCGCTTTGTCCCGTTGATCTAGTGAATAGGCTTCCAGCGTTTTATCAAGAACAATGTTGGAATAGCCTTCGTCAACGTTTACATGCAGCAACGCCGCAAGCGCCGCGGACCTTGCGTTATTCATTAATCCCTACCCCGTCTGTTCCCCGCAAGGACAACCAATCTTAAAAGGGACATGATCGCGGCAAAACTGGCCGCCAGATAAGTCATCGCAGCAGCTTTCAATACTTTTTTTGCGCCTTCAAGCTCATCGGGGTACAGAATCCCCGCTTCGTCCAGCGCGCGGATTGCGCGTATGCTTGCGTTGAATTCAACCGGCAGGGTTACCAGTTGAAACAGCACAGCCAGCCCGAAGAGGGCAATACCCAGATACACGACAAAACTATACCTCACCGGCAGAATCAGGCCGATAATCACGAGCGGCATCCCCAAACTGGAGCCGAAATTTGTTATCGGAACCAGAACTGTACGAACTTTATTGGGAAAATAGCCCTGCGCGTGCTGAATCGCGTGACCGGCCTCATGTGCTGCCACGCCCACAGAAGCAATGCTTGTGGACGAATAAACATCGTCAGATAGACGGATTGTGTTATCGCGCGGGTCAAAATTGTCCGTAAGTCTGCCCTGGATGCGCTGTATCTGCACACCGGCAGCACCGCCGAACCGCGCGACGCTGTCTGCCGCCTGCGCGCCAGTCATGTTCCGGATTGTCAAGATGCGGGAATACTTCTCAAATGTGAACTGTACTTTAAACTGAGCATACATAGTGATGATCAGAGCCGGAAGAATAAATATGAAATATGTATAGTCAAAATAATAGAATCCCATTGAAAAACACCTCGTTTATCGTAAAATCTTTTCTTCTCCAATCGGATGCCCGCGCAGAAAATCCTTTCCGCTCATTCTTTTTTTGCCTTCATATTGGACTTCCAGCAATTCCAGCGCCGTATTGCCTCCGCAACAAACAATAAACACGCCGTTCGCGTTTACCGGATGCCCTGCTTCTCCCGAATAGCCATCCACAATTTTGGTTTTGTATATCTTCAAAAGCTTGCCGTGGAAAGTCGTATCCGCAACCGGCCACGGGGACAGGCCCCGCACCAAATTATGAATTTCCTGCGCCGGTTTGTTCCAGTCGATATGGGAAAGCTCTTTTGTCAGCATAGAAGCATAGCAGGTTTCCGAATCTCCCTGTGGGATTCGCTGTATGGCGCCTTTTTCAATTCCCTCGAGCGTCTTTATAATCAACTCCGCACCGAGCTGGGAAAGCCGGTCGTGCAGTTCCCCTGCCGTTTCCTCCGATCCGATTTCTATTTTTTCCTTTAACAGCATATCGCCGGTATCCAGCCCTTCCGCCATATACATGGTTGTAACGCCGGTTTCCTTTTCTCCGTTGATGACCGCCCACTGAATCGGCGCCGCCCCGCGGTACTTCGGAAGAAGGGAAGCGTGCACATTAATGCAGCCGTAAGGCGGAACCGCAAGGATCTCTTTGGGCAGAATTTTCCCGTAGGCGACGACAACAATCGCATCCGGATGAAGGTCCCTAATCAATTGTGCCGCTTCCTCTGTGCGCAGGGTTTTCGGCTGGTAAACAGGAATGTTTTTTTCCTGCGAAAGCACTTTCACCGGCGGCGGGGTTAGTGCATAGCCCCTGCCCTTCGGCTTATCCGGCTGTGTAAAGACCGCGCAGACCGTATGCTTTTCTATGATGGATTGCAGGCACGGCACGGCAAAATCCGGTGTACCCATAAAAATGATACGCATTGAATCACCCAATTCATTATTTTAAGTTCGCTAATTCTTCTTCACTAAGCATATGGATTACATGGGATTTAAAAAGGATACCGTCGAGATGGTCGATTTCATGGCAGAAAACCGTAGCCAGCAATTTTTCGCCTTCTATTTCAAAAAACTCGCCTTTTCTATTCTGCGCCCGTACCTTCACGTGCATTGGGCGCTTGGTAATTCCGTATTGCCCGGGGGCGGAAAGGCATCCTTCTAAGGGTTCCTGTTCTCCACTTTGTTCAAGAAAAACTGGATTAATCAGCTCAATTGGGCCCTCGCCGATATCGACCACAACGGCGCGGCGCAGGATTCCTACCTGCGGCGCCGCCAGCCCGACGCCGTCCGCGTCATGCATGGTTTCCTGCAGGTCATCCAACAGCTGCACCAGCTTCTTGTCAAATTTCTCAACAGGATGGCTGACTTTATTTAGAAAAGGGTCTCCTTCTTTTATAATGTTTCGAATTGCCATAATTATACCTCCATTTTATAGAATGCTATTCGGATTCATATCAGCAAAAACGGTAACGGATTTATATTCACGGTTTTCTGAAAACTGAATCAGCAGACGGGAAATCATTTCCCGTAATTTTGCGTTATTGCGGCATTTAATGATTAATTTATATCTATATTTATTATTTACCTTACCGATTAATGCGGGTGCCGGATTTAATACCCTCAGCGGCTGTTCGGGGTATTCGCTTTTTGCCAGAAATGCAAGGTTGCTTAAAAAAGTTTTGCTGGCTTTATGTACCTGATCCTGCATATTTCCCACAAAACCAATAACGCAGATATCGGAATAAGGAGGGTAAAGCATCGCTTTCCGGATAGCAATTTCGCCCTTGTAAAACTCCTGATAATCCTGCCGCGCGGCAAGCCGCAAAATAGAATTTTCCGGGGTAAATGTCTGAATGATCGCCCTTCCGGCAAACTTGCCCCGGCCGGATCGGCCGACAACCTGCGTTATAAGATCAAACGCGCGTTCATAGCTGCGGAAATCATCGCTGTATAATGTCTGGTCGGCGGAAAGAACACCGACCAGCGTAACGTTTTCAAAATCAAGCCCCTTCGCCACCATCTGCGTTCCCACAATGATATCGTATTCACCCTGTGCAAAAAGCCGGAGTTTTCTTTCGTAAGCGAAGCGCGTCATGGTGGAATCGGTGTCCAGCCGCAAAATACGCGCATCCGGCAAGAGCTCCTGTAATTGCTGTTCGGCGCGCTGCGTCCCCCAGCCCGTATAGTAAACCTGATTCTCGTGGCACTGCGGGCATTCCTTGGTAAACGGAATAGAATAACCGCAGTAATGGCACATCAGACGTTTATTGGCGGAGTGGTATGTAAGAGAGATACTGCAATGCGGGCAAGTAACAACCTGTCCGCATTTTTTACAGGAAACAAAGGTATGGAACCCTCTTCGGTTCAGCAAGAGAATCGACTGCTTTCCGTTTTTCAAGTTATCGTTTAAAGCGGAAAATAATTCCGCGCTTAAAATCGTATCGTTCCCATTTTCCAATTCCCTATTCATATCAACCACCGTCACTTCCGGCAGCTCTGCACAGCCGAAGCGGGTGGAAAGCGTATTCAAGCTGTATCGCCCGTTTTGCGCAAGGTAATAGCTCTCGATGGAAGGGGTTGCGGATGACAAAACAAGAAGCGCTTTATGATATGCGCAGCGGAATTTTGCAACTTCGCGCGCATGGTAGCGTGGGGAGGATTCCGATTTATAAGTGTATTCCTGTTCCTCATCCACAATAATAATACCGAGATCCTGAAAAGGGGCAAAAACAGCGGAACGGGTACCGACAGCAATTTGCGCTTCCCCGTTCTTTACTCTTTTCCATTCATCCAAACGCTCGCCCAGCGAAAGCCCACTATGAAAAACGGCTACGCTACGGCCGTACCTTTGGTGGAACAGGGCGACAGTCTGGGGAGTGAGTGAAATTTCCGGCACCATAACGATAATCCCGCGGCCTTCTCCCTTTACTTCGTCAATCAGCCGCATAAACACGGATGTCTTTCCGCTTCCGGTTACTCCGTAAAGAAGGGAAACGCCGCCCTTTCCTGACCGGTATTGCTGATAGAGATTCTCGAAGGCCTTCTGCTGCTCGGAAGAAAGCACGATATCCTCAGCATCTCCGTTTCCCGAAATATGCTCATAAGGGTTCCGGTAAACTTCCATTTCAAAATACTGCACAATGCCCTTTGTCGCAAGCGTATTTACCACCACGGGGGTCACCCCAGCAAAATAGCAAAGCTCTTTCAGGGAAGCACTGCCGGCTTCGCAAAGAAGATCGTATACATTTTTCTGTTTCTTTGTAAGCTTCGGCAGATACGAAAGATCGGTTAAGCGCACCATCTTCTGCGCCGCGTCTCCAATCCGGCGTACCGCTCCGCTGCTTTTGACCAGCACATTCGCGCTGCAAAGCTTTTGCAATACGGAATCGTCGGAAAAACCCATTGCAGAAAGCAACTTGTCCCGGTCAACAGAAGTTCTGGCATGCGCTAAATAGCGAATGACCTGCTTCTCCGACTCGCTGAAATCTTCCATGAAAAGCGTGTCCGAATTTACAGCCAAAGAGTATTCCGTTCGGATTTTTAAATTCAAGCCAGCGGGCAAAAGAAGCTTAACCGCATCAAACAGAGTGCAAAAATAATGTTCCTTCATCCAAGAAACCAGCTGCAAGCCTTCATTTGAAAGAAGCGGCGCCTTGTCAAGCACCGCCAGAATAGGTTTTAAGCAATCTGCAACCTTTTGTTCAGTAATCGCAAGAATAATCCCCTGACGTTTGCTGTTGGCTCCGCCGAATGGAACGATGACGCGGCAGCCCGGCTTTGCATCCGCCAACAGTGTTTCCGGAACGCAATAGTCGAAAGCCTTGTCAAAATGATAAACGGTTTTCTCAACCGCAACTTTTGCAACGGTAAATTCGGACATGTTTTAACCTCAAAGATTTTATTCCGATGCCTCTTGCTTTGGTTCAACAACAATATATTTATGTTCCATAAGCTCATGAACAGCCAGATCCACCGGCTTTTCTGTTAATATTTCCCCTTTTTCTTCCGCTTCGGAAGCGATTTCCCTCGCCCTTTTCGATACGGCAACCACAAGGGAGTACCGGCTTTGATCGGGTCCTATAATAAGATCTGCAGATGGTTTAAGCATGGTTTAAGATCCTTTCAATTAAATTATTATCACGCTGCACTTTATGCTTTTCGGCATGAAGGATATGAATGATTTCCTCCGCTGCCTGTTCCACCGTATCATTTATAACGGCGTAATCATAATGGACGGCTTGTAATATTTCATCCCGCGCAACCATAAGCCGCTTCTGAATAACGTCGTCGCTATCCGTACGGCGGTTTCTCAAGCGGTTTTCAAGAACCTTCAGCGATGGAGGCAAAATGAAGATACCGACACAGTCCGGGCACTTGCTTTGAACCTGCGCCCCGCCCTGCACTTCAATTTCCAATACCACATCCAAGCCTTCTGAAAGCCATTTCTCAATTGGTTTTTTTGGGGTTCCGTAAAAATTTCCGCAGTACCCGGCACTTTCGAGCATCTCGCCGTTTTCCGCCATCTCCTGGAATTTTTCCTTCGTTAAAAAATAATAATCCTTTCCATCGATTTCACCCTCCCTTGGAGGACGTGTTGTCGCGGATACGGAAAGACGGATATTGGGGTCTTTCTCCAGCAAATGTTTCAGTACCGTGTCCTTCCCAACCCCGGACGGGCCGGAAAAAACAATCAGAAGACCTTTACTCTTCATCTTCTTCCAGTTCCTCCTCGGTCAAATCCTCTTCGCGGTCGTTCAGGCGGTTGGCTACCGTTTCCGGCTGTACGGCCGACAGGATTACATGGTCGCTGTCCGTAATAATAACCGCTCTGGTACGGCGCCCGTAAGTCGCGTCGATCAAGGTACCCCTTTCTTTTGCATCCTGAATAACGCGTTTAATTGGGGCGGATTCCGGGCTTACAATTGCCACAAGACGATTTGCGGAAACCATATTGCCAAAGCCAATATTTATAAGCTTCATAAAATACTCCTTACGATTGCCACATCAATCATTCGATATTTTGTATTTGTTCACGAATTTTTTCAATCTCTGCCTTAATATTCACAACCATATGGGCGATCTGCGCATCAACACATTTGGAACCGATCGTATTTGCTTCACGATTCATTTCTTGAACAATAAAATCCAGCTTCCGTCCAACCGCCTCATCGGATTTTAACATATTGGCAAACTGGTCAAAATGGCTGCGCAACCGTACGGTTTCCTCTGAAACTGCCACTTTATCCGCAAAGATCGCCGCCTCGGTCAAAATCCTCTGTTCGTCTATATTAGAGTCGCCGAGCATCTCCTTCAGCTTTTGAAAAAGCTTTTGTTGATATTCTTTTACTGTTTGAGGAGAACGTTGCTCAATTTTGCCCACAATTTCCAAAATGGTTTGCGCGCGTTGCAACACGTCCGTTTTTAAACGGGCGCCCTCGGTTTCCCTCATGGCAATGAAGGCCTGCAACGCCTCGTCCGTTACCATTCGAACGGCGTCCCAAATCATCGCCTCGTCATCCGGCGCTTTATGAATGGTAAAAATATCAGAATATCGCGAAATAGTGTTTACGGAAATATCATCTTTCAAATTGTAGCGCTCGGAAAGTTCGCGCAAGGCGTTAACATATCCGGCGGCTAAGGAATGATTGATAAGAACCTGAGCATCCGTGTCTTCTAACGTTTCAACCGATACAAATACATCAATCTTTCCTCTGGAAATCTTGCTTTGCAGATAGGATTTCAATTTATCGTCTAAAAAACCGTATCCGCGGGTTATGCGGGAAGTAAATTCAAAATACCGGTGATTGACGGATTTGATTTCAACAATAATATTCCGCCCGTTCACCATTTTTTCGCATCTGCCAAAACCGGTCATGCTTCTAATCATGCATTTCATCTCAATTCACTTTAAAATCATACGGAATTGTTCGGAATCAAACAAAGCATATTATTTTATTATTTTAACAGTTTCCTGCTGTTATTGTCAACCAGAGCAAAACAATTCAGCCCCAGTACTGAGGCTGAATTGACAATCATCATTATTTAGACAGGATGAATCTTTTCTTCTGCGTCGGCGTGTTTCCCGTCAATTCCGTATTTCTTTTCCGCACGTTTTTTAAAGAAGTCCGTCGCTACCTTCGGGAACTGCGCGTAGGACAGAACATCTTCCTCCTGCTCAATCCACTGCGCACATTCCTTTCGCAGGGATTCCAGCTCCGGTTCGAGCAAATCCGCCGGGCGGCAGGTGATTCTTTCCGTATCGCCGATAATCTTCTTTGCAAATTCTTCATCAACCGGCAAGGGTGTGGTTCCGTACTTTCCGGCGATCAAATCCTTGAACTCGTTCGTGCACATTTTATAACGCTCGCCGGTTATGACATTATAAACAGCCTGCGTACCGACAATCTGCGAGGTTGGGGTTACCAGCGGAGGATATCCAGCATCCTTGCGCACACGGGGAACCTCCTGCATAACTTCCTCCAGTTTGTCTGCCTTCCCCGCCTGTTTCAGCTGCGAAAGCAGGTTGGAAAGCATTCCGCCCGGCACCTGATAGATCAAAGCCTTGGTGTTAACCGCAAGCATTTTGGGGTCAAGCAGCCCACTCTTAATGTATTTCTCCCGTAAGGTCATAAAGTATTCACGAATTTCGTTTAAAAGGACCAAATCCAAACCGGTGTCGTAATCCGTACCTTTCAGCGCCGCCACGATGGACTCCGTCGGAGTATGGGACGTGCCAAGCGCCAAGGGGGACATTGCCGTATCCAGCATATCAACGCCCGCTTCGACCGCTTTCAGTTCGCACATGGAGGCCAACCCGGAGGTGTAGTGCGTGTGAAGCTGCACCGGAATTTTTACGGCGGCTTTGATTGCCTTTACAATGTCATATGTTTCATACGGCGTTAAAAGCGCGGCCATATCTTTAATACAGATGGAATCCGCTCCGGTTTCTTCAATCCGCTTCGCGTAATCCACATAATACTCATGCGTAAAAACAGGACCTGTCGTATAGGATATCGCTACCTGCGCGTGCGCGCCCTCTTTTTTCGCGGCTTTAATGGCAACTTTCAGGTTCTTAAGATCGTTCAGCGCGTCAAAAATCCGGATAATATCAATTCCGTTTGCAACGGAGCGCTGGACAAAGTATTCCAGAACATCATCCGCATAATGGCGGTAACCCAGCATATTCTGCCCTCTGAAAAGCATTTGCAGCTTCGTATTCGGGCAATTCTTTCGGATGACCCGGAGCCGCTCCCATGGATCCTCATTTAAAAAACGAAGACAGGCGTCAAAAGTCGCTCCACCCCAGCATTCAAGCGAGTAATAACCGACCCGGTCTAGTTTGTTAAGTATCGGTAGCATGTCCTCAATCGGCATTCTGGTGGCAATTAAAGACTGGTGCGCGTCACGCAGAACGGTTTCAGTAATACCAATTTTCTTCATCTTAATTTACCTCCTTAATGGAGGGAAACAAGAGGAGCGCCGGAGTCGACGCTGTCCCCTTTGTTTACATGTACGGCTGCGACGGTCGCATCATGCGGAGCCATAATTTCATTCTCCATCTTCATTGCCTCCAATATGAGCAGGACGTCATTTTTCTTAACGCTTTGCCCGGGGGTAACATTGACCGATACAATGGTACCTGGCATTGGGCAAGATATTAACTCTGCGTCTGCCGGAACATCCGCCTTTGCTGCCGGTGCTTTCACAGGAGCCGGGGCGGGCGTGGGTGCAACAGCAGGTTGCGGTACGACTGCGGGCGCGGTAGATATGGAAGCAGGTGGGGTATTTCCAACTTCCTCTACCTGAACATCATACACTGTGCCGTTAACGGTTATTTTAAGGTTCTTCATTTCGTTGACCTCCTAAAATATGCAGAATTCTATGAGTAATAGAATCTATATTTGAATATTACTATGTTTTTTGGAAAGGCCGGAAACTCTTTTTTCCGCGAGCATCTGCAGGTTTGCGATAACGCGAATCCTTGTATCTTTCGGATGAACAATATCCTCAATGTATCCATCTGCAGCAACAGCAAACGGAGAGGCTTCCGTTTCTTTATATTCTTCAATCAGCTTTTTACGGTCTTCCACCGGATTGGCAGAATTGGCAAGGCGGTCGTTCCAAAGAAAGATTGCTGCTGTTTCCGGCGCAAGCGGGGAAACCACCGAATTGGGCCACGCCATCGTGTAATCCGAATTCGCTCCGCGGCCGGCGACCGCAATATAAACGGGGCCATAAGCGGAACCGGTTATAACCGTGATTTTCCCCGTGGTCGCTTCGGAATAAGAGCTGGAGAGCTTAGAAGCTTCACGAAGAGATTCAAATTTCTCCGCGTTGACAAAGGTCACAATCGGCAGGGAAAATGCGTCGCAGAACCGGATAAAACGAGCCGCTTTCGTGCAGGAATCCGCATCAAGCACCCCTTGTAATGCTACAATTCCGGTTGTAGAACCATCAATTTCCGCAAAACCGGTTATGGAAGACGTTCCGAACCGGTCGCCCAGTTCTACAAAACTGGCGTCGTCACATACAGCGGTAAGAACCGTTCTCATATCGGAATCGCACGTTAACTCCGTTTCGTCGCTGATAGCCTGCATTTCCAAAACCGGAATACCGGACAGGTTATTGGAAGGAAGGAGCGTTACCAGCTTGCGTACAGTTGAAATGGCGTCCTGCTCATCTTCAGAAACGATATGGCAGATCCCCATTTTTGCCGCCTCTTCCGCCGAACCATGTTCACCGTTTGTGTCAATGGTCAGTTCGCTGTTCTTAGACATTACAATAAAATCAGCGCTCGCGGCAATCATCGCCGAGGTACCGATGCAAGGTCCTAGAATCAATGATATTTGGGGAACAACGCCGGAAAGTTCATTCGCATTTGCAAGCACATCCCCATACGCGGCAAAAATATCGCTTCCCTCTTTCAAACGCCCTCCGATGGAATCATAAATCCCAATAATTGGAGTACCTGTTCTTAAAGCCAGATTATATAATTTCTTAATTTTAGAAGCCTGTGCTTTGGACATGGCTCCTCCTTCAATATCTTTGTTCTGGGAAAACACAAAGACCGGACAGCCCTCAATCGTACCATACCCTGTGATTACTTCCGCCAAGTTTTCACCGGATTTCGCAAAACAGTCTATTTCATTAAAACTGCCTGCGTCAAATAAAGCGTTGATGCGTTGATACCCTGTTGTGCTTTCCACCGAATCGCGCAGACGATGCAACAGTTCAGCATTGTCGACCTTATTCATTTTTATTCCTCCAATATTGGTAAAATACTTGTGAAAAAATTTTCAAATTTTAAATAAATTATAATATATTCCCAACGGAAAGGCAAGGGATAATCTTATTTATTCACTATAATTGCAAATCTTTACAAATTTCGACAGGGGACAGAGCATACTTCCGTTCTGAAGAACAAAGCCGGCAGACTGAAAAAACGGCTCCCATCCTGCAATTTTTGACTCCATCTGATACGCGCCAATCGTTGAGCCAAAGGAAGCTGCGGCACGCATCAGGCTGTCCGCACACATGCGGCTGTCCCCATCCGCCTGCGAAAAATCCTTGCAGCCAGATATCTCCATTTTCAGCAAACGGATAGTGGAAGCTTTCATGTCCACAACAATATAACCTCGTTCATCCGCGCCTTCCCACATTACGAGAACCCGTGCGTCATCTTCTGCGCCGGGGACGGACCGTAAAATTCGTTCCGTCCTTTCCCTGTCTTTGAGCGGCAGTATGGTAATCATCCGCTTTCCTCCTTAAGCTTTTCTGGACTTGCCTTCTTTTGCACCGGCCATCAGTTTTTTTACTTCCTCATTTGTAAGCGGACGCCACTTTCCGGGCTGAAGCATGCCAAGTTTCACCGGACCGACCGCAATGCGTTTCAACCTTGCGACTTTCAAACCAAGCTGTTCGCACATTTTACGAATCTGCCGGTTCCTTCCCTCGTATAAAACGATTTCCAGAACAACGCGCCCGGCTTCCTGCGAAATTACGTTTACCTTTGCAGGCGCTGTTTTTCTACCGTCAATAACAATCCCAACGGCAATCTGTGTCAACTGATCCTCCGTTATGCCGGGCCGGACCGTTACGCGGTAGGTTTTCGGAATATGAAGAGAAGGGTGCGTCATCGCATTTGCAAACTCCCCGTCGTTTGTCATGAGAAGCAGCCCTTCGGATTCCCTGTCCAGACGCCCAACCGGATAAACGCGCTCGGGAATATCTTTAACCAGCTCGGCGACGCATTTCCGGTTCATTTCATCGCTCATGGTGGTAATGAAGCCGCGCGGCTTATGCAGCATGATATAAACTTCCTTCACATGCGCGTCCAGAAACTTCCCCCTAATGCTGACTTTATCCTTTTGGGGATCAACTTTATCGCCGATTTTCGCGGTAACCCCGTTTACTTTAACCTCTCCGGCGGAAATCATCTCTTCCGCTTTCCTGCGTGAAGCGATTCCGCAGTCTGCGATCAATTTCTGCAGTCGCACGTCTTTTGCCATTTTATTCATCCTCTATGTTATTTAAAATAGGTTCTTAAGCCATTCCATCCATTTTTGAAATATGTTCTTATCCGTTTTTTCCTGTGCTACCGTTGCTGCCGCAACAAGATCCGTGGTGGCCAGCGTCTGCGTATTCAGCGTATACCGTATGCAACCCACCGTTTGCCCCTCCTCCACGGGCGCGTACAAGAAAGAAGACAGTTCCACGGTTCGTTTAATACCCGAGACATCGCTGTATTCCACCGCGATATCATTCCCCTTGCAGCCGTGCACAACCACGCTGTCGGCGACCCCCCCTACGATCGGTATTTTTACAGCATAGGAGGAGTCGTCAATCTTATATCCGGTCAATTTTGAAAAACCATAGTCCAAAAGCTTTTGATGGTCTTTCCAATCATCCGGATCATTCAGGGTAACAGCAATCAGGTTTACTCCGTTCCTTTGCGCAGACGATACCAGACACCTGCCGGATTTTTTTGTAAATCCGGTCTTTACGCCAATACAGCCATCATACATACTCAGAAGCTTATTATGATTTTTGAGCTTGCGCGTTTGATCGGGATTCACAAACTGAACTGCCATTACCTTCTGGCTGGCAATCTCGGCAAAATCCGGATTGTGCATTGCGGCCGCCGCAAGAATCGCCAAGTCCTTGGCCGTCGTATAGTGGTTTTCATCATCCAAGCCAGAAGGCGTGACAAAGTGCGTATTAGTCATGTTTAATTCCTTGGCCCTCTTGTTCATTAAAACAGCGAAAGCCTGATCGGAACCGCTGATCGCAATGGCGGCGGAATTTGCGGCGTCATTGCCGGAAACAAGCAGCATCCCTTCCGCTAAAGCCCTCAAGCTCAGCTTATCGCCGGGCCGCAACCCCATGGAAGAACCTTCTACCCGCACCATTTTGTCAGTAATCGTCACCACTTTATTATTCACAGCGGCGGTTTCCAGCGTGATTAACGCCGTCATAATTTTTGTTGTGCTGGCCATCGGGCGCCGTTCGTTTTCATTTTTTGCATAAAGAATCCGCCCGTCATCCGCATTTATTAAAATAGCGGATTTTGCCGACACTTGAAGCGGAGCGGTATCCGCGATAGCCATCATGGGAAAAAAGAACGGAAAGAATAAAACGATTAAAAAAGTTATTGCTGCTTTTTTTAACAAAACAACCACCTGCCTATAAATCTATATGCAGACGGTTGCTTTAATATTGAGTAATTATATTTGTGGATCGTCCAATTTAACATCTTTTATCTCGGACTCGGATTTGGAGCAGCATTTGCCTTCGGAGCCCCGGTACCGTTTTCCGTCTCCCTTTTTCGAGCCGAACATTCCACCGATTTTATCCATGACTTCGGGGAACATACCGATAATCCGGTCCGCCGTATTGTTGTACGGATCAATTTGCAGCATCTTTACTTCTCCGTTGCAAATAGTAATAAAAGCAACCGGACTGATGGAAACACCGGCTCCGGTACCGCCGCCGAAGAAGGTCTTCTCGCTTTGCGTTTTCGTTGGAAAATCGGAACCGCCGGAAGCAAAGCCGTAGCTTATTTTTGAAATTGGAATAATAATAGAACCGTCCGGCGATGTAATCGGATCGCCGACAATAGAATTGATATCGACCATTTGCTTGATCTTTTCCAAGGTCGTATTCATCATGCCTTCAATGGGATGTTCACTCATGCTCATGCACCGCCTTATTTGTAGAATTATTTGAAATTTTCGGGTTTGCTTTTGCCGCTTTATAGAGCTTCGTCGATTGCATAAGCGCAGGCAGTAAAGATATTAGAATCGAAAGCAGCATTATTCGGGCTTTGTATTGAAAAAGTACGCTACTCTCTTTCCTGTTAAAATCGGGAACAACATTAATGTGATACCGCCTGCAATTCTTATTCGCAACCAGAATCCCCATTGCCGTATACACGACCGAACAGGTATAGACGTAATTAATAGCGGCCTGCGCGGCGTCCTCGTCTGCAACCGTAATCTCCACGGAAATATTTTGAATGATCAGATGGGAAAAAAGCTTTTTTGCGGCTCCGGTTGCTATAGAGGAAAATTCGCTGATAATACTCAGAAAGCCGGATAAACCCTTCTGCTTTATTATTTCCTTAATTTTTGATTTTGTATCCTTTTTTTCTTCCGCTTCCTCTTTACCAACTTTTTCCTCGGATTTTTGGGGAGCCTCCCGTTCCGCAGGAATTTTATATCGGAAAAACAGGTACCGAATCGTTGCCGTAAACTCGTTTTCAAAGCGCATCTTTACGGTAACCGGACAGATAAGAAGGATGCCAAAGAAAAGGATGATTATAAAAAAAATCTTTAACGCGTTCATAAAGCCTCCAGCAGCGGTCTTGCCTATCCGGCTGAAACATTCTTGAGGTCGTTCTCTTCCTCCTCCGGCTGCTGCGTTTTTTCAAGGGGAGGAAGCTCGCTGAGCGAAGAAACGTTCAAGCAGCGTAAGAAACTTGGAGTCGTACCGTAAAGCAGAGGCCTTCCCGGCAATTCCAGCCGGCCCCGTTCCTCAATCAGCCCTTTTGCCGTAAGGCTGCCCAATACGCCGGAGCAATCCACCCCGCGGATCTGCTCAATAAACGCCTTGGTAACCGGCTGGTTATACGCTACAATCGCGAGCACTTCCATGCTTGCCTGGGAAAGCGGCGTATTCCTGCGCATATCCAAAATGCGGCGGACAAACGGTGTATATTGCGGATTGGAACACATCTGAAATTGTTCGTCAAGCTGTACAATTCGAATTCCGGCTTCTTCCCGGTTAAATTCATCCATTAAATTCTTCACTATTTTCAGAACGGTTGGCTTATCCAGTTCCAGAGCGTCCGCAATCCTGTCAATGGATACCGGGTCGCCGCTTGAAAAAAGAATCGCTTCTATTGCGCCTTGTATTTTTTTAATCTCCATTTTTTTACACCGCCACAAATCAATTTGACCGTTGCATTGCCCTTTTCTCCGTTAATTTGCACACGCTTCCCTTTTACCAGTTCCAACACCGCTAAAAAAGTCGCTATCAAATCCGATTTATCGGTTTTATCCGCAAATAATTCTTTGTACCTTACCTCATTCGTACGGTAAAGGCGGCGCAGAACATGTATGATCCGGGAAGATACGGATACAATTTTATGCGTTACAATGTTTGAGAACACCTCCGGCGACGGCGGGATAAAGCGTTTTCCATGCCCGACAGCCATATAATAGGCGTTATAAATTTCCATGGGCGTATGGTGGCGGCGGTATGTCTGATCAAACTCGATTTCCGCCGCTTCGCGGACAAAGATATCATAATTCAGCCTTTCCGCCATCAGCTCCGCAATGCGTTTGCATTCCTGATATTCCAAAAGCTGCCCGCTCAACTCTTGCCGGAGCTTTTCGCCCTCTTCATGTTTGGGAAGAAGGGAAACGGTTTTCATATAAACAAGACGGGCGGCCATTTCCAGAAACTCGCTTGCAACGTCCATGTCCTCTTCCTTCATAGCGTTTATCTGCTCCATATACTGATCCAAAAGCTCAGAAATCTGAATATCGCAGATATCCAGTTTGTTTTTCCGGATCAGATAGAGCAATAAGTCAAGCGGTCCCTCAAATACCGGCAATTTATAGGATAGTTTTTCCATATTGCCCCACTTTATAACAAACCGAAAAGTTTAAATGGCAGCGTAGCCAGCCAGAGGACCCCGTTCAAACATACATTCTGTAAAATTGCGAGAGGAACGCGAAGCATGCCGCTAAACAAGACAACAAACGCAATCATAATAATAATATTCTGGTAACGATAATAATTATAGAGTGCCTTGCTGGAAAGGAAAGCGCCGAGTATCTTGGAGCCGTCAAGCGGCGGAAGCGGAATCAAATTGAATACCGCCAGCGAAACGTTAATTACGATGTAGGCCGTAAAGAAATCATAAACAAATCCGGGCATTGAAAGGCCCTTCCACACAAAGAGAGCCAAATAAATGACTGCGCCAACAAAAGAAGCCAGCAAATTTGCGATTGGTCCGGCAAGAGCGGTAATCGCCATATCCCGGCGGGGATTTTTAAAATATCTTGTATCGACCGGCACCGGCTTCGCCCAGCCGAAGCCAAACATCAAAAGAAAGAATGCACCGATCGGGTCAAGGCTGACGATCGGGTTTAACGTAATCCTGCCGCTGTACTTTGCGGTTTTATCGCCAAGCTTATAGGCAACCCAGCCATGGGCGCACTCATGCAGCGGTAAGATACAGAAAATAACAAATAATGTTGCCAGTATTTGTGATACTACGGACGCCATGTCCAGGGGCTGTCCCTTTAACATATTGCTCATCATATCAAATAGCATATCGAAATTCTCCTTTATAAGCTAATATTATAATACGACTCCATAAAAAAAGCAAAACAATAATAAAAAGAAAAAATAATTTCAAAGATTTTCAAAGATATGAAACATAATGACGAAAAGGGCTTGCAATTATTTTGATTTTCTGATAGAATACCAATGTTGCGATTCTATACCAGTCCTTTTTAAAGGAGGTGCAGACACATGGCAAAATGTGATGTTTGTGGCAAGGACATGGCTTTCGGTATAAGAGTATCCCATTCGCATAGACGTTCTAACAGAACTTGGAAACCCAATATTCGGCGTGTTAAAGCAGTTGTGAACGGTACTCCTAAGCGTATTTACGCCTGCACCCGCTGCTTGCGTTCCGGAAAGGTTACCCGTGCTGTCTAATGAAAACAAAACATTAAGTTTAGAGGAGCCACATGAAGCGGCTCCTTTTTTCTTATTCCCTGGCCTAGTAAAAAAGTCATGCTTACTGCATAAAAACAGGCCGTCCCATTGAGACGGCCTGTTTTTATGATTTATGATTGATCGTCAATTTCTTCTCTGTGCCATTCTTAATTCTCTCAATGTTGGAACGATGTTCATAAATGATGGTAAGAGCCATGATAAGCGCTATGACCGATGTGACCCACACATAAGTCAGGGTAACTTCAGGACTCAGACTCCCGCTCCGATAATCCAAAAAATAAGTAATAAGAAAGGTAGCAATCGGAAAGGATCCGGCAGCTAGCATAGAAGATAATGAAACAATTCTGGTAATAAGAAAAACAATTATAAATATTGAGATAACGACGATAAAAACACGCCAGTCAATCAGAGCGATCATCGCTGCGCTCGTCAGGACTCCTTTACCGCCCTTAAAGCCAAAATAAATGGGATAAATATGGCCGATTACACAGGCCATCCCAGCAATATAAGCACCATACTGGACAATCATCAGCGATGCGTCGGCCATGTCACAGAAATACCCGAAAACCGCCTTGCCAATGATTACGGAAATCGCGCCTTTTAAAAAGTCGAAGATAAAAGTAAAAATTGCAGCCTTTGTTCCTACTGAACGAAGCACGTTTGTTGCACCTGCATTACCGCTCCCCATTGTTCGAATATCTACTTTATTAAATAACTTGGTGAAAATAATAGAAAAACTAATACTCCCCAAAAGATAAGAAATAATCGCCACTATAACGGTTGGAAGTGCAAAATCCTTAACATAACCAAACACTAATAACTCCCCCTTACTTATCTCCGCGCTCACGTATGATAAACCTTATCGGAGTTCCCTCCAAACCAAATGTTTCACGAATCCGGTTTTCCAGATATCTTTGATAGGAAAAATGAAACAGTTGTGCGGAATTCACAAAACACACAAAAGTAGGCGGTTTTACGGTTGCCTGGGTCATGTAATAAATTTTCAGCCTCCTTCCCTTATCGGTCGGTGGTTGTACCCTAGCCACTGCCTGTGCTAATACATCATTGAGCATTCCAGTAGCAATACGCATAGAATTTGCGTTTGCCACATGCTTAATCAGGTCGAAAAGGCGGTCGAGCCTCTGGCCTGTTTTCGCTGAAATAAAGATCATGGGCGCATAGGACATAAACGAAAAGTCCTGTTCCAGCTTTTTCCGGTATTCGATCATAGTGCGGTCGTCTTTTTCAATGACATCCCATTTGTTGACGGCAATCACACAGCCCTTTCCCGCTTCGTGCGCCAGCCCCGCTACTTTTGAATCCTGCTCCGTAAAGCCGACGGAAGCGTCTATCATAATAACGCATACATCCGCGCGTTCAATCGCCATCTGTGCGCGTATAACGCTGTATTTTTCAATGGAATCCTCTACTTTGCTCTTCCTTCGAAGCCCGGCGGTATCGATAAACGTAAAGCAGCCGTATTGGTTTTCAATTGTGGTGTCAATGGCGTCCCGGGTAGTTCCGGCAATATCGGAAACAATGCATCTTTCTTCCCCGGCAATCTTATTGACCAAAGAAGATTTCCCAACGTTAGGCTTGCCGATAATGGCTACTTTAATCAATTCGCCTTCATGTTCATCATCTTCCTCGGCGGGGAGGTTTTTCACAATCAAATCCAACAAATCCCCCGTGCCATGGCCGTGAACAGAAGAAACCGGAATGGGGTCCCCCAGCCCCAGGTTATAAAACTCATAAAATTCCGGAGGCGGGCTTCCTACCGTATCGCACTTGTTCACACAGAGGACAACCGGCCTTCCGCTTTTCAAAAGCATGGCCGCAATATCCGAATCCGTGGCAACCA
Organism: Caproiciproducens galactitolivorans; assembly: GCF_029266045.1. Taxonomy (NCBI): domain Bacteria; kingdom Bacillati; phylum Bacillota; class Clostridia; order Eubacteriales; family Acutalibacteraceae; genus Caproiciproducens; species Caproiciproducens galactitolivorans. The sequence goes on along the minus strand of NZ_JAJUFJ010000001.1, from coordinate 135,945 downwards.
CGCCGGTGCGGATGTCGGTAACCAAAACAATGACATCCGCCGCGTCAATCGCAAGCTGAGCCTGACTGCGCATCTGTGACAGAATAATATCATTGGATGCGGGTTCAATTCCGCCTGTATCGACTATGGAAAACTTTCTGCCGCTCCATTCACATTCTCCGTAAATCCGATCCCTCGTGACACCGGGCACATCATCGACTATAGAAAGGCGTTCGCCGATTAATTTATTAAAAAGTGTTGATTTTCCTACGTTTGGCCTACCAACAATGGCAACAACCGGTTTAGACAACAACATCACACCCTACAATTGTATTTAAAAGCTCATATCCATCGTTCGGCGACACCGCAATTTTCACATTCAGCTCTTTGCTCAAATCTTCAAGGGAAACATCATCGAGAAAAAGATCCCCTTCCCTGCGGAGCATAACAGCGGGAATGATCAGTACATCCCCCAAATCTTTCCCCCGCAGCTGTTTCAGGATGTCCCCACCGGTCACCAAACCCGTTACATTTATGGTTTCTCCAAAAAATTCATTTACAATTGGAACCACATTGCAAATCAAATTATGGCATTTTATTCTTAATCCGTCAAGTAAAGTGTTCAAAAAACTGTATATACTTACCCCTGTTACTAAAGTAACATGTCTTTTTATTTCACGTTTCGACAAATCCGCCAGCGCATCCTCAAATTCCTGCTTTAAATTTGCAATTAGCCCTACGCCGTTCTCAAGCTGTTCAAAATCACCGTAAAATTCCGCAGGAGGAATCGGGCGCTCAGCTTTCAGGTAAAACTCGTCTGCCGCATAGCAAATCCGCTGCCCGTATTTCTTGACAAACCGGTCCCCAAACTCTTCGAGAATCCTTACCGTCTGTTCAGCGGATTCCTTATCGTAAGACTCCAGCGGATAAAGCCCCTCCCTGAATTTCGTAAGGCCGACTGGAACCGCCGCTATACTCTGCACCTCGGGGTACAAGTTCCCTAAATCCGTCAGAGTGCGTTTCAGCTCCTCGCCGTCGTTAATCCCCTTGCAAAGAACAAGCTGGGCATTTATTTTAATCCCCGCGGCGGCTAACTTATACATAAACCGCAAGGATTCGCCGGCAAACCGGTTGTTCATCATTTTCACGCGAAGCTCTGGGTTCGTCGTGTGTACGGAAATATTAATCGGGGTGATATGCATTTTAATAATCCGATCAATATCATACTCATTCATATTCGTAAGGGTAATATAATTCCCAAACAGGAAAGACAGCCTGGAATCGTCATCCTTGAAATAAAGCGTGCTGCGCATCCCTTTTGGAAGCTGATCTATAAAGCAGAATATGCATTTATTTCTGCAGGAACGCTGCTCGTCCATCAAATACGTTTCAAATTCCAGACCGATGGACTCATATTCACCCTTACGAATATGAACCGTATGGGGATTTTGAAGCTGGTCGGTCAATTCCACGGTTAAGTTCTTATTTGTTTCATAAAAACGATAATCCAAAACGTCGTCGATCCGGTTTCCATTAATAGATATTACCGTTTCCCCGGGAAGAATACCTACCTTTTGGGCGGGACTGTCTTTCTCTACCGATAAAATTTTAACTGGCATGTTAACTCCTCGATATTATAAAAAAATAAGAGAAGGATTTCTCCTTCTCTACATTTCCGGAAAATCAAATGAAAGCTTATGCTTCCTTTTTGATAACTTCCCTACCGTTGTAGTAACCACAACTGCCGCATACTCTATGTGGGGTTTTGTACTCACCACATTTCGGGCACTTTACCAGCGCAGGAGCACTAATCTTCCAAACATTTGAACGTCTTTTATTTTGTCTGGCACTCGACACTTTTCTCTTTGGTACCGCCATCGTCAGCACCTCCTTATAAAACTCAGACTAGTCTATCAGTTTTTTAAGAACCTCCAAGCGAGGATCAATCTGATGTAAATTACAGTTGCAGGTTCCTTTGTTTAAATCCTGCCCGCAAGCAGGGCACAAGCCCTTGCAGTCTTCACAGCACAGAAATTTTGTAGGAAGTTCAAGCAAGATATCCGCGCGCATAAGTTCGTCCAAATCCAAGGTATAATCCGTTACCTGAATATAGTTAATATCATCCTCGTTTTCCAGGGACAATACCAAAACATGCGAAAAAGTGTACTGAAAATGTTTGTTGATCTGCTTGGTACACCGATCGCACGGTATGGAAAACTCAAACGAAACTTCGGCGTTCAGCTGAGCGAAACCATCCCGACCCTTAATAGTGCCTTTAACAGATACGGGTGAAACAAACGGATAATATCCATTTATGTCGGTGGACGACAAATCCAGCCCGTAATCAAATGAACAGCTTTCGCTGTCTTCAGAAAACACTTTTTTTAGATTGAGAAGCATAATACACCTCAGCGCTACAATAGCTAATTATATAGATTTATAGATGATTTGTCAATAGAAAATTGCGAGAAATCCTATTCATAAAGATGCTGCCGAAGGACAAAATGCCTGCGGCAGCTTCTTTTCAAAAGCTACATTCAGATTTGCTCCGTAAAAGAATCGATTTCCTTCGGCAATTCGCTTTGATCCGCAGAAATCAACAATGTTATTTTTGTATCCGCCAGAGAAGAAAGCGTGTTCAATTTTTCAGTAAGCTGGACAAGGGCTTTCATATCCTGACCAATAATCTTTAAAGTGGAGTCTACGAAGATATCCGTTACATCATAATTGCCGGCACAAATACCGCTGATAAAGCCGCAAAGCGCATCGGTACCCAAAATTCCATAAGCATCACTATCAATCAGCCTCGCCTGGTGAGAAATATCATAGGTCAGTTTCAAACCTTTCTCAATGACCACAACATTCCCGTTTGATTTTTCAATCGCTTCATTTGCACGCTCAATCAGTTTCTTCGTTTTGCCAGAACCCTTTCTGCCAACAATAAGAGTAATCATATAAAGCTCCCCCTATATTAATATTTTCCGCAGCAGCGGAGAAAACTCCTGTGTTTTTTTAATTCTTTAATCTTGCTTCCAATGCATCCTTCTCGGATTCATATCCGGGCTTGCCTAAAAGTGCGAACATATTCTTTTTATAGCTCTCGACGCCAGGCTGATTAAAGGGATTTACCCCCAGCATACTTCCGGAAATTGCACAAGCCTTTTCAAAGAAGTATATGAGATAACCGAGGGATTCTTCCGAAAAATCGGGAATGCGGAAGACAATATTCGGCACGCCGCCGTCTGTGTGGGCCAGCACCGTACCTTCAAATGCTTTTTCGTTGATGTATGCCATGCTTTTTCCCTGCAAGAAATTCAAGCCGTCCGCATTTTCCGCATCGCTTTCGATGAACACGTCTTTCTTTGCCTTCTCAAACAGCACGACGGTTTCGAACAGAGAACGCTTGCCGTCCTGAATGTACTGCCCCATCGAATGCAGATCGGTGGAAAAGATCGCGGAGGCCGGGAAAAGTCCCTTATTATCCTTGCCCTCGCTTTCGCCGTAAAGCTGCTTCCACCATTCGCACATCATGGTAAAACAGGGCTCATAACTGACAAGGATTTCGATTTCCTTTCCCTTGCGGTACAGAATATTGCGAACAGCGGCGTATTGGTAGCAGGCATTTGCCGCCAAGTCCGGATTGTTATATTCTTTCTGTGCCTTCGCCGCACCGACCATCAGCGCATCAATATCCGCGCCGCTGACAGCGATCGGAAGCAGGCCGACTGCTGTTAAGACCGAGTACCTTCCGCCTACGTTATCCGGAATAACAAAGGTTTCGTATCCCTCCTTGTCGGCAAGTTGCTTTAACGTGCCGCGGGATTTGTCGGTCGTACAGTAAATTCTCTTACACGCTTCCTCTTTGCCGTATTTATCCTCCAGATATTTGCGGAATACGCGGAACGCAATCGCGGGTTCGGTGGTGGTACCGGATTTCGAAATAACGTTTACGGAAACGTTCCTGCCCTCGCAGATCTCCAAAAGCTCACTTAACGCGGAGGAGCTGATGCTGTTGCCGGCAAAATAGATATCCGGCGTATTTTTCTTCATGGAATTATAGTTCTGAGACTTTAAAAATTCAATGGCCGCGCGCGCTCCAAGATAGGAACCGCCAATTCCTATTACGACAAAAACATCGGTGTCTGACTGAATTTTCTTCGCAGCCGCCTTAATACGGGAAAATTCTTCTTTATCGTAGTTGGTCGGCAGATCGACCCACCCGATAAAATCATTTCCAGCACAGTTCCCGGAATGAAGCGCTTCGTGCGCAAGCTTTACTTGCGGCGCAATAGCAGTAAGTTCATTTTGCCCGATAAAACGTGAAAGGTGCCTTGCATCAAACTGAATAGACATGTTATAGATCCTCCTAAGTTATACTGCCGCTAAAATTATATTACAATATATTGACGGTATTTGCAAGGCGGGGTACTATATTTTAAAAATATTTTATATTTTTAAATCATTTTAAAAAGATATTTTGCTAAGATGCGGAATACAGAACCGAAGCTTATTTTCTCAACGGAATTTTTCGCGCAAATCGGACATTCTTTAACAACTTCATTCCCCAACTTATAGACGATCTTTCCTACGATTTGTCCTTTTTTGACAGGAGCAGTCACATTTTCATTCAGCGTTACGCTGTATTGGATATCATTTGCTTTTCCTTTCGGAACCAAGATATTGCTGCCTGTTTCAGCCGTCGTTTCCACGGTGGGATTCATCCCGTTGATTACATTGATAGGTTTTAAAGCCTCTTTTGGCAGCGCGGGGGTTGTGACTGCCCAATTTGCAAACCCGTAATCAAGCAGGGTGCAGGCGCTTGAAAACCGGTCCTTCGTATTGGAAGCCCCCAGAATAACGGAAATCAGCTTGACGTTGTCGCGCTCTGCGGTTGCGGAAATACAGCTTCCAGCCTTCCCGGTCGTGCCTGTTTTCAATCCGGTAATGCCCCGGTAGCTTTTGAGAAGCTTATTGGTATTTACAAGCTGCGTTTTCCCGCCGCGGATATTTTCGATCCAGATTTTCGTATAGTCAAATATTTTTTTATGCTTAATTAGTTCGCGCGACATAACCGCAACGTCATACGCGGAAGTTACATGCCCGTCTTCGTCCAGGCCATTGCAGTTTTTAAAGCAGGTATCGTTCATTCCAAGCTGCTTTGCCTTCTGGTTCATCTGCTGTAAAAATTCGTCCTCGCTTCCGGAGACGTACTCGGCCAAAGCCACCGCCGCGTCATTTGCGCTGGCAATTACTGTGGCCTTCAGCATATCGTCCACCGTCATGGTTTCCCCGGGCTTCAGCCATATATCGGAACCGCCCATAGAAGCAGCATGCTCGCTGGCGGATACCATATCCGTCAGTTTTATTTTTCCCGAATCAAGTGCTTCCATCACAAGCAGCAGGGTCATTACTTTCGTAATCGAGGCACACGGGCGTTTTTCATGCGCATTTTTCTCATATAAAACTTTTCCGGTCTGTGACTCCATCAACAAGGCCGACGGGGCTTTTACCTCTGCGTCGGACAGTGCGGCCGCACGAACCGGCAGAATTGAAACCAACATCGTCACAACGAGGAAGCATGCCGACAATTTTTTTAACTTCATATCCAGCACCTCCAATTTACTTAGTAATTCTTATGCCACACCGGAGGTTTCTATCCATAAAAAATGAGGCTGAAGAAAATTCAGCCCCATTTTTTACTGCCTAACAGGAATTCCTTTTTGAGCAAGATAAGCCTTTAAATCGGGAATCGCAATTTCGCCGAAATGGAAAAGGGATGCCGCAAGCACCGCGTCCGCCTTTCCCTCTGTAAAGGCGTCGTAAAAATGCTCCATTTTCCCCGCACCGCCGGAAGCGATAACCGGAATGTTCACGCTTTGCGAAATGGCGGCAGTCAACGCAAGGTCGTAACCGTTTTTTACGCCGTCACAGTCCATACTGGTCAGCAGGATTTCCCCCGCGCCCAGCCGGGCTGCTTCTACTGCCCACAAAACCGCGTCTTTGCCTGTATCAATCCGCCCGCCGTTAATATAAACCGTCCACCCCCCGGACGGCCTGCGTTTTGCATCAATTGCGCATACCACACACTGGCTGCCGAATTTTTCAGCCGCCTCGCGAATAATTTCCGGACGTTTCACAGCTGAAGAATTTACGGAAACCTTGTCCGCTCCGGCTCTTAAAAGGGCGGTAAAATCTTCTACCGTACGAATTCCTCCGCCAACTGTGAAGGGAATGAAAATTTTATTCGCCACTTCCCTTACGATATCCAGCATAATACCGCGTGCCTGGGAGGAAGCCGTGATATCCAGCAGCACAAGCTCGTCCGCCCCCTGCTCATCATACGCTATTGCCGCCTCAACCGGATCCCCGGCGTCCCGCAGATGGATAAAGGAGGTTCCCTTTACAACCCTGCCATCCTTTACATCAAGGCAGGGGATAATTCGTTTTGCATACATTACCGCGTCCCTCCCGCTTCTACACAGGAAAGAAAATTTTTCAGCATTTTCAATCCGGTTTTCCCGCTCTTTTCGGGGTGGAACTGCGTGGCAAACAAGTTTCCGCGCTGCACCGAAGCATCTATCTGTATACCATAATTTGTTGTGGAAGAAACAATTTCCGGATTTTCCACTTGTAAATAATACGAATGCACAAAATATACATAGGGGTTCGGTTCCAAGCCGCGAAACAAGCCGTCCACTTTTTTTATATCCAATGAATTCCAGCCAATGTGCGGAATTTTCAATCCGGGTCCAGCCGGTATTCTGCGAATATTCCCTTTCAGTACGCCCAACCCGCTTATGCCCGGATTTTCCTCGCTTCCTTCAAAAAGGAGCTGCAACCCCAGGCAAATCCCCAAAAACGGCTTTTCGCTTTCAATAAAATCAAGTACCGGCTTTACAAAATCAGAGCGTTTAAGACAATCCATGGCGTCTCCGAAAGCCCCCACGCCGGGTAATACCGCCGCAGAAGCATCCTTCAGCATCTCTTTATCAGAGGTAACCTGTATATCGCCCCCTATAAAGCGAAAAGCCTTTACAACGCTTTGCAGGTTTCCAGCACCGTAATCAATTACCACAATCATAAGAAAGTTCCCTCTATACTTTCATTTTGTTTATTTTATCATTTCTGATGGATAAAGGCAATACTTTAGCACATTATTCCGTTAAATTAAAGAAAAGGACAAATATATGCGAATTAAAAATTGACATTTCCCGTTTTCAAATGTATTATTAAACAATGCTTTGGGAGGAATTTAGATGGATTATCTTTCACTATGCGGTATAGCTCTGGGGCTGTCAATGGACGCCTTTGCCGTAAGTATAACAAATGGAGCTACAAATCATCGGGCGAAGCCAGGGATTACTTTTAAACTTGCAGTTAAACTTGCACTCAGTTTTGGCTTTTTCCAAGCGTTTATGCCCATGCTCGGCTGGCTGATTGGCAAAGCGGGAGAAAGTATCATTAACGCGGTAGACCATTGGATTGCCCTGCTTCTTCTTTCCTATCTTGGCATTAAGATGATTATTGAATCAAACAAAAACGGATCGGATGAAGAATGTCCTTTACAAGCGGATATCCATTTTCGAACGCTCATGATCCTTTCCGTTGCAACCAGCATTGACGCTTTGGTAACAGGCGTTCTTTTACCTTCGGCCGTAGGCGCATCGACTGTAACGGCCATGCTGCTTTCGGTTGGGATTATCGGATTAATCACTTTTTGCCTTTGCTTTATCGGCGTATATATCGGAAAAAATTTCGGCAGGCTGCTGTCTACAAAGGCGGAGCTTTTCGGCGGTATTGTGCTAACAGGAATTGGAATTAAGATTTTTATAGAGCATATGTTTATGTAATTTGATAGGCTGTCCGCATTGCGTCTATCTGGTGAATCATTTTCTCCTTTAGCCTTTTCGGGGAGAGGACTACCACACGGTCCCCGTGTTGCATCAGCCACTCCACAAGACCGTCGCTCACAAATACGGAAGCACGTACGGTAAACGCATTTCTGTCATGACAGGAAAGCTCGATATTCCTTCCGAATTTGTCTACAATCACGTCAATCAGATCATTGGAACAGCGGAGCACGATCCGCTCTTGCTCCCCATGAAACATATGAAACGATTTCCTTGCATAATCCGTTGTATCAAAGCATTCCCTGTAGTCGCTTACCTCACTAAACGGACGAACACTCAGATCGGTTAGCTCAACATGTTTCATACGGTCAATCCGGTAGTTGCTGATATTATTGTACTTTTCATAATTTCCGGCAAGATAGTATTTATCATTGTGCCATAACAATGCATACGGGCTGATGATCAGCTTTTTGCCTTCATCAAGCTGCGCCCTTTGATTTACAATTACATTATGATGATAACAAAATGATATTTTTTTTAAGGCTGGAAATGGCATGATTAATGGTATCGATGTTATAATAGATTTCTTCGTTTCCAAATTTATCGCATTTGCCAATACGAATTTGGCTGGATACTTCCGCAGCTTGATAACAGTTTAAAAGCCCGCAAAGCTTTTCTGTTAATTCGGCTGTTTTTTTATTTGTAATAAAAGGTGCCGCAAGTACGGCGTCCAACAAAATCCGTACCTCCGGCAGCTCAAAATGACGCTTTGCAAGGAAAAAGCCCTGTTTCGGCAGCCTTGTATATAAAATATCGGCACCATACTCCGTCAATACTTTCAGGTCGCGGTAAACGGTTCTTCGGCTCGCAGCAATTCCTTTTTCCGCAAGCATCCTGCATAAATCATTCGCGGAAAGCGGATGTTCATCATCCGAATAGCTTTTGAGCAATTTATATAATTCCAACAATTTTATTTTTGGATTTCCATATAATTCCATGTAATTTACCCTCCTCTTGTATTTTTTATTTTATCATATTCTTAAAATTTTGGCATCTTTTCATTTATGTAGCACACTTTTTCTCTTGCTGCTTCTTGAATTTTCATACGAATATGATATAATATTAACAAAGTTTTTATTCGGAGGATTGAAGGATGGCAGTAAAAATCTTAACCGCTCGGGAAGCCGCTAATTTGGTACCAAATAATGTTAATTTTGCTATCAACGGATTTATGGGTGCATCTGTTCCAGAAGAAATCGCAGAAGAAATCGAAAACCGTTTTTTGGAAACCGGAGAGCCAAACAATCTCACCTTATTATTCTGTGCAGCGCAAGGAGACGGTAAGACAAAGGGTTTAAACCATCTGGCACATGAAGGGTTAATCCGCAGGGCGATCGGAGGCCACTGGGGAATGGCCCCCAAGCTGGGGAAACTGGTTGTAGAAAACAAAATTATTGCTTATGATTTTCCGCAAGGTGTAACGAACCATATGTTCCGGGATACCGCAGCCCACAAGCCTGGAACCATATCCCATGTTGGTTTAGGCACATTTGTTGACCCGCGCTATCTGGGCGGTAAGCTAAATGCTTTAACTCAGAAGGAAGAAGACCTTGTAAAACTGATTGAAATCGACGGAAAAGAATATCTTTATTACAAGACCCATCCGGTTCATTTCGCAATTTTGGGCGGAACGTATGCGGATGAAAACGGAAATATTTCCATCGAGCGAGAAGGTGTGCGTGCGGAAACGCTTGCCGTTGCACAGGCTTGTAAAAATTCGGGTGGAACTGTAATTGTTCAGGTTGAACGCGTCGTGAAAGCGGGTACCTTAGATCCACACAAAGTAGAAATTCCCGGCGTACTTGTTGATGCTGTCGTAGTGATAAGCGATCCGAAATACCACATGCAGAATTTCGGAACGCAGTATAACCCCGGCTTCTCGGGTGAACACCGGATGGGACTGGCTGAATTCAAACCTGTCCCCTTGAACAATAAAAAAATAATTGCGCGCCGTGCTGCTATGGAATTGAAAAAAGGCAGCGTTGTAAACCTTGGTATCGGGATTCCGGAATTTATCTCATCTGTTGCTATGGAAGAAGGAATCAACGAATTCTCTTTGACCGTGGAATCCGGAATTTTTGGCGGGAATCCGCAAAGCGGCCTTGATTTTGGCGTCAGCTTGAACCCGGATGCGATTATTTCCATGCCCTCTATGTTCGATTTTTATCAGGGCGGCGGCCTAGATCAGGCATTTTTGGGATTTGCGGAAGCCGACAAAGAAGGGAATGTCAATGTATCGAAATTCGGTTCAAAGCTCCCTGGTTGCGGCGGATTCATCGACATTTCTCAAAACTCCAAGCAGGTATTTTTCTGCGGAACCTTTACCGCTAACGGTTTAAAAACGGAAATTAAAGATGGCGAATTGCATATTCTTCATGAGGGTAGTGTAAATAAATTCCGTGAGAGCGTTGAACATATCACCTTCAGCGTTAAAACCGCTATTAAAAATAATCTGCCGGTTATGTATATTACAGAACGCGCTGTCTTCCGGTTGACGAAAGACGGAATTATGCTGATTGAAATTGCGCCGGGTATTGATTTAGAAAAGGATGTACTCGCACATATGCCGAAGAAACCGATTATCTCACCGGATTTAAAACGCATGGACGCCCGGATTTTTAAAGAAGAAAAAATGGGATTAAAACAGTAAGACCTATTAAAGGAAAGCAAAGCCAGCAATTCTTTTGAATTGCTCAGACTGTCAAAGAACCGCAGTTTTCAGCTTGGGAAAACTGCGGTTCTTTTCGTATGGAATAAAATCCACCAGCTCTGCTGGTGGATAAAAATCTTTAGCAATAGATAAAAATAAAACTCCCCGATATATTAAAGTTCTGGTCTGTCAACCTAACAAAAATATCGAAGAGGTCTTCAAGATGAAAGACATAAATAGTTTAGAACATACCAAATGAAGATATCAATATTATATAGTATTTGCGCCGAAATATCGTAGACAAGTAATCTACAGAGATATAAGAACAGACATAGGCAAATACTCAGAAAGCTGTGCGAGCAAAAAGGAGTAGAAATAATAAAGGCGAATGTTTGTCCCGACCATATACATATGTTGATAAGTATTCCACCCAAATATAGCGTAGCATAGTATGGGATACTTAAAGGAAAAAGTAGTCTTATCATATTCGATAGGCATGCGAATTTAAAGTACAAATATGGGAATCGACCTTTCTGGGCAAGAGGGTATTATGTTGATACAGTAAGACGAAATAAAAAGCAGATACAGAAATACATAAAAAAGCAATTGGAAGAAGATCAGATAGCAGATCAGATGAGTGTTAAAGAATATATTGACCCGTTTACGGGTAGCAAAGAAACCAAGGCATAAATAAATACCCCTTAAGGGGTAGCCCCGAAAAAGCAATACAATTGGCAGACCTTTTCGGCCCCTTTAGGGATATTGTTCGTAATATGCCCTTCTAGGGCTTAATCATGCCTCCGGCTTAGCCGGAGGTTTTGACTCACTTTGCTCACCCTGAAATTGACTAGCTCAATAGAAAATTTATATAGCTACAATAATCCTCTCCCTTGCCGGGGGGTCGCGCAGCAAAAAGCTCCGCACGCTTTAAGCATGCGGAGCCTTAATTTGAAATTAAGCGTTGTTGCGGGCAGCCATTGCCTTTTTAACTTCTTCTGTGAATATAGGAAGGATCTTCGTAACATCACCAACAATACCGTAATCCGCAACTTCGAAGATCGGAGCCGACTCATCCTTATTGATCGCAATGATCACATCGGACTCTTCCATACCTGCAAGATGCTGAATCGCACCGGAAATACCGCAAGCTATGTAGAGATTCGGGCGTACCGTCTTACCTGTCTGGCCAACCTGAATATCCTTTTCAACCCAGCCGGCGTCAACGCAAGCTCTTGAAGAGCTTACCGTACCGCCGAGAGCATCGGCCAAATCCTGAAGAAGCTTAAAGTTTTCGGGGCAACCCATACCGCGACCACCGGAAACCAGAATCTTCGCATCCTGAATGTCCATTTTATTGGATACTTTCTTGATGACCTCGAGAACTTCTACATTCTGATGATCCGGGCCGATTTCAATATCGAATTTATCAACAGGGGCTGTTGCACCTTCGATCGGCTTAATTTTTTGCATAACGCCCGGACGGACAGTTGCCATCTGCGGACGATGTTCCGGACAAAGAATGGTCGCCATAATATTGCCGCCGAAAGCAGGACGGGTCATTCTCAGATTCTTCGTGCCATCGTCTGCAATTTCCAGCTTCGTGCAGTCCGCAGTCAAGCCGGTCTTGACTCTAGCAGAGATGCGGGGAGCAAGATCGCGGCCGATTGCAGTTGCGCCGTAAAGAACGACTGCAGGCTTATATTTTTCAATAATCTTGCACATGCTGTGTGTATAAGGCTCCGTAGCATATACTTCAAGAGCCTTATTGTCGACCATAATGATCTTATCCGCACCATAGCGCGCTAAATCATTACAAAGGCCGGAAACATTATAGCCAAGCAGAACTGCCGTTACTTCTGTTTCCATATCTTTTGCAAGCTCTTTGGCTTTACCAAGAAGTTCAAAGGAAACACTAGCGATTTTATTGTCTACCTGTTGTACGAAAACAAATATGCCCTTATATTCTTGAATATCCATTTTGCTCACCACTTTCAACTATATAATGAATTTTTCTTTGAGCTTTTCCAGCATAAATTCTGCGGATTCCTGCGGGTCAAGGTTAACAAGCTGACCTGCTGCCTTCAAACTCTTTGTGAATGTCTGCGCAACTCTGGTAGGTGAGCCTTTCAAGCCAATGGCAGAATCCTCAACATCGATATCCTTACGGGTAATGATCTTAACTTCTGCGTTTCTGTAAGCGTCAAAAATTCCGCCCGGAGTCATATAACGCGGCTGATTCAATTCACTTAACGCAGTAATCAGGCAGGGCATTTTCGCCTTAACAATGTGATATCTGTCCTCATACTGGCGTTTTACAGTAACATAATCACCGTCAACTTTGATTTCTTCTGCATAGCTGATATTCGGAATGCCAAGATGTTCCGCAATCTGCGGGCCAACCTGAGCCGTATCGCCATCGATTGCCTGACGGCCTGTGATAATCAGGTCATAGGGAAGGGTTTTAAGAGCAGCTGCAATTGTTGTGGAGGTAGCCAAAGTATCGGCGCCGCCGAATGCTCTATCTGTTACCAGAATTGCTTCATCCGCACCCATCGCGAGCGCTTCGCGCAGGGCTGCGTCAGCCTGCGGCGGCCCCATGGTAAGTACTGTAACATGAGCGCCGAGTTCGTCTTTCAGGCGGAGGGCGGCTTCAAGGCCAGCCTTATCATCGGGATTAATAATACTGGGAACGCCTTCTCTGATAAGCGTTCCGGTTACCGGATCAAGTTTGACTTCATTTGTATTAGGAACTTGTTTAATGCAAACTACAATATTCAAAAATTGTCACTCCTTTTGGGCTTTATTGAATCACTTGAGTTCATGTGAGGAAATAACCATGCGCTGAACCTCACTGGTGCCTTCGTAGATCTCTGTAATCTTCGCGTCACGCATCATGCGCTCAACCGGATATTCTCTGGTGTAGCCATAACCGCCGTGAAGCTGAACTGCCTTTGTAGTAACTTCCATCGCAACTTCGGCTGCAAACAATTTTGCCATTGCCGCTTCCTCGGAGTAAACCTTCTGCGTGTCTTTCGCCATCGCAGCGCGGTATACGAGCATCTGGGCAGCCTTAATTTTTGTTGCCATATCGGCAAGCTGGAACTGTGTGTTCTGGAATTTAGCAAGCGGTTTGCCGAATTGCTTTCTTTCCTTTACATACTTGACGGTTTCTTCGTAAGCACCCTCAGCCAAGCCCAAAGCCTGTGCCGCAATACCAATACGGCCACCATCCAAAGTATTCATAGCAAGGTTGAAACCTTTGCCCTCTTTACCCAAAAGATTCTCTTTCGGAACAATGCAGTTTTCAAAGATCAGCTCGCAGGTAGAAGAACCGCGAATACCCATCTTCTTCTCTTTCTTGCCAACGCTGAAGCCAGGGAAGTCTTTCTCAACAATAAAAGCGGAAATGCCTTTTGTGCCCTTGCTCTTATCCGTCATTGCAATAACAATATATGTATCTGCATAGCCGGCGTTGGTAATAAAGATTTTGCTACCGTTCAATACATAATGATCGCCTTCCAGTACGGCTTTTGTCTGCTGCATGGAAGCATCCGTACCGGCATTCGGCTCCGTCAACGCAAAAGCGCCCAATTTTTCACCTTTTGCAAGCGGAACAAAATATTTCTGGATTTGTTCAGGAGTACCAAATTTTAAAATCGGAGCAGCACCCAAAGAAGTATGTCCGGAAATAACAACGCTTGTTGTTCCGCAGACTTTCGCTACTTCCTCAATACACATGACATAGGCAAGAGTGTCGCAGCCTTGTCCGCCGTATTCCTTCGGAAAAGGAATTCCCAGAAAACCGTATTTACGAAGCTTTTCTACTGTTTCAGTTGGAAAACGCTCTTGTTCATCCAATTCCTGAGCCAACGGCTTTATTTCGTTTTCCGCAAACTCTCTGTAGAGATTGCGAGCCATCTCGTGTTCTTTGCTAAGTACGAAATCCATACTCGTTCCTCCAAAATCTATTTTTGCAACAACTGCTTATTTTGAATAATCGTAGAAACCCTTACCGGTTTTTCTTCCCAGCAATCCGCCGCGAACCATTTTCCGGAGTAAAGGATGAGGACGATATTTGCTGTCGCCTGTTTCAGACTGGAGTACTTCCATTACAGCAAGAACAACATCCAAACCGATCAAGTCGCCTAAAGCCAGAGGTCCCATCGGATGGTTTGCGCCAAGCTGCATCGCCGTATCAATATCTTCCGCAGAGGCAGTTCCGTCAGCGTAGATTCCAACCGCTTCGTTAATCATCGGGACAAGGATTCTGTTTACAACGAAGCCGGCAGCTTCTTTAACCTGAACCGGTGTTTTGCCGATCTGGACAGAAATCTGCTTAATCTTCTCTACTGTCTCGTCCGGGGTTGTAATGCCGGCAATAACTTCGACCAGCTTCATTACAGGAGCAGGATTGAAGAAGTGCATACCGACAACCGCTCTGTCAAGGCCGCTGGAAATTTCCGTGATGGAAAGAGAAGAAGTATTTGTAGCAAAAATTGCATCCGGCTTGCAGATGCCCTGTAATGCCTTAAACAGTTCCTTCTTCAGTTCCATTTTTTCAAGAGCTGCTTCTACAATCAAGTCACAGTCGGAAACAATTTCTCGTGTACCGGTTGTAATCTTAGCAAGGATCGCATCCGCTTTCGCCTGATCCATTTTGCCCTTGGAAACAAGTCTTTCAAAGTTCTTGGCAATTTTCTTTTTCCCGCTGGCGGCGAATTCTTCGTTAATATCGCAAAGCTTTACTGTAAACCCGTCGGTCTGAGCAAATGCCTGGGCAATACCGGAACCCATGGTACCCGCGCCAATAATACCAACTATCATTTTTATTCCTCCTGATAAATATATTTTAATTATTTGTTAACAAACGGTTCTGGTTTACGTTTCTCCAGGAAAGCCGTCATCGCATTTTTCTGATCTTGTGTTTCAAAGCAGGAGGCATGCATCGCGGCTTCAATTTGAACGCCTGTATCGATATCTGTCTGCAAGCCAAGGTTGATTGCTTTCTTTGTTGCGCGAACAGCAATCGGAGCATTTGCAGCGATTTTGCCTGCCAGCTTCTCACATTCCGCCATGAGTTGGTCGGAAGAATAAACTGCATTTACGAGGCCGATTTTCAACGCTTCGTCCGCTTTCACTTTGCAGCAGGTATAAAGCATTTCTTTTGCCTTGCCAACGCCGATTGTGCGCGCGAGTCTCTGCGTACCGCCAAAACCGGCAACAATCGCCAAGCCGGCTTCAGGCTGGCCAAACACAGCGTTTTCCGACGCAATGCGGATATCGCAGCTAAGGGCGAGCTCGCATCCGCCGCCAAGTGCAAAACCGTTTACAGCCGCAATGACCGGTATCGGCAGTTTTTCAATTTTTCTAAAAACTGCATTTCCCCTTGCGCTGAAGGCTTCCGCTTCTGCTCTTGTTTTATTGCACATTTCGCCGATATCGGCACCGGCGACGAAAGACTTTTGTCCCGCACCGGTGATGATAACGCATCTTGTATCGTCAATGGAAATGCTGTCAATGACAGCTTCCAAATCGTTCAGCACTTCACTATTTAACGCATTCAGTGCTTTTTCACGGTCAATGGTAATGGTCCCGATAAATCCCTTTTGCTCGTATTTAACGTAACTCATAATCCAATTACCCTTCTTTCTTCCGCTTTAATTAAGCATCCTCGCCCATTTTAACAATAGCGGAAACACCCATGCCGCCGCCTACGCAAAGTGTAGCAAGACCGTACTTGGAATTTCTGCGCTTCATTTCATAAAGCAGAGTTACAAGGATTCTGCAGCCGGAGCATCCGACCGGATGGCCTAACGCAATTGCGCCACCGTTAACGTTTACCTTGTTCATATCGAGTTTCAGATCGTGGACAACCGCCAAAGACTGAGCGGCAAACGCTTCGTTTGCTTCAATAAGATCCATATCGTCAACGGTAAGGCCGGTTTTCTCCATAACCTTGCGTGTGCTGAAAATCGGGCCAAGTCCCATAACGGAAGGATCAACGCCGGCGGAAGCGCCTGCAACCCAAGTAGCCATCGGTTTTACGCCGAGCTCTTTTGCTTTTTCTTCGCTCATAACAACGATCGCAGCCGCGCCGTCGTTAATTCCGGAAGCATTGCCCGCGGTTACAGTACCACCCTCTTTGAAAGCAGGCTTCAAGCCGGAAAGGCTCTCAACAGTAACGCCGGAACGGGGGCCTTCGTCTTTGTCAAACATAATGGTTTCCTTTTTGACTTTGACAGGAACCGGAACGATTTCTTCGTCGAATTTGCCTTCCGCACGCGCCTTTTCGCATTTCTGCTGGCTGAGGGCTGCAAATTCATCCTGCATCTGGCGGGTAAGGCCATATTTCTCTGCAACATTTTCAGCAGTAATACCCATATGGTAATGATTGAATGTATCCTCCAAGCCGTCATGAATCATGGAGTCAAGCAGCTCGCCGTTATTCATGCGATAACCGAAACGGGCTTTTTTAAGAAGATACGGAGCGCCGGACATGTTTTCCATACCGCCGGCAATAATGATATCCGCTTCACCGGCTTCAACTAAAGCCGCAGCAACGTTAACGCTCTTCAATGCGGAACCGCAAAGGTTATTTAAGGTGAAAGCAGGAACACTTACCGGAATACCAGCAAAAACAGCCGACTGGCGCGCAACGTTCTGTCCAAGTCCAGCCTGGTAAACGCAGCCCATGATAACTTCATCAACCTGCTCAGGCTTAATGTTTGCGCGTTTCATTGCTTCTTTAATAACAATTGTACCAAGAGTCGGTGTGGGAACATTCGATAACGCACCACCCATTTTACCAATTGCTGTTCGGCAGGCACCTGCCAATACGACTTTTCTTGACATAAAAATTTCCTCCATTCATCTTTTACACTACATACCTTGATAATAATTACATTACATACTAACCGTAAGTGATATGTTAAATATATCACAATATGCTTTGTTTTGCAATACAAGAAAACGAAAATTGCGATAAATTTGCTAGTCACTTTTCACATAATGTCTAATATAATTTAAAAAATTATAGGTTATTTGTTTTAAGCTATAAAATATTTCGTTGTTTTCTAATCAAATTTGTTGAATGTTTACATTGCTACAAAAATCAAATTTTATCATAACTCATAAAAATAATGGATAAAACGCTCAACTTCTTGTTCAGGTGTAGCCCAAGATGTAACGAGGCGGATTGCCGTATGAAGAGGATCGGTCTTTTCCCAAATTTCAAAATCAAAATTCTGCCGAAGCTTATCGACGAAATCATCGGGTAAAATCGGAAAAATCTGATTGGTGGGAGAATTGGAAAGAAATTCGAATCCTGAATTTCGGATCGCAATTCGCATCAATTCCGCCATATTGTTTGCATGTTCCGCCAACTCATAATATAAATTTTTCTCGAACAGCGTCTCAAATTGCACGCCCAAAAGCATACCCTTTGCAAGCATCGCACCCCTTTGCTTCAGTATGTAGCGAAAATCATCTTTTAATGCATGATTACAGATGACCAGAGCTTCGCCCAAAAGCGCGCCGTTTTTGGTGCCTCCGATGGAAAAAGCATCGCAGAGCTGCGCCAAATCCCGCAGCGTAAGGTCGTTTCCCTGCGCCGTAAGCGCCGAACCCAGGCGCGCGCCGTCTAAATAAAGATACAAGCCGTTCTCCCTGCAAAAAGCGCTCAGTTGGGACAGCAGAGCCTTCGTATAAACCGTACCGACTTCGGTAGAGTCAGAGATATACACAAGCTTTGGTTTTACGGTATGTTCACTTGTATAGGAATCCAGAATCGGTTTTATAAGCAGCGGCGTCAGAAGCCCTTCGTCAGCCTTTACCGTTAGAATTTTGTGCCCAGTTGCTTCAACCGCGCCGGTTTCATGCCCGTTAATATGACCGATTTCCGCAGAAACCGCCGCCTCCCAGGGACGTAAAAAAGCGGAAATGGCGATCAGGTTTGTTTGCGTGCCGCCCTCCAGAAAATGAATGTCGGCATCGCCGCGACCCATTTTTTTCCGAATCAGATTTGCAGCGTTCAAGCTATGGCTGTCCATCCCATAGGCGGCGTTCTGTTCCCCGCTGGCTTTGGAAAGAGCCTCCAGAATTTTCGCGTGCGCTCCCTCGCTGTAATCGTTTTTAAAACTATACATACTGTCTTCCTCCGACGTTACATATTTTCAAAGGATCTGCGAATGAATCGGTGAATTTCCTTCTGGCTCCCCTTTACCGTACCCTGAACAAGTCCCTTGGAACCGCCTCCGCGTCCGTTCAAGGCTTTATTGAATTCTTTGATGAAAGGCCGGACGTCTTCGCTCGTGCTGCTAATCGCATATTTGTAGCCCTGTGTTTCATCGCCGGAAAATACTGCGGCTATTCCGCTACATCGCTCGCAGAGCAATAAGCAAAATGTCCGCAGGTCATTCGAAGTTAAATTTTCTTCAAATAAACAGATATTTTTTGTACCTTCCTGCACACATTTCGCTTGTTCTTCAAGCGTCCGGCGTCGTATTTCGGCAAGCTGCTTTTTCAGCGAGGCATTCTCTTCCAGCACGCGCTCCACCGCTTGGCCGATTCCTTCCGGCTTGGCGGACAGCAGCACGGAAACCGCGCCGACACTCTTTTCCTTTTCGTTGTAGTCGGCGACTGCTCTGTCCCCGCACAACATGCTGACGCGCGTGCCGCCTTTATACCTCTGTGCGGACATAATCTTAATTACGCCGATTTCACCTGTTCTGACCACATGCGTACCGCAGCAGGCGCAGGCATCATAACCGGGGACCGTTACAATGCGCACCTTCCCTGTAAGCTCTTTTTTACTGCGGTAATCCAAAACAGCCAGCTCTTCTTCCGAAGGACAATCGGTTTTTATTTCGATGTTGCGGAAAACCGCTTCGTTGGCCAGCCGTTCGACCAAAGCAAGATCGTTTTCGCCCAGTTCGCCGTTAAAGTCAACGGTGATTGCTTTTGCACCCATATGGAAACCGACATTGTCAAGGTGATAAAAGCGGTGAACAAGCCCGGATACGATATGCTCGCCGGAATGCTGCTGCATCAGCGAAAAGCGGCGCGGCCAGTTGATCCCGCACCTTACCGATGACCCCACCGCAAGCGGCCTGTCAGTTTTGTGGATGATAATGCCCTTTTTTTCTTGAACATCCAATACATTAACGGTGTTGATAACACCTGTATCCGCGGGCTGCCCGCCGCCTTCCGGATAAAAAGCTGTTCGGTTCAGAACAACATGATAAACATTTTCCTGCCTTTCACATTTAAGAACTTTTGCCGTAAATGTCCTTAAGTATGTATTTTGATAATAGAGTTTTTCTGTTTCCTGCTCCACTTTCTTCCCTGCTTTCCTAATAATTGCATTCGAGATTGTATTTTATTATGAATCTGTATAGCCAGATCATTCTGTTTCATTAATTACGCCTACGCCGCTTTGTTCAGGGATACGTACCGGTCACGCCAGACACACCATCCCGTAACCGCGGCGATTACGATGATCCCTCCCACAAAGGCAAACCAACCGGGCTTTTCGCCGTTAAACAGGAATACCCAAACCGGATTCAGCAGCGGTTCAATTGCACCAATCAGCGAACAGGCAAGCGGCGGGCAATGTTTAACGGCCAATCCATATAGGATGTAAGGAATGCCCAACTGAAACACCCCAAGGGCTAAAATGCTTAAAACGGAAGCCGTCGTAACCGGCGCCGGCACAAAAAAAGCAACCGGTATTCCAATAACAGCGGTGAACAAATGTCCAAACAATATCGCGCTCATACGCGCATCGTCATCCATATGCCCGGTAAAGACATACATTCCCGCCATAAACAAACCGGCTAAAATCGCAATACAGTTTCCAATCAAATTCCCCGTACCAAGCTTATCGAAGAAAAACAAAGATATGCCGGTCAATGTGAATGCCACCGCGATTATGTCCGCCTTATAGAAGCGCTGACGAAAGAAAAACGCGGATAAAATCATGATAAATACTGGAGATGTGAATTGCAGAACAATCGCGTTTGCCGCCGTAGTCATTTTGTTCGCTGTTACAAACGCAAAAAATGTCCCCGCAATAAAGAGACCACTCACGATAGAATACAGGTTCACTTTTATATGCCTTCCGGTAGCCCTTAAAAAAAGAACAACAACTACTGCCGCGATTCCGCTGCGAAATCCTGCAATTACAAAAGGATTCCACGGTACCATTTTGATAAAGATACCGGCAATACTCCATAAGGTTGCACAGGCAGCCATTAACAAAACGGCATGTTTTTGCGGGTTCAAAGGCATCATCATATTTTATTCCCCTTATTCTATTCCGATTTCGACTTTCTTTGAATATCTTTTATATAATAAGCGTTTATTTTAAAAATTGCAATTCTTAAAATCTTTGCATAGAGGAAGTTACCTAGTTAAATTTCTATTATTTCCTACAATTATATTGAAATAAAATCGTCTAATTTAATCTATTTTTACAACTAAGATGCTGTTATAATAAATATGAAGAAATTATTAACGAGGAGTGGTACAGATGAAGTTTACAATTACATTCTTTGTAGTTGCTTCAATTGCTGTTTCTGTTCTTTCTTTTTTATTCGCGGCATGGCTCTACCAGTGGGTTAAAAAGCAACCATCGTCGAACCCTCGGATTGCTGAGGTAGGGCAATTAATCCGAAACGGCGCGAATACTTTTTTAACAAAGGAATACATCGTCTTAGCGAAATTTGCCGGTGTGGCGGCGCTCCTCATTTTCCTTTTCCTCCCAACCCCTGTATGGAACGGCCATTATCTTGATAACCTTGTTATGGCTTTGTCCTACATATGCGGAACGATTTTCTCTGCAATCGCCGGCGTGGTCGGTATACAAATCGCAACCATAGCCAATGTGAAAACAGCAGAAGCCGCGCAAAGCGGCATCAAGCCGTCTTTTATGTCCGGCTTCCGCGGAGGAGCAGTGATGGGCATGGCAGTTGTTGGGGGAACTCTCCTTGGCGTTTCCCTCGTCATGCTGTTTACAAACAATACCACCGCGCTGCTGGGTTTCAGCTTCGGCGCCAGTTCCCTCGCTTTATTTGCAAAAGCGGGTGGCGGCATCTTTACAAAAACTGCGGATATTAGTGCGGATTTGGTCGGTAAGGTGGAACTTGGCATTCCCGAAGACGACCCGAGAAACCCCGCGGTTATTGCGGATAATGTCGGGGATAACGTTGGAGACGTAGCCGGCATGGGCGCCGATCTGTTCGATTCAAACGTTGCTTCCATGGCCGCGGCGCTTGTAATCGCGGCATCCTTGGACAATGTTGCCGGGGGAATCACAAACACCAGCTTGGTTTTCTGTTACGCGGCCGTCGGCTTATTTGCCTCAATTATCGGAGTTGCAACCGCCAGAATGGGCAAACACGGCAACCCTACAAAAGCATTAAACAGCAGCACTTATGTAACAACCGCAATTTTCGCCCTGTTAACAGCCGCCGCCACTTGGCTTTTCCAGTTTGAGTGGCGCATTTGGGGCGCAAGCATCGTCGGGCTTTTGGTCGGCGTTATCATCGGCATTGCCAGCGATTACTTTACGGACGATACAAAAAAACCGGTCCATCAAGTTGCAAAGGCCTCCGAATCCGGTCCGGCATTTACGATTTTATCCGGCATATCCTATGGATTTATCAGTACGCTGCCCGCCATGATGGGAATTGCCATTTCCGCGTTGGCCGCATATAAGCTTTGCGAACCGATCGGTCCCGGATATGCGATGTTCGGGATATCGATGTCTGCGGTCGGAATGCTCTCGATTGTGGGCATGATTATTTCCAACGATGCTTACGGCCCCATCGTGGACAACGCACGCGGGCTTGCCGAAATGGGGAATTTGGGCGACGACGTGCTGGAAATTACGGACGCGCTGGACAGCGCCGGCAATACCGTAAAAGCGGTGACCAAGGGCTTTGCGATCGGAGCAGCGGGCCTGACCGTAATCGCACTTCTCGGCGCTTTCATCAGCGAAGTAAATGACGCTGCCGCAGCGCTTGGAGTAAAAGGATTGACCGGGTTTGACGTTATGAATCCGATTGTCTTTTTCGGGCTTCTGATCGGGGCTTCCGTCCCGGCGGTATTTTCCGCCATGCTGATGCTTGGCGTTGACCGCAACGCGCAGAGAATGGTTTCCGAAATCCACCGTCAGTTCCGCGAAATTGCTGGTTTAAAGGAAGGAAAAGAGGGCGTTGCTCCCGAATACGATAAATGCATTGAGATTGCCACCTTCGGCGCATTAAAAGAATTGATTCCCGCAGGACTTGTTACGATTATCCTGACGATCATCGTAGGCTTTATCGGAGGAGTACAGGCCATTGGCGGTTTCCTGTGCGGCAATATTATCAGCGGCCTGCTCCTTGCCCTGTTTATGAGCAACGCCGGCGGCCTTTGGGATAATTCCAAAAAATACATTGAGTCCGGAAACAACGGCGGCAAAGGTTCCGACGCACATAAGTCTGCGGTTGTCGGCGATACCGTCGGGGATCCGTTTAAAGACACCGCCGGACCATCGATTAACACGCAGATTACGGTGGTTTCCCTTGTATCTTCGCTGATGTCCACCCTGTTCCTGACTTTATCCTTCATCCGATAACATGATTTACATCTATCATAAAGCAAAGGGGCTTCCGCAACAACGGAAGCCTCTTTGCTTTTATAAATATCAATTAATGGTGTCCAGTTTTAACAAAATTCAGTTTACAATGCTTTCTTTTCGAAATGAAAGTACCCAGCCATTTTCGGAAATCGGTTTTCGATCATTTGATAAAGTTCCCGAATCCTTGCGTCGGTACATTCGTCGTAATCGCTGAACGGGAACGGAAGGCCCATCGCCTCATATTTGCTCCTGCACAGCTTGCGAAACGGCAGAAGCTCCAGCCGCTCCAAATTGGAAAATCCGGAAGCCAGTTCCGCGATTTTCAGAATGTGGTCCCTGCCATCCGTCAAATTCGGAACAACAACATGCCGAATCCACAGCGGCACCCGCAGTTTTTCCGTTTGCTTTAGAAACCGCAGGACCGTATCCATGTTTCCCCGGCAATAACGCAGGTAATCCTCTGCAACGGAAAACTTCAGGTCACAAAGAACCAAATCGGTTTGAAGCAGTACCGAGCGAGCACCCTCCGGGTCACCGATGCCGGTGGTGTCCAGCGCCGTATGGATTCCTTCGTTATGGAGCCGGCGAAACAACTCAGAAACGAACTCCCACTGCAGCAGCGGTTCTCCGCCCGAAACGGTAACCCCGCCGTTTTCCCAAAAATAGGGTTTGTAGCGCAGAATTTTCTCCAGGACTTCGTCTACTGTGTATTCCGTCCCGTCGAAATTCCAGGTGTCCGGGTTGTGGCAATACGCGCAGCGAAGCGTGCACCCCTGCAGAAACACGACATAACGCACGCCGGGGCCGTCCACCGCCCCCAGGCTTTGAAAGGAATGGATCCTGCCCTTCATCACATCGCCTCGTGGAAGGTGCGGGAAATCACTTCCCTCTGCTGTTCCTTGGACAGCTTGTGAAAATTCACAGCATACCCGGATACGCGGATCGTCAGGTTTGGGTAGCGTTCCGGGTGCTCATAGGCTTCCATCAGCGTTTCGCGGTTCAGCACGTTCACATTGATGTGGTGCGCATTTTGCAGAAAATAGCCGTTCAGAATAGACACCAGATTCCTATGGCGATCCTCCTCGGTGTACCCTAATGCCTGCGGCACAATGGAAAAGGTGTTGGATATGCCATCCTTGCAGGTATCATAGGACAGCTTGGCAACCGAGTTCAGCGACGCGAGCGCGCCGTTCTTCTCGCGGTTGTGCATGGGATTTGCGCCGGGGGCAAAGGGCTCGCCGGATTTTCTTCCGTCCGGGGTTGCCCCGGTCTTTTTGCCGTAAACAACATTGGACGTTATCGTCAGGATGGAAAGCGTATGCTCCGCGTTGCGGTAGGTCGGATTTTTTTTCAAGGCTTCAAAGAACAGTTTCACCTGTTCCTGCGCGATCAAATCCACGCGGTCGTCATCGTTGCCGTAGGCCGGGTATTCGCCAATGGTTTCAAAGTCCTTAATTAGCCCGCTTTCATCGCGGATACATTTTACTTTCGCATATTTAATCGCAGAAAGCGAATCGGTCAAAACCGAAAGCCCGGCAATGCCGAACGCCATGAAACGGTGCACATTGGTGTCGTGCAGCGCCATCTGCGTTTTTTCGTAGGCGTATTTGTCATGCATGTAATGGATGATGTTCATGGCGCTCACATAGGTTTTCGCCAGCCAGTCGCGGTAAAAGGCCATGCTCTCCATGACTTTGTCATAATTGAGGATATCGTCCTCATAAGGCGTTCGCTTTGGGGCAATCTGCTGCCCGCTTTTTTCATCGCGGCCGCCATTTAAGCTCATCAGCAGAAGCTTCGCAAGGTTTGCCCTTGCCCCGAAGAACTGCATATCCTTCCCCAAGCGCATGGCCGAAACGCAGCAGGCAATCCCATAATCGTCGCCGAATTTCGGACGCATGACGTCGTCGTTTTCAAACTGGATGGCATTTGTGTCGCAGGATACCTTCGCAGCATAGCGCTTGAAGTTTTCCGGCAGCTTGTTGGACCACAGGATGGTAAGGTTCGGTTCGGCTGAGGGGCCTAAATTGTATAGCGTATGGAGCATGCGGAAAGAGCTTTTCGTCACCAGGGTTCTGCCGTCCTCGCCCATGCCTCCGACCGACTCGGTAATCCACATCGGGTCGCCCGCAAACAGTTCGTTGTACTCCGGCGTGCGCAGGTGCCGCGCCATACGCAGCTTCATAACAAAATCGTCGAAAATTTCCTGTACCTGCTGCTCCGTAAGAACACCGTTTTTCAGATCGCGCTCAAAATAAATATCCAGGAACGTGCTGACCCGCCCTAAGCTCATGGCAGCGCCGTTCTGCTCCTTGATTGCCCCCAGATACCCGAAGTACAGCCATTGCACCGCCTCTTTTCCGTTTTCCGCGGGCCTGGCGATGTCGAAGCCGTACATGGCAGCCATCTCTTTAAGATAACCTAAAAACGTGATCTGTTGGTACAATTCTTCCAGCTGCCGGATGTGGTCAGCATCGAGAATCTGCGCACCAATTTCTGCTTTGTCTTTTTTCTTTTCCTCAATCAGCCGGTCAATTCCGTAAAGCGCAACTCTCCGGTAGTCGCCGATAATGCGCCCCCTTCCGTAGGCGTCCGGCAGGCCGGTAATAATGCCATAGTGGCGCGCCGCGCGGATTTCATCCGTGTAGGCGCGGAAAACACCGTCGTTATGAGTGGTGCGGTACTGAAATTCCTTCTCCACTTCCTTTGAAAGCTCGTACCCGTATGCCTTGCACGCCTCGCGCGTCATTCTCAGCCCGCCGAAGGGATTGACTCCCCGCCTTAACGGTTTGTCTGTCTGGAGCCCTACGATAATCTCCTGTTCCCGATCCAGATAGCCGGGGCGGTAACTCTTCAGCGAACTGACGGTTCGGGTGTCAACATCCAGCACCCCGCCGGATTTCCGCTCAAGCTCCAACAGATGGTTCAGCTTTTCCATCAGCGATTTTGTCCGTTCCGTCGCCGGAGTAAGGAATTCGTCACCACCCTCGTACGGCGTGTAATTTGCCTGGATAAAATCCCGGACATTAATTTCCGTTTTCCAGCGTTCCCCGTTAAAATTCTTCCATGCCTGTTCGTTCATAAACTCTCCTTCTGTTTTCAAGGCATCTGGTTTTTCCCCGTCCGCTCTGAAAAAAGAAATAAAAAAGGGCGGCACTTGGTCAAAACCAAAATGCTGCCCAGACGGTCGGCTTAATTCAAGGCTTTTTTCCCCTGTGGTTTTATCCACATAATCCGTCAGTAATAAAAGCCCGTTCGATTGTGTTTTTATTATAAGGTATCCGCGCAAGATTTGTCAACCGGCGGCAACTTTCCTTTTTCTACATTCTTCTCCTTGTTTCCTTACGGTTATTGTACAGATTTACCTAGAAAAGCCTCGCAAAAACTACAACATGGATCTGAAAAGAGAACAGAAAGTATGAATTGGACGCAACAAGATATAATAATCATATATTTTAATCATGGAGGATAATGGATTTCATATGAAAGTGAAAACAGCATGCACAAAAATAGTATCCATATCTCTCGTCTTTACCCTGCTTACTGCATGTGGTTCACAGCAGTCTTCTGAATCAGGAGCCACACAGACTGAATCGTCTTCCCAAGCAGATCAAGGCTCGGAAAAAGCCCTCCCTGATTTAATCGGCCTGGAAAATAATATTGAAATGATTATAAAAACGCTGAACGGTCCGGCTGTTCTGGTCAAACAGGGAATGCAGCAAAATGACCAAAGCACGCAGTCAGGACAGAATAATGCAAGCTCGCAGGAAAACCAGAGCAGCCAGGGAAGCCAAGGTCAACAAGAGGGACAGTACACGCAGGCAAACCAAAGCTCACAGCAAAGCCAAGGTGGGCAGCAAAGCCAGCCGCAGACCTCCAGCCAGCCAGACCCAATGACCACGGTTTCCCAAACCGTAGATATGATGCACTATCAATGGAACAATTTAATGGCTGCGGCTGTAAAAAAAGGCGCCAAACAAGAGTTGATTAATAATTTCAGCACGGCGCTGAATAATTTGTCCAACACCGTAAGCAGCAAAAATAAGATGAATATCATGCTGGCCGCAAACAAGGTTTATGCCAATATACCGGATTTATATTCTCTCTTTCAACCAAAACCTTCGCCGGAAATTAAACGGGTGCGCTATTATTCGAGAAGTGCCATTCTGAACTCGTTAGCTTCTAACTGGAAACAGGCGGACTCAGATATCAGCAACCTGAAATCCGTCTGGGAGCTGTATAAAAACAGCTTGGGCAAAGAGCAGCAGGATATGGCAAATAAACTTGATCTATCAATCATAGAACTGGAAAAGGTTGTAAAAGGGAAAAATCTGAAATTAGTCGATATAAAAGGAAAAGTCATGTTGTCAAACACAGAAGCTTTGGAAAAGGCAGCCGAAAGCGGGTCCAAAGGGCAATCCGTCGGAGAGCAATCCGGACAGGAACAATCCGGCAGGCAGTAAGCTGTACTGCATAGGCAAAATGAGCATTTCGTTAATTGAAAACCCGTGCTATGCGTGGGGTTTTCAATTGACAAGAAAAGCCACAAATCCGTATGATTGCTGGATTTGTGGCTTTGTGTTGTTTATTCCCACTCGATCGTTGCGGGGGGCTTACTCGTAATATCATAAACGACGCGGTTTACCTGTTTTACTTCGTTAATAATGCGGCTGGAAACCTTCTCCAGCAAATCGTAAGGAATCCGCGCCCAATCCGCCGTCATAAAATCAGAGGTTGTTACACCGCGCAAAGCAATGGTATTGCTGTAGGTTCTTCCGTCCCCCATCACTCCCACGCTCTTTATGCCGGTCAGAACCGCAAAATACTGATTGATTTTCTTGTCCAAGCCCGCCAAAGCGATTTCTTCGCGGAAGATCGCATCGGCATCCTGCAGGATAGCAAGCTTTTCAGCGGTAACTTCGCCCATGATGCGAATACCAAGTCCCGGACCCGGGAAAGGCTGGCGCCAGACAAGATGTTCCGGAATGCCCAGTTCCAAACCAACCCTGCGCACTTCGTCCTTGAATAAGCTCCGCAGCGGCTCCACCAACCCGGTGAAACCGACATCATCCGGCAGCCCACCGACATTGTGGTGGCTTTTAATCACCGCGGCGTCGCCGGTTCCGCTCTCGACTACATCCGGGTAAATTGTTCCCTGGCAAAGGTAATCGACATGGCCGATCTTCTTTGCCTCCTCTTCAAACACACGGATGAACTCCTCGCCGATAATCTTGCGCTTTTGCTCCGGCTCGGTAACGCCCTTCAGTTTGGCTAAAAAGCGCTCCTGCGCATTTACGCGAATCAGATTCATGTCAAACTGCTTACGGAATACATTCTCAACGTCGTCGCCTTCGTTTTTGCGGAGCATGCCATGATCCACAAAAATGCAGGTCAGGTTTTTGCCTATGGCCTTATGAACCAAAAGGGCCGCCACCGAAGAATCCACCCCTCCGGAAAGCGCACAAATCACCTTTTTGTCGCCAACGGTATCCTTAATGTGCTGTATGGTCTCGGCAGCAAACGATGCCATTTGCCAGTCGCCCTTGCACCCGCAGATATTGTATAAAAAGTTCTTTAATATTTCATTTCCGCGGACGGTGTGCTCCACTTCCGGATGGAACTGCAAAGCATATAGTTTCCTTGCGCCGTTCTCCATCGCAGCAACCGGGCACGCATCGCTCACCGCGGTAATCTGAAAGCCTTCGGGCGCTACGGAAATATAGTCCGTATGGCTCATCCAGCAGACAGAATTCTTTTCAATATTTTGGAACAGCGCACCGGATTCCAGAAAATTCACCGGTGTCTTTCCATATTCGCGAACCTTGCTGCTGCTTACCTTGCCGCCAAGCAAATAAGACATCAACTGCGCGCCGTAACAGATACCTAAAACAGGAATACCCAGTTCAAAGACCTGTTTGTCACAAACGGGAGCAATTTCGGTATAAACGCTGTTCGGTCCGCCGGAAAAGATAATTCCTTTATACCCGGATGAACGAATTTGTTCTACATTCGTTTTATAGGATTTAATTTCACAATATACATTCAAGTCACGAACCCGGCGCGCAATCAGCTGACTGTATTGCCCTCCAAAATCGAGAATTAATATTGCTTCATTTTTCATCATATCGCCGCACTTCCATTCTTTGAACTGTTTTCCCTTTTCTTTATTCCACGGTTACCGATTTTGCCAGATTGCGCGGTTTATCAATGTCGCAGCCCTTCATGGACGCTACATAATAAGCGAAAAGCTGTAAGGGGACGACCGCCAGTGAAGGCAGCATCATTTCGCATAATTCGGGGACGTAAAGAGCATAATCGGCCACCTGTTCGATTTTTTTATTCTGTTTGGTTGTAAGGCCGAGCACAACCGCTCCGCGTGCCTTTACTTCCTTCATATTGCTGATCATCTTGTCAAAAAGCGCATCCTGTGTAGCTAAAGCAATCACGAGAGTGCCGTCTTCGACAAGCGATATGGTACCGTGCTTCAATTCTCCCGCCGCATAAGCCTCGGAATGAATATAGGAAATTTCCTTAAGCTTTAAAGAGCCTTCCAAAGACATTGCGTAATCCAGATTTCTGCCGAT
Organism: Caproiciproducens galactitolivorans; assembly: GCF_029266045.1. Lineage (NCBI taxonomy): Bacteria > Bacillati > Bacillota > Clostridia > Eubacteriales > Acutalibacteraceae > Caproiciproducens > Caproiciproducens galactitolivorans. Next base: position 106,200 of record NZ_JAJUFJ010000001.1, on the reverse strand, counting down.
GAAGAACACATCTTTTGCATTAAAGAACTGGGATGCAAGGTACTGAATCTGTTCCTTATTCGCCAATATCTCCGAAATTTTATCCGGCAGGGATTGCAGCTGCGAAATATAGGAGGAATATTCCTCTGCTGTAATGGTGCCAAGTTTGTCCGCAAAATAAATGGCAAGCAGATAAACGACCGCCAACTGTGTGCTGTAAGCCTTCGTTGTCGCAACTGCAATTTCGGGCCCGGCCCAAGTGTAGATAACATCGTCCGAATCGTTCGCAATCGAGCTTCCCACAACATTTACAATAGAAAGCGTTCTTACGCCAAGATTTTTCGCCTCCCGAAGCGCTGCCAGCGTGTCGGCGGTCTCTCCGGACTGACTAATTACAAGCACCAGAACCTTATCATCCATAATCGGCTGACGGTACCGGAACTCGGAGGCAACATCGACCTCCACCGGAATTCTTGCGAATTTCTCAAAAACATACTTGGCGATCATGCCTACATGGTATGCAGAACCGCACGCAACGATATAAATTTTTTTAAACCTCTTGATCTGCTCTGCCGTTAAAGTAATTTTGTCCAAGACGATTTTTCCGTCCTGGATTCTGGGGGAAATCGTATCCCGCACAGCCTTTGGCTGCTCCATGATCTCCTTGGCCATAAAATGCTGATAACCGCCCTTTTCGGCAGCTGATACATCCCAATCAATATGGACAGGTTCTTTCGTCACAATTTCCTTATCGGTGTTATAAACCAGAACGGAATCGCGTTTCAGAACCGCAATTTCATTGTCGTTCAGACGGTAAATATCCCTAGTTTTATTCAGAATCGCAGGAATATCCGAAGCGATAAAATTTTCGCCCTTTCCTAAGCCGACAATCAGCGGGCTGTCTTTCCGCACCGCGACAACCTGATCCGGATCATCCGCGCAGATGATACCAAGGGCATATGAGCCTTCCACTTTATGAATGACTTTGATGACAGCCTCAAGAATATCCCCTTTATAATAATACTCCAAAAGCTGTGCCACTACTTCCGTATCGGTTTCCGATACAAACACCTTGCCTTTTTTCACCATCAAGTCTTTTAAGGCAAGATAATTTTCGATAATTCCATTATGGACGACAGCAAATTTTCCCGAGTCGCTCACCTGCGGATGGGAGTTTATGTCCGACGGTTTTCCGTGAGTAGCCCATCTGGTGTGGCCAATCCCCACGGTACCGGGAACGTCCCTTCCCCCGTTAATCATCTCACTCAAAACCTTGAGCCTGCCCTTTGCTTTAGCAACCTGAAGGGAGGTACCATTATAAACAGCGACTCCGGCCGAATCATAGCCTCGGTATTCCAGCTTTTCCAAGCCGTTCAGTAAAAAGGGAGCAGCCTGATCTTCTCCGATGTATCCAACAATTCCGCACATTATTATACACCTTCTTCGATAAGTTAATTAACGAACGCCAGCAGGGAATGCTGGCGCTCTATTATATGGAGTTATCTGTAAATAATATTCTCGCGCGATGGACCGTTGGAAACGATCTTGATCGGGACCCCAATTGCTTTCTCCGCAAATTCAATGTATCTGCGTGTATTTTCGGGTAAATCTGCGTAATTCTTGATTCCGCGGATATCGCACTTCCAGCCTGGCAGCTTTGCGATAATCGGTTTGCAGTGCTTTAACTGATTGGTCGGCGGGAAAGAATCAATCCGCTTGCCGTTCAGCTCGTATGCGACGCAGACCGGAATTTCGTCCAAATAGCCAAGCACATCCAGCACCGTAAAGGCAACGCATGTTGCACCCTGCGCCTGACATCCGTAGCGTGAAGCAACCAGATCCAGCCATCCCATTCTACGCGGACGGCCGGTTGTGGCTCCGAATTCACCGCCGTCGCCGCCCCTGCGGCGCAACTCGTCGGCTTCGTCGCCGAAAATTTCGCTGACGAATTCGCCCGCGCCGACCGCGCTGGAATACGCCTTCACGACTGCTATGATTTCCTTGATCTCATAAGGCGGCAGCCCCGCGCCGACCGCGCCGTAACCGGCCAGCGTGGAAGACGAGGTTACCATCGGATAAATACCGAAATCGGGATCCTTCAACGCGCCGAGCTGGCCTTCCAGAAGGATATTCTTTCCTTCCTTCACCGCTTTGTGAAGCAAGGTAAAAGTATCCGCCACATACGGTTCCAGCAATTTCTTGTACTCCATCAGCTTATTGTAGACCTCGTCCACGGTAAGCTTCGGCTGATGGTACAAATGTTCATACAGCACATTTTTCAATGTGATGACCTGGTTAATTTTCCCTCTCAACGCATCCTCTTCATCATACAGTTCGCTGACCTGAAAACCAATCTTGGCAAACTTATCCGAATAAAAAGGAGCAATACCGGACTTTGTGGAACCAAAGGAGCGGGAAGAAAGCCGCGCTTCTTCAAACGTATCCAACTGGATATGGTAAGGCATGACAAGCTGCACGCGATCCGAAATCACAACATTCGGCTTCGGAACCCCGCGTTCCTCAAGCGATTTCATCTCTTTGATAAAATTCTCCACGCTTAGTGCTACGCCGTTGCCGATAATATTGGTTATGTGGCTGTAAAAAACACCTGACGGCAATTGATGCAGCGCAAATTTTCCATAATTGTTGATAATAGTGTGACCGGCATTGCTGCCTCCCTGAAACCGGACGACAATATCGGACTGGGCAGCTTCCACATCGGTAATTTTGCCCTTGCCTTCGTCGCCCCAGTTCGCACCAACAATTGCTTTAATCATAAAACCTTCACTCCGCCGTGCCGCAACGGATTTTGCAAAATAACTGCCCTGCGGCCATATTTAGGCAGTAATGTTTAAAACAACTTTATAATAATAACACAATTGCCATTAAAAGCAAAGCGGAATTAAAATAAAAATTCTTTCCGAATTCATTTACCCTTTATAAATTTATTTCCGGCTTCTCCTCGGAAACGAAATCATACTTTTGCAGAAGCAGGTTGACAACCTCGGCAATGAATTCCTCCGTCTGTTGCGGCGCCCTGCCTACATACTTTTCTGGACTTACAATTTTCTGCAGTTCCTCCAAAGTAACGCCAAACGCCGGGTCAGCTGCAATGCGGCTAAGCAGGTCGTTTTCCCCGCCCTCCTCTTTGATCACGCGGGAGGCCGCCATCGAGTGGACACGAATCCGTTCATGGAGCTGCTGGCGATCCGCACCGCGTTTAACGGCATCCATCATAATGTTTTCCGTTGCCATAAACGGCAGTTCACGCAGAAGATGCTGGTTGATAACCTTCGGATATACCACCAGGCCGTCCGCCACATTGGCGTACAGATTCAAAATTCCGTCGACGGCAAGGAAGGCTTCCGGCACACTGATCCGCTTATTTGCGGAATCGTCCAGCGTGCGTTCAAACCACTGGGTCGCCTCCGTAATGCAGGGATTCAAGCTGTCGATAATCACATAGCGGGAAAGTGAAGCAATCCGTTCGCTGCGCATCGGGTTGCGCTTATAGGCCATCGCCGAGGAACCAATCTGATTCTTTTCGAACGGTTCCTCCACTTCTTTCAAGTGCTGAAGCAGGCGGATGTCATTCGAAAATTTGGCGGCGCTCTGCGCAATCCCGCTTAAAACGGCGAGCATCTGGCTGTCGAGCTTCCGGGAATAGGTCTGGCCGGAAACCGCAAAGCAGGAAGAATACCCCATTTTCTTAGCAATTATTTCGTCAAGCTTTTTTACTTTACTATGGTCGCCGTCGAATAATTCCAAAAAGCTCGCCTGTGTGCCGGTTGTTCCCTTGGAACCCAACAGTTTTGCTTTGGATAACTGGTATTCCACGTCTTCCAAATCCATCAGTAAATCCTGAATCCAAAGGGTTGCGCGTTTGCCCACCGTGGTCGGCTGGGCCGGCTGGAAATGGGTAAACGCCAGCGTTGGCAAATCCTTATACTGTAAGGCAAATTTCGACAATACGCGAATGACGCCGACCAGCTTATTGCGGATAAGCTTCAGCGCTTCCGTCATAATAATAATATCTGTGTTATCGCCTACATAACAGGATGTCGCGCCTAAATGGATAATCGGCTTCGCTTTCGGGCATTGCTGGCCATACGCGTAAACATGGGACATTACGTCGTGGCGCACTACTTTTTCGCGGGCTTCGGCAACCTCGTAATTGATATCATCGGCGTATTTGCACATTTCATCAATCTGTTCCTGCGTAATATTCAGCCCCAGCTCTTTTTCGGCCTCTGCCAATGCAATCCAAAGCCTGCGCCATGTTCTGAATTTCTTGTCCGGTGAAAACAGATATTTCATTTCCTCGTCCGCATAGCGGGATGATAACGGCGATTCATAGCTATTTTTCAATTATAATTCCTCCAAAATGGAAATTACAGACGTTTAATCGGTGTGCTATAATCATAGTCCTTATTGGCTATTAAATAGTCCGGAATAGGAGCGGGATATTTCCCGGAAAAACAGGCGTCGCAGTAACCTTTCCTGCTACCCATGATCTTCGCCAGATTTTCAACGCTTAAAAAGGCAATGGAATCCGCAAAGCTCATTTTTCCGATCTCTTCAATGCTGTACTGGCACGCGATAAGGTCGTCCTTTGAGGGAATATCCGTCCCATAATAGCAGGGCCACAAAAACGGCGGCGAGCTGATACGGAGGTGAACTTCCTTGGCACCCGCGTCTTTCAGCATACTAACAATGCGCGCGCTGGTTGTTCCGCGGACAATGGAATCGTCCAGCATGACAATCCGCTTGCCCTTCACGCAGTTCGAGAGCGCATTCAGCTTAATCCGCACGCTGCGTTCCCGTTCCGACTGGCTCGGTTTAATGAAGGTCCTGCCGATGTACGTATTCTTTACGATTCCTTTCTCGTACGGAATACCGGATTCCTCGCTGTACCCAATCGCGGCGTCTATACCGGATTCCGGCACGCCGATGACCATATCCGCCTCAACCGGAAGCTGCTTTGCAAGAAGCCGGCCGGCCTGTTTGCGGGCTTCATAAACGCTGATGCCGTCGATAATGCTATCCGTTCTGGCAAAGTAAATATACTCGAAAATACAAAGGGACTTTTCAACATCAACGGGATCCCGGAAGGAACGCATTCCATCCTGGTCAACGACAACCACTTCGCCCGGTTCCACATCGCGTACAAACTCCGCCCCGCAAGCGTCCAGCGCACAGGTTTCGGAAGCAAAAACGGTGGAATTACCGATTTTTCCGATGCAAAGCGGGCGGAAACCATGCGGATCGCGCGCGGCAATCAGTTTTTGAGGGCTCATAATGACCAACGAAAAGGAGCCTTGAAGCTTTGGAATTGCGCGGCGCACCGCTTCTTCGATAGAAGGAGCGTCCACACGTTCCCGCGCAATCATATAGGCGATGACTTCCGTATCAATCGTTGTCTGGAAAATACAGCCCCTGCGTTCCAAAACACGGTGGAGCTCGTAAGCGTTGGTTAAATTCCCGTTATGGGCAATTGCCAGCGTTCCTTTTATATAACGCATAACGAGCGGTTGTGCGTTTTCACGCACACTGCCGCCCGAAGTGGAATAGCGGACATGCCCGACCGCCATCTGCCCTTTAAGACTATCCAATATCTTATCGTTGAATGCTTCCGTCACTAGGCCCATATCCTTGGAGTAGGAAACCACTCCCCGGTCGCAAACCGCGATCCCGCAGCTTTCCTGCCCCCTGTGCTGTAAAGCAAGAAGCCCGTTGTACGTTGCATAAGCAGGAGAAACGTCGCCATCGGAATAAATGCCGAATACGCCGCACTCTTCGTGCGGTTTTAAAACATCATAATCCATTATCGAGCTGTTCAAAAACTCACCATCCTGTAATTTATAAACCAATGCGCTTCATTACCTCGGCATAAGCCTCTTCCACTCCGCCCATATCTCTGCGGAAACGATCCTTGTCCAGTTTTTGGTGGGTGTTCACATCCCAGAAGCGGCAGGTATCCGGCGAAATTTCATCCGCAAGGATGATTCCGTCCGCACAGCGGCCGAATTCCAGTTTGAAATCAATCAGTTCAATGTTTACAGACAGGAAGAATTCCTTCAAAATTTCGTTGATCTTCAAAGACATTGCGCTGATCTGATCAATTTCCTCTTTGGTTGCAAACCCAGCCGCAAGAATATGGTACTCGTTTACCATTGGATCGCCCAAATCGTCGTTCTTATAGCAGAATTCCAGAACGGTGGATTTCATCGGCGTGCCTTCCTCCATGCCCAGCCTTGTTGCAAGGCTGCCGGCGGCCTTATTGCGGACAATAACCTCAAGGGGAACGATTTCCACTTTCTTAACCACTGTTTCGCGGTCGCTCAGTTCTTCCACGAAATGCGTCTTAATGCCCTTCTCCTCCAGCATTTTAAAGAGGTAGTTCGACATCTTATTGTTTACAACGCCCTTGCCGCAGATCGTCCCCTTCTTCTGTCCGTTAAAGGCGGTTGCATCATCCTTATAATCGACAATGCAATAATTCTCGTCATCGGTGGCATAAACCTTTTTTGCCTTGCCTTCGTAAAGAAGCTCACACTTTTTCATAATAAAATTCCTCCTGTTTCTCTTTTCAATATCAGATAAAGTTCAAAAACGTAGAAACCTTTGTTATATCGACAACCGACAAATGGGTAGTGTCCACGTGTCTGGCACAGGTTAAAAACGCGTTGGCGGTATCTAGTGAAGTCAGGCACGGAATGCCGCATTCCACCGCATTTCTGCGGATTTTATAACCGTCGCGGTTGTGCGCCACGCCTTTGGACGGAGTATTGATGACAAGGTCGATTTTGCCAGAAGTAATATGGTCAAGAATATCCGGGGCTCCCGTTCCGATTTTATTGGTTCGGATGGTCGGAATATCATTGTCATTAAAGAAATCAGAGGTTCCCGGAGTAGCGTAGATCGTCCAGCCAAGGTTATACAGGCCCTTTGCAATGGGAAGAGCTTCTTTCTTGTCAGTATCCTTTACCGTAAAAATAACCCTGCCCTTTTTAATCAGATGAACGCCCGCGCCGTAAAAGGATTTAATGAGCGCTTCGTCAAAGGTTCTGGCAACGCCGAGCACTTCGCCGGTCGACTTCATTTCCGGCCCAAGATTTACATCCGCGCCGTATAGCTTTTCAAAGGAGAAAACCGGCATTTTAATGGCGATTAAATCCCGTTCTTTCTGCAAACCGTAATTGTATCCCATTTCTGGAAGTGTTTTCCCGAAGAAGGTTCCCACCGCCAGAGGCACGATCGGGATTCCGGTTACCTTGCTGATATACGGCACCGTTCTGGAAGAACGTGGGTTTGCTTCAATTACATAGACTTCATTATCCTTTACGATAAACTGGATATTTAAAAGTCCCTTCACTTTCAATGCTTTTGCAAGCCGACGGGTATATTCCACAACCAGCTCCTGCATATCCTTCGCCACACCAATCGCCGGGTACACGGAAATGCTGTCCCCGGAGTGGATTCCGGCGCGTTCGATGTGCTGCATGATACCCGGAATGACCGAATCTGTACCGTCGCAGACGGCGTCAACCTCCACTTCAGTTCCCATGATGTACTTATCGATCAGGATGGGGTGCTCCTGTTCAATACGGTTGATGATGCCGATCTGCTCAATGATATCTTCGTCGGAATAGGCAATATGCATGCCCTGGCCACCAAGGACGTAGGACGGACGCACAAGCACCGGGTACCCCAATTCATTCGCCGCCTTGATCGCTTCATCGCAAGTATAAACCATTCGTCCTTCCGCGCGGGGAATATTGCATTCATTTAAAATCGCGTCGAAGCGTTCGCGATCCTCCGCTTCGTCAATGCTGTCGAAGGAGGTTCCGAGAATCGGGACGCCCATTTTCTCAATCGCCCCGGCAAGCTTAATCGCCGTTTGCCCGCCGAACTGCACAACCGCGCCGTCCGGTTTCTCCAACTGTACAATGTGGAGGATATCCTCCTCCGTCAGCGGTTCAAAATACAGCTTGTCCGCGATGTCGAAATCCGTACTGACAGTTTCCGGATTGTTATTCACAATAATGGTTTCGCAGCCCATGTTCCGCAAAGCCCAGACGCTGTGTACGGAGCAGTAGTCAAACTCAATGCCCTGTCCGATACGGATCGGCCCGGAACCAATGACCAAAATTTTCTTCCGGTCGCTCTTGGCGCAGGATTCATTCTCGATTCCGTAAGTCGAATAGTAGTAAGGGGTTTCCGCTTCAAATTCCGCCGCGCAGGTGTCCACCATTTTGTAAACGGGACGGATATCCCATTTTTCTTGCAGCACCCGGATTTCTTCCACAGTTTTCCCGCTCAACTCTGCAATCGTTTTATCAAGGAATCCGAATGTTTTTGCTTTTAACAGCAAATCCCGATCGATCGGCTGGGTCGCACATGCTTTTTCCACTTGGATAATGGATAGAAGCTTGTCAAGGAACCAAAGATCAATTTTCGTAATTTCATGGATTTTATCCGGCGAAATTCCGCGCCTTAACGCTTCCGAAACGACCCAAAGCCTGCGGTCGTCCACCACATGAAGGCGTTCCTCCAGTTCGCTGTTCGAAAGTGATTGCAAGTTTTCATCCATCAGACTGAAAACATTCTGTTCCAGCGAACGGATGGATTTCATTAAAGCAGCCTCAAACGACGGCGCAATCCCCATAACCTCGCCGGTCGCTTTCATCTGTGTGCCTAGGCTGCGCTTTGCATATACAAATTTATCGAAAGGCCAGCGCGGGATTTTCACAACACAGTAATCGAGCGTGGGTTCAAAGCAGGCATATGTTTTTTTCGTAATGGCATTGCGGATTTCATCCAGCGTATAGCCAAGCGCGATTTTGGAGGCAACCTTCGCAATCGGATACCCCGTTGCTTTGGACGCAAGCGCAGAAGAGCGGCTGACACGCGGGTTTACCTCAATAACGCAGTATTCAAAGCTTTTCGGATTCAAGGCAAACTGTACGTTGCATCCACCTTCCACCTTTAATTCGGAGATAATGGAAAGCGCCGCGGAACGGAGCATCTGCGTTTCCTTATCCCCAAGCGTCTGGCACGGCGCAACCACGATGGAATCGCCGGTATGAACGCCGACCGGGTCGAAGTTTTCCATATTGCAGACGGTGATGCAGTTGCCGTTATGGTCGCGCATGACTTCGTATTCGATCTCTTTCCAACCGGCAATGCAGCGTTCGATCAGCACCTGATTTACGCGGCTGCGGTGTAGGCCGAGAGAAGCGATCGCGATCAGCTGCTCCTCATTGTCGGCAATGCCGCCGCCGCTGCCGCCAAGGGTGTACGCCGGGCGCACAACAACCGGATATCCGATTTTCCGGGCAACTCTCACACAGTCCTCTATATTTTCTGCAATTGCGCTTTCAGCGCATGGCTGGTTGATTCGCTCCATGGCCTCTTTAAAAAGCTCACGGTCCTCTGCCATACGTATGGTGTCGGCGTTTGTGCCGATCATTTTCACATTATTTTCTTTCAAAAAACCGGATTCTTCCAGCTCTACGGCAAGGTTCAGGGCGTTTTGGCCACCGAGGGTTGGCAGGATGCTGTCCGGATTTTCCTTAAGGATAACCTTTTTGATCGTTTCCACCGTTAACGGTTCAATATAAATTTTATCGGCAATCTGTTTGTCGGTCATAATTGTGGCGGGATTGGAGTTAATCAGGATAACCTCCACGCCCTCTTCCCGGATTGCGCGGCACGCCTGCGTTCCTGCATAGTCGAATTCGGCTGCCTGCCCGATAATAATCGGGCCGGAACCGATGATGATTACTTTTTTAATATCTTTTCTCTTCATATGCGGCTTCCTCCTATTAACTTCATAAACTCATCGAAAAGAAAGCCTGAGTCAAGCGGGCCAGGGGAAGCCTCCGGATGGAACTGCACAGAGAAAACTTTCCCGTTTTTATAAGTTAATCCCTCAATGCTACCGTCGTTCATGCTGATAAAACGGATGTCGGCTACTGAAGGATTAATTGTTTCGCCATTGACCACAAAGCCGTGATTCTGAGAAGTAATATACACGCGGTTCGTTGTTAAATCTTTAACCGGGTGGTTAATACCTCTATGGCCATATTTTAATTTATAGGTGTCAAAGCCCTGAGAAAGAGCCATTAACTGATGACCTAAGCAAATTGCAAAGGTTGGAATGCCATATGAGTACAGTTTTTTCAATTCAGAAATTGCTTTCACGCATTCTTTGGGATCCCCCGGTCCGTTGGAAAGCATAACACCGTCGGGAGAAAAAGACATCAAATCCTCAAAAGAGGCGTCGTATGGGAAGCATTTTACCGTGCATCCCCGTTTGACGAGCGAACGGATAATATTGCTTTTCACCCCATAGTCCACTAGTGCGATTTTAACCGGGCCGTCGCCGTAAACCTTGGATTCCCTGCTGCTAACAACGGGAACGCAGGATTTCAAGGTAAATGCATCCAACTTCTTTTTCATTGCGGGAATATCAAAGGAATCCCCGAAAGCGATCATGCCGCGCATGGTACCGCTTTCGCGAAGGATTTTTGTAATTGCCCTTGTGTCAAGCCCCTGAATGCCGGGAATCCCGTTCTGCTTCAAAAACGTATTCAAATCCACATCGCAGCGGAAATTGCTCGCCGCACCGGAAATGGAATGAACGATGAATGCACGGAGCCATGGCTTCGTGGACTCCGCGTCATCATAGCAAACACCGTAATTCCCAATCAGGGGATAGGTCATGACAACGCCCTGTCCCGCATAGGAAGGATCGGTTAACAGCTCGGTATACCCGCACATTGCGCTGTTAAAGACCACTTCGCACAGCACGTCATGTTCGTCACCAAAACCTGTCCCCTCAAAGGTCATTCCATTTTCAAGCATCAGCAATGCTCTCATTCAATCACCAACCATTCTTATTATTCAACAGCTTATCTATGAAAAACATATAAACAACAAATTTGCGCATTCAAAAACGAATCCCTATCCCATTAAGCTTTAAAAGAACTGGTTATTCTCTCAATTGCCTTTTCGGTGTTTTCCTTCGTGTTAAATGCGGTCAGACGGAAATAGCCCTCCCCGCTGATGCCAAAACCGGAACCGGGTGTGCCGACAACGCCGGTCTTTTCCAGCAGTAGGTCAAAGAATTCCCAGGAGGTTAATCCGTTCGGCGTTTTCATCCAGACATAGGGGGAATTTACGCCTCCGAACGCTTTAAAGCCGGCCTTAGCCAAGCCCTCTTTAATGATCTTTGCATTGTTAAGGTAATATACGATATTTTCTTTTACCTCGCGTCTTCCTTCCTCGGAATAAACGGCTTCGGCGCCGCGCTGAATCACATAGGAAACGCCGTTCATCTTTGTGGACTGGCGCCGGCCCCAGAGCTTGTTCAGAGAAACTTCGTTGAAAACCAATTCCTTCGGGATAACCGTAAACGCGCATCGCGTACCGGTAAAGCCCGCGGTTTTCGAGAAGCTCCGGAATTCGATTGCGCATTTTTTCGCGCCTTCTATTTCGAAAATACTGTGCGGCATGTCCTCTTCCGTAATAAACGCTTCGTAAGCCGCGTCATACAGAATGATGGATTGGTTGCGCAAAGCATAGTCAACCCATTTTTTCAGTTCCGTGCGCCCGATTCCAACGCCGGACGGGTTGTTCGGGAAGCATAAGTAAATGATATCGACCCGCTCATTGGGGATTCGGGGTAAAAATCCGTTTTTTTCCAAACAGGGCATATAGACGATTTTACTCCATCCGGTGCCCTCGTGGTAATCGCCTGCCCGCCCTGCCATAACATTCGTGTCTACGTAGACAGGATAGACCGGATCACAGACCGCAACGACATTATCAACATCAAAAATGTCACCGATGCTGCCGGTGTCGCTTTTCGCGCCGTCGCTGACAAAAATCTCGTCCTTATCAATTGCCACTCCGCGCTTCTGGAAATCGTTTTCCGCAATTGCCGAGCGCAGGAATTCATACCCCGCTTCCGGCCCATAGCCCCGGAAAGTTTCCGCCTTCCCCATTTCTTCGGCCGCTTTCTGCATTGCGGCGACAACCGCTTTAGGCAAAGGGCGGGTAACATCGCCGATCCCCATGCGTATAATCTCCACTTCCGGATGCTGTTTTGAAAACGCATCGACCTTATTGGCAATGTCTACAAACAAATAACTGGGGGGCAGCTTAATAAAATTCGCATTTACTTTCAGCAAAACCACTCATTCCTTTCATCGAATCTATTCCGTTCAATCGATCGTCCCGTCAAACACAAATTCGGCGGGGCCTTGCATAAAGACGGTGTCTGTCCGATCGTCCCATTCTATGCTCAGGTCGCCGCCTTTAAGGTGCATTTTTACTTTTCGGCCTGTTTTATGATTGACCGCACAGCTTATCGCAGATGCGCAGGCACCGGTTCCGCAGGCCCAGGTTTCTCCCGCGCCGCGTTCCCAAACGCGCATCTTCGCTTCACCGGAATTCAGCACCTGTACAAATTCAATATTCGCCCTGTCCGGAAAAATGGAAGCGTGTTCCAATTCGGGCCCGATTTTTTCAATCGGAACCGCATCAACGTCGTCCACAAACAAAATACAATGCGGGTTTCCCATGGAAACACAGGTAATTCTGTATTCGTTTCCGTCAACGGTAATCGGTTCATCAATCACCGTTTCCTTGGAAAAGATAACCGGAATTTCGGCAGGACGGAATACGGGCTTTCCCATATCCACCTTTACGGAATGCACAATGCCGTTCTTCACATCCAAAAACAGCGTTTTCACGCCGCTCAGCGTATCAACTTTCAGCACGTCCTTCCGAACAAGGCCGCGTTCATAAAGATATTTTCCCACACAGCGTATGCCGTTGCCGCACATCATTGCACGGGAACCGTCGGAATTATAAATATCCATCCTGCAATCCGCATGGTCGGACGGTTCAATCAGAATAATCCCGTCGGAACCGACGCCAAAATGGCGGTCGCTAAGTTTTATGGCAAGTTCGGATGGATTTTCTATTTTCTCCTCAAAGCAGTTAAAATAGAGATAATCGTTCCCTATTCCCTGCATTTTGCTGAATTTCATCTCAACCCCTCTTTTTTACATATTTAGAATAATCATTGCTATTTCAATCATTCTTTTGCCGGAATTCATACTTTTCTTCTGCATAAACCGGTGTGCCTGCGGCTCTGTAAAATGGTTGCGCTCCATAATCCGGTTTTTTGCCTGTTCAATCACCTGTTTTTCATCAAAATCCCCTTGCGCCAGCTTCTTTTTCACAGTAAGGCTGGTATAATCGGAGAGATTCAAAAGCATATTAACCGAGGAAATCAAATCCATGCGATTGATCGGCAGGATCAGGCTGGCACAGGAAAGCGTTCCGGAAATATTCGACTGCTCTGATTTCAGCAGGAATAAAAAATCATAATTCAGCCCGATAATCTCCGGCAGGTTTAGCGCGGACATATCCCTTAATTTCGCACTACAAACAATCACCCCACCATGATAATGGCGGTTTGCAAAATCAATCGTCTGCGCACCGGTTGTACAGACGCAACTGACATTCGAGCCGGCGGCACGGAGTACTGCGGCAATTTTTCGAGCGTAATCCGGATTGGAATTCGCCACAAGGATACTGCTCATATTATACAACTCCGCGGAATGCTGTACATTTCCGTTAGAACTTGTTCAAGTACCGGTCGAGCTCCCATTGCGAAACCGTAGTGGAATATTCGTACCATTCCTTTTCCTTTGCTTCAACATATTTGCTGAAGATATGATCCCCCAGCACTTCACGGATAAACGGATCCGCCTTCATCTCATCAACCGCCTTTTTCAAATCCTCCGGCAGCGCTTCGATTCCGGCAGCCTTTCTCCCCTGAAGGTCAATATCATAAATGTTGGCGGCAACCGCCTCCGGTGGCATCAGATCATTCTTAATACCGTCCAGTCCTGCCGCCAGAAGGACGGCAAGCACCAGGTACGGATTGCAGGCAGGATCCGGATTGCGAAGCTCCACTCGGGTTCCAAGCCCTCTCGTGGCGGGAACGCGGATTAAAGCGCTGCGGTTGCTTAACGTCCATGCAACATTGCACGGCGCTTCGAAGCCCGGAACCAGCCGCTTATAGGAATTCACAAGCGGATTGGTTAGCGCGCACGTGCCCTTAATATGCTTCATAATCCCGGCGATAAAATTAAAGACGACATGGCTCAACCCGGTTTCGCTTTCCGGATCATAGAAAGCATTTTTCCCGTTTCGGAACAGCGACATATTGGTGTGCATACCAGAACCGCAGCGGCCGTAAACCGGCTTGGGCATAAAGGTGGCACAAAGCCCATGGGAATCCGCACAGGATTTTACAACCATCTTAAAGGTGAGGATATTATCTGCAGCGGAAAGCGCCTCGCTGTATTTAAAATCAATCTCATGCTGCGCAATCGCCACTTCATGATGGGAAGCTTCTATTTCAAACCCCATTTCTTCAAGATTCAGGCAGATGTCCCGACGCGCGCTTTCCCCCAAGTCAGAGGGGCCCAAGTCAAAATATCCCGCAGTATCATAGGTGACCGTTGTAGGGTGACCAAATTCATCGGTGTTAAACAGAAAGAATTCGCACTCCGGCCCAACATTGAACGCATACCCCATGTCCGCCGCTTCTTTGAGCGTCCTTTTCAGAATATAGCGTGGATCCCCCTCAAACGGGTTCCCGTCGGGGGTATAAATATCGCAGATCAGGCGAGCAATCCTGCCGTGCTGGGTATGCCAAGGCAAAATTACAAACGAATCCAGATCCGGCCTAAGATACATATCCGACTCTTCAATCCGCACAAAGCCTTCGATGGACGAGCCGTCGAACATACACTTATTATCTAGCGCCTTTTCAATCTGGCTGGTAGTAATCGCAACATTTTTCAATGTGCCGAATATATCCGTAAACTGAAGACGAATAAATTTCACGTTATTTTCTTCAATCATACTGATAATATCACTTTTTGTATATTTACTCAAATCAATACCTCCCCATATATAAAAATAACAAGGCTGGTCTTTTGAAAAAACCTCCTTGTCACCATAATTGATATTAGTTTTATTTTATTCTATTTGCCATTACGTGTCAATCATTTTCGAAGTGAAAGATTCATTTCATTCTTATGCACAAATTTTTGATTACTAAAGGTAGTTTTCTGTCTTTTTGCAGTATTTTTGTTTATTTCCTGCAAAATTACACTATTTTATAGAAAAAATCAGCAAAATAATATTGTAATATACAATTTAATGTGCTAAACTATTCAATTATAGATATTATCGGTTGAATAATATCATTTCCTAATTTTAAGTATAGGAGGATATTTCGCATGTCTTATGTTGATGAACAACTCGCAAATGTAATTCGACTGAACCCGAACGAGCCTGAATTTATCCAGGCGGTAACAGAGGTTCTAAAATCCCTGGCCCCGGTAATTGAGCAAAACCCGCAATATGAAAAGGCCGGTATCCTTGAAAGGCTGACGGAACCGGACAGGCAGGTAAAGTTCCGCGTTTCGTGGGTGGATGATAACGGCAATGTCCGGGTAAACCGTGGCTACCGTATCCAGTTTAACAATGCCATTGGTCCCTACAAGGGCGGGCTTCGCTTGCATCCATCTGTAAACATTGGCATTTTGAAATTTTTAGCATTTGAGCAAATCTTTAAAAACTCCCTCACCGGCTTGCCGATCGGCGGCGGCAAGGGCGGTTCCGACTTTGACCCGAAGGGCAAGTCCGACCGCGAAATCATGGCATTCTGCCAAAGCTTTATGACAGAGCTCTATAGGCACATCGGCCCCGATACCGACGTTCCTGCCGGTGATATTGGTGTTGGCGCACGTGAGATCGGATACTTGTTCGGACAGTATAAGCGCCTACGCAATGAATATAGCGGCATTCTAACCGGCAAGGGGTTAACATACGGCGGTTCTCTTGCCCGCACGGAAGCGACAGGCTACGGTCTGCTCTACTTCACAGACGCAATGCTCCGCAAAAACGGAAAATCCATTGAAGGCAAAACAATTGCCATTTCCGGCGCCGGCAATGTTGCGATTTACGCATGCCAGAAAGCGCAGGAACTGGGCGGCAAGGTTGTTACCATGAGCGATTCCACCGGCTGGATTTATGACGCTGAAGGAATTGACCTGAAAGCGATTCAAGAAATCAAAGAAGTCAAGCGCGGCCGTCTCTCCGAATACAAAGCCTATCGCCCGAATTCCGTTTACCATGAAGGCAAGGGCGTCTGGAGCACTCCTTGCGATATTGCCCTCCCATGCGCAACGCAGAACGAACTGCTGCTTGATGATGCAAAAATGCTCGTAAAGAACGGCGTGTTCGCCGTTGCAGAAGGCGCTAATATGCCGACCAGCATTGAGGCAACCGAATACCTGCAGGCAAATGGCGTGCTGTTTGCACCCGGTAAAGCGGCCAACGCGGGCGGCGTGGCAACATCCGCTCTTGAAATGAGCCAGAACAGCATGCGCCTCTCCTGGACATTCGAAGAGGTTGACGCAAAGCTGAAAGACATCATGGAAAATATCTTCCATAATGCATCGGATGCTGCCGAACAATACGGATACCCGAAAAACTATGTTGTCGGCGCCAACATCGCAGGCTTCAAAAAAGTTGCCGACGCTATGCTTGCACAGGGTGCTGTTTGATTTCCATATAATGGTTACGAAACGGCTGGGATTTCAGGATTCCAGCCGTTTTTTATAATCTGCTCAAACAGGCGTCAAACCGCTTTACCGTTCAGCGCGAACGCCAACCGCTACACGTGTGAAAACTAAAGCTTCAAACAAAAAACTCACCTTTTAAAAGAGGTGAGTTTTCTATTCTTCCTTTGTGCTTCATCCTTTTCACCTTATTTATGATATTTTCCATGACTGTTAATCTGAAATGCACGGTATATCTGTTCACAGACCATCACGCGCGCCAATTGATGCGGAAATGTCATAGGGGACATAGAAAGCTTAAAATCCGCTTTTTTCTTTAATTCCTCGGAAAGCCCGAAGGAACTTCCGATAAGAAAAGAAATGGTGCTATTACCGTTGACCGCAAGATGATCTATTTTTTCGGCGAGCTGTTCCGAGGAAAGCACACGGCCTTCAATGCAAAGCGCGAACAGAAACGAGTTGCCGGCCGCGGAAAGGATCTTCTCCCCTTCCGTTTGCAGCGCCGCGGCAATCTGCGCGTTCGACGGATTGTCCTGCAGACGGGATTCCGAAATTTCACAAATTGAAAAGGAACAAAACGCATGAAGCCTTTTCTCATATTCCGCACAGGCCTGCCGCCAATAGGGCTCCTTTAACTTTCCAACGCAAATAATTCTTATATTCAGCATAGCTTCCTCTAAAATAGCAAAACATTTCCTGCCGTGTTTTCCCTTGGGGCAACAAAAAGCTGATAGTCCACTCCCTCTTTCAGCCCTGCTAAAGAAAGCGAACAGAGAGAAGTTTGGTACGCAAGCTCCGGTGTATTATTTTCAGAGCTAAGATGTGCAAGCAAAAAGCGAGTTGTCCCAGCCTGTGCAAGACCGCAAAGTTCATCCGCACACGCCTGATTGGACAGGTGCCCCGTATCGGACAGAATTCTTCGTTTCAGCGGGTAAGGATAAGGTCCGTTTTTCAGCATGCCGACATCATGGTTTGATTCCAGTACAACAAAATCCGCCCCCGTTAATTCCTTCCGCACGGAGTCGGAAAATACGCCCAGATCGGTAGAAAAGCCAACGACCCTGCCGTCGTGCGTTTCAATACGATACCCCACACTCTCCGCGCTGTCATGCGAAGTGCGGAAAGGCTTAATGAACATATCGGCACATTCCATTCCGTTTTCATCGATTACGTCGGTTGGAAATTTCCCGTTCACGCATCCCATATTTTCAAGCGCACACAATGTGCCGGAGGAAGCGTAAACCGGAAGATGCTGGTGCGACGCAAACACCCGCAAGCCTTTTACATGATCAGAATGTTCATGCGTAACAAAAACAGCTTTTACGGCTTCAAACGCAATACCGCAGCATTGTAACATCGTATTTAACTGCTTGGCGGTTCTGCCGGCGTCAATCAAAATTCCCGCACGCGCCGAACCTATGTAATAACTGTTCCCGCTGCTTCCACTAAACAGCGGACATAATCTTGCCATAAAAGGCCCCCTAAGTATTAAGAAAAGGGAAAGACGGCCGTCAATCCCTTTTAGAACGTCATCTTATTTAAATTGCCTGTGCAACCGTCGGCTCCGGAACATGAATTCTCCGGATATCCGACCCCAAAGCACGGAGTTTGTCTTCTACATTTTCATAACCGCGTTCAATTTGATTGATTCCTTCGATCTGTGTTGTGCCGGACGCAGCAAGAGCCGCAATCAGCATTGCCGCCCCCGCGCGAAGATCCGTTGCTTTTACCGGAGCCGCATTTAAATGGTCAACACCCTCGATTACAGCCAATCTGCCATCAACCGATATCTGTGCCCCCATTCTTTTCAATTCTTCCACATATTGAAAACGGTTATCCCAAACGCTTTCATTGATAATGCTAGTACCGTTCGCAATAGAAAGCAGCACCGCGATCTGCGGCTGCATATCGGTCGGAAAACCCGGATGCGGCATTGTTTTAATATTGCATTTGGTAAGAGAACCTGAACGGCTTACGCGAAGCGCATCGTCGAATTCCTCAATCTGCACGCCCATTTCCTCCAGCTTGGCGGAAATCGATTCCAAATGCTTTGGTATTATGTTTTTCACAAGAACATCCCCACAGGTTGCAGCAGCAGCGACCATATAGGTGCCGGCTTCAATCTGATCTGGTATAATCGAATACGTAGTGCCGACTAAGCGTTCCACTCCGTAAATTTTTATGACATCGGTACCGGCTCCGCGGATATCGGCGCCCATCGAGTTCAAAAAGTTTGCAAGGTCGACAATATGCGGTTCTTTTGCCGCATTTTCAATAACAGTCAGGCCATTTGCCTTTACAGCGGCCAGCATAATATTGACCGTTGCACCAACGGAAACAACGTCCAAATAAATATTGGCGCCTTTCAGAGAATTTGCACGGACGTCAATCATTCCGCCTTCCAACTTATATTCTGCGCCTAAAGCGGCAAAACCTTTTAAATGTTGATCAATTGGGCGTACACCAAAATCACAACCGCCGGGCATGGTCACCACAGCGTGGTTAAACCTTCCCAATAAGGCGCCTAACAAATAATAGGATCCGCGTATATGACGCGCAAGTTCGTAAGAAGCAATGTGAGTATGGATCGGTCTGGGATCAATCTCCAAAGTAGACTTGTTTATATGTCGTATCTTTGCTCCCATATCATATAGAATCCTGGTTATCGAAGAAACATCGGTTATATTCGGAACATTTTCAATAATACATACACCATCTGCCAAAATTGCTGCCGGTATAATCGCAATCGCGGCATTTTTTGCCCCGCTGATGCTGACTTCTCCGGTAAGACGATTGCCACCTTTAATAACGAACTTGTCCAATGTGACACGCTCCAATCTAAAGTTAAACAATAATATTATTACATTTTTACGCGGATTATAGGCGTTTTTCATGAATAAATTATTGTAAATATTTTTTAATTAATTCTACTAACAATAGAAAAAATTGCCGCGGAAAATATGGATAAATTATCATTACATACTTAATGATAATAATACACAAACTTTCAAAAGTCAAGAACTCGCTTGGGAAACGAAAGGGATTCCGGGCAATCCACCTTCATTTCCCAAGTATTGAAACCGATCCGACTAATAAAATAAAACAGAACGGTTAAAAATCACCGCGAAACATAGCCTAACGGATTCACCTTGGTGCCGCGTTTAATTACTTCAAAATGGCAATGCGGGCCGGTAGAATTTCCAGTGCTGCCAACAAGCGCGATTGCCTGCCCCTTTGATACCCGCTGCCCCGGCGATACCAAAACTTTGCTTGCATGCCCGTATAAAGTAGTCAATCCATTCCCATGGTTAATTCTTACGCAGTTGCCATAGCCGCCGCTGTCCCAGCCGGCCGAAATAACAACACCGCCGTCCGCAGCGACAATCGTTTTCCCGTAAGCGCTACCGCCGGAAATATCGATTCCGCTATGGAATACGCCCCAGCGCCATGTGAAATAGGTCGTGATCGTATGCAGGGACGGTACCGGCCACATCAGGCTGCCGGTGCTGACGCCAAGGCTGCTGATGGAAGGTCGCTTTTTGGTGCCGGTAATTACAACTTTATCAACAGAAGGCTTTACGACCGTCCTGCTGACGATTTCACGTTTGGACTCCATACCATTTATATAATAAATTTTATCGACGCATTGCTGTACACCGTTTATTCCTTCGTTTTTCAGCTTGGAGTAATCCGTGTACTGGGAATCGTCAGGAATCGTAACGGTTTTATAAGAGAGAGGGACCTGATAGGTGACGGTTTTCACGATCTGAACATTCAGCATGGGAACCGCAACCTCAAGATTGATTAAATCCCCCGGCATAAGATTATCGCCAAGCTGATTATTATTAATCTTGTTGAGCGCAGCAATCGTTGTATGGTTTGCTTTTGCGATCGATGTAACCGTGTCCCCTTCTTTTACCGTATAAGTTACCGCGGACTTAGACGTTCCGGTTATGATTTTGTTTAGGGCTTCCGGGGTCATGATGGACGTGGTCGGAAAGAGTCCGTTTATGGTTTCCACGTCCTGAATAAAAGCAGCCGTTGCGTTCATATCGTTTCCCTTTGCCTTATTCAGAATATTCTGAAGCATATAACGCAGATCCGCGCTGCTTTTCACCGCGCCGATCAGTTCGCCGTTCACGTAAAGGCCGCTGGCTTCTTCTATGATTCCGTTCGACTGCTGGATAATCTTATCGCAAACGGTATTAACAGGCGAAACCGTCCCCGCGTCTACAACCGCAAGCCGAAAAGTAGGCGTAACATTAATTTTTATATTACTGTCAGCCGTATCATGAACCATACGCTGGCTCACCATTTCGCTTGCCTGTTCAAAAACCTTTTCGTTCTGAATCGTGGCGACTTCTTTCCCGTCATACGCGAGTACCAAACCATAGTTCAGACCCGTCCAGTAACGAATCGTAAATCCAAGCAAAAAAGCAGCGCCAATAGGTGCCGCTAAATTGAGGATGGAACATACAAAGCCCTTATGGCGAATAAAGCTCTTCGCCGTTACGATGATATACTCATGGAACACATGGGACAGACCGACCTTTTTTGCCTCTTCAATTCTTCTGCGGGCAATGGTAAAGCCTTCCCGTATTGATGAACATTCTTCTTTTAAATTTGCAATGCGCTTTCCGATATAGGCAGCGTACAAGGATTTGACAAGGTTGGTAAAAGGCCGAAAAAAGCGAGAAAGTCTGCGGCGTACACGTTTTAAGATCCGAACAGACTGTATACCGGTTATATATAGAAACTTGATTGCATTTTCAGTTGCCCCACGGCAGGTAAATTGACATTTGCTATACAAACCACTTAGCTGAGGGAGCTGCATGAAACAAAATCCTTTCAGGCCGTTAAATTGTTACAGGTTTGTAACACCTTTAATTTTATGATATAACAAAAGTAACAATTTTGCAACCCATTGGTAAAAATTTAACAGATCGGAAACAATATAACAAAGAGGATTTAGCTTAAATACCTAAGATTTTCCTCGCACCATCCCTCAATGATGGGAAGAAATTCCCTTGCCTCATTCTTTGCTCCCTCCAGATCATGTTCCAGATAATTGCCGCATTCTACAGCGGAAGCTCCCGGAATTTCCCCTTCAAAATCTGCAATAAATGCAAAAGCATCCTTTATGAGCTGAACAACATCCATGCTGTCCATGTTCCGCACTAAAAAATAAAATCCGGTACGGCAGCCCATCGGCCCAAAATAAATAACCTGTTCCTTGAATTTTCCATTGCGGGAAAATGTCGCAAACAAATGCTCAATCGTGTGCAATGCCGCGTTTTCCAGGAATGGGGGAACATTTGGCTTTCTCATACGGATATCATAGGTTACAATATCGCCGTCAATACGGGAAATGTAGATTCCGGGTAAAAGTTTATTATGATCAACACAAAAGCTCGCTATCTTTTCCATACATAGATCTCCTTTAAAACATGGGGGTTTCCCCTGTCAGTTTTCCATAATCATTTGTCTTGAAAAAAGCAGGAATGAATGCAATGCTTTCTTGAACAGACTGCTCGTAAAGCTCCAGAAAGCTTTCCTCCCTCTCGTTCCCACACCCAATCGGCCAGCTCCATCGGGAATGCAGAATGTTCGCATAATCAAATGCATCCCCTTCGCTGATACTCCGAAAGTGGCAGGAATAAGTGCGCTTACCGCTCTTTTTTTCCAAGCGTTCCACCAGCGCTTTCTTCATCGTCGTCCGGTCATTAAGCAATCCAAAGGCTTTCCGGCAATCCGAAGTGGCCTGTAAAAGCGGAACACCCGCATTTGTAAGACCGTATAAACGTTCCAACAGAAACGCATACAAATCTGCAATTTGCGACCGTACGGTTTTGTTCTTAGGCACGGTTTTTTTCAAATTAAATTCTATCGGAAGCAAACCCGTCTCGTAACGAAGCAGGATTGTGTCCAAAGCGGACTCAATTTCGTTATGCAGGATACTCTCATTCTGTTCCGATTGCCTTTTCAAAAGGATGGAAGTTTCAAACCGGATAAACGGATGGCAGGTTCGGTCCAGCGAATAATGGCAAAGGAAGCCGGATAAATAAGACCGTAGGATTTCCTTTTGGCCGGATGCCTCAAAATATTCCCGCATTGCGGTAAACAGCTTGGACGGATTGTCCTCGTGGAGCCTTAAACCGTATTCGTTCAGGATGTTGTCTTTCCGGCAGGGGAAAAAGCGATAGCAGTAAAGAAAATCAGGCCCCTGGGCTCCCCAAAAGAAAGCATCCTGTATTACCGTAAATTTAGGATCACTTTTTTTCAGTTCTTCGAAAACCCTTTGCGCATGGAAATAATGCGTAATTGCAGCCGGCATAGACAAAGTTACCTGCCTTTAAAAAAAAATAGAGCACGGCAAACCGTGCTCTTTATTTTAGCATATTCAAATTGGTTTTTAAAGGACTTTGGACAAAAAGTCCTGAAGCCGCGCATTTTTAGGATGCTCAAAGAACTCCTGCGGTTCCGCTTCCTCTAAAACTTGCCCGTTATCCATAAAAAGGACACGGGTGGCAACCTCACGGGCAAAGCCCATTTCATGGGTAACAACCACCATGGTCATCCCCTCGGCGGCAAGCTCTTTCATAACCTGCAACACTTCGCCAACCATTTCCGGGTCCAGCGCACTGGTCGGTTCGTCAAACAGCATTACGTCCGGATTCATCGCAAGCGCGCGCACAATTGCGATACGCTGCTTCTGGCCGCCGGAAAGCTGAACCGGGTATGCCTTCGCTTTGTCCGCAAGGCCGATGCGCTCCAAAAGCTGCATTGCTCCCTGTTCGGCTTCCTGCTGTGTCTTTAACTTTAAAGTAACCGGCGCAAGCGTGATATTCTGAAGCACCGTTAAATGCGGAAACAAATTAAAGTGCTGGAACACCATTCCCATCTTCTGGCGCAACTGATTGATATTACAGTCCGGAACATTGATTTGTGTTCCTTCAAACCAAACTTCCCCATTTGTCGGCTGCTCAAGAAGATTCAGGCAGCGCAGGAAGGTGCTTTTTCCGGAACCGGACGGGCCGACGATAACCACTTTCTCTCCCTTTTCAATATTCTGGTTAATTCCATTTAAAACATCCAGATCGCCGTTCAGGGTGTGGAAGGTTTTCCTCAAGTTTTTAACGGTAATCACTTCTATGCAGCCTCCTTTCCAGTTTTCCAAGCAGGGTTGTCAAGCCGACAACAATTAAGAGATAAATTGCCGCAACGGCCAACAGGGGCGTAAAGGCGTCATACGTAATGCTGCGGATGGTGTCGCCGCCCTTTGTCAAATCCTGAATCGCTATATAACCGGCTACCGAAGTTTCCTTTACCAATGCGATAAACTCATTGCCGATTGCAGGCAATACATTTTTCAATGCCTGGGGAAAAACGATTTTTACCATGGTATCGCGCTGATTCAGCCCCAGCGAACGTCCGGCTTCCACCTGTCCTTTGTCAACGGACTGGATTCCGCCGCGGATGATTTCGGCGACATATGCGCCGGAGTTAATCCCGAATGCCAGTATTGCGGCGGCGATACGATTGGTTGACCACTGGAATACAATGTACCACATGATCATCAACTGAACAATAATCGGCGTTCCGCGGATAACCGTCAGATAGAACGTGCATATGGCATTCGATATCCGCAGTTTCTTCGGATTGTCTGTATGCGCCGTTTTAATCAAGGCTACGATCGTTCCCAAAACAATACCGATGATAATTGCAAAAAAAGTAATCTTTAATGTATTTCCAAGTCCGTCTACAATGTACTGGTACCTGTTTTTTTCAATAAAAGCATCGTAAAACTTCTGAGGAAACTCAGAAAAGTACGAAAGCGGAATGGCCGCGAGCAGAGAATTCATATTGTACCCCCGTTTTATAAACTGGAAAAGCAGGGCAGCGGTGCCGCTGACCCTGCGTTTTATTATGCTGTAGATTAAGCGCCAAGAGCCGCCTTATATTTATCAATTATTTTATCAAGCTCGCCGCTGGATTTTAAATCGGCAAGTACTTCGTTTACCACTTTCAGCATTTCTTTGTCGCCCTTCGGAACTGCGATCGCGTATTTTTCAACGGTTAAGGCCTCGTCAAGCTTTACCAGTTTGTCTGGATTTTTCTCAACAAATTTCTTAGCTGGGAAATCATCAATGACGACCGCGTCAATTTTGCCGTTGAGCAAATCGGATATTGCGTCTACGCCTTTGTTGTAGCGCTCCGTGGAAGCAACCTTAATATCGCTTGTTCCCTTTTCGTTTGTGCAATAGGAATCCCCGGTTGTCCCCTGCTGTACGCCAACCTTTTTGCCGTTCAAATCTATCCGGGTTTTGATCGGGCTGCCCTTTAAAACGATAATTGACTGGGAGGCGTCAAAATACGTATCGGAAAAATCCACATTCTTCTTTCTGTCTTCGTCCGCCGTCATGCCGGCCGCAACAAAATTGGTTTTTCCGGTGCTGAGCTCCGCTACCAGCGAATCAAAAGCAACGTCGTTTATTTTCAGCTTAACGCCAAGTTTCTCCGCGATTTTGTTGGAAATATC
Source organism: Caproiciproducens galactitolivorans (assembly GCF_029266045.1). NCBI lineage: Bacteria > Bacillati > Bacillota > Clostridia > Eubacteriales > Acutalibacteraceae > Caproiciproducens > Caproiciproducens galactitolivorans. The sequence goes on along the minus strand of NZ_JAJUFJ010000001.1, from coordinate 81,003 downwards.
AATATCAATCCCAACAATGTTATCGGCATCCTTGTATTCGAACGGTTCAAATTCCGCGTTTGTAGACATGGTTATAAAGCCGTCCGCCTTAATTTTTTCCACACTTGTAGCGGCGGCACCCGTGCTGGCTGTTCCGCTCGTTGTTCCGGACTGTGTACAGCCCGCCATGGAAACCGTTAGCGCCATTGCAAGAAGAAATGCCGCAAGCTTTGAAAACTTTTTCATACTTTTATCCCCCATATCAAATTCATTTATTGCTTTTCAGTACGAATGTATTATACCGCATAATTATACATTGATCAAGCATATTTTAAAGAAAATATGCATTTTTATGAATTCATATGGTATGATTCGCTTTTGGTTTTCTTTTTTGTTTACTTTACCATACCGCTCCATTCCAGCAGTTTTTTCATATCGTTCGGCAATGCGCAAGTAAAGCGCCGGTCCTGACCGGAAACCGGATGGACAAAGTGTATATTTGTGCAATGCAGTGCCTGCCTTGAAAGGAATTCCAGGTGCCCTCCGTACAGATCGTCCCCGGCCAGAGGGTGTCCAAAATGGGACATATGCACGCGGATTTGGTGCGTGCGCCCGGTTTCTATGCGAAGGGAAACAAAGGTGTACCCCCTGCCTGTGCAAAGGACGCGCCAATGCGTGACGGCAGATTCCCCGCAGGGTGTAACCGTGCGCTGGATGGTATGTCCTTCCTTTAAGGCAATCGGTACATCAATCGTACCGCTCCCGGAAAATTCGCCTTCGCATATTGCCATGTATTCTTTCTCAATATTTCCCGCAAGTCGAGCCGCGCAATAAGGGTTCTTCGCCAGAACGACAAGGCCGGTTGTATCCTTATCCAACCGATATACCGGCCGAAACGCCAGCCTTTCGTTTCGACGGAGATGATAAGCGGCAACCGCGTTGGCAAGGCTGTCCCGGTCATGCCCCGGCGCAGGATACATTGGCATATTCGCGGGCTTATCAATAATCAGCAAATCCTCATCCTCATAGACAACGGACAGCAGCCGATCCTCCGGTTCAGGCTGTTTTCTGTCATCCGGCATTCGTATTCTTACCACATCCCCGGCACTTAATGTCTGAGTGACAATCACATGCAAGCCATTTTTCGTAATGCCCATCGGCTCACGCTTTAGCCTGACCATCAGCCTTGCGGATATTCCGCAGTATCCGCGCAGGAAATTCTTCACACTTATCCCATCGTATTCAACTGGTACGGTAAAGCTTAATTCACGCATAACATTGAAAAATAGAAAGGGGCAGCTTAAGCCGCCGCCTCTTCTTCCTTATCCTAGATTATTTCACTTCTACGGTCCAGCCGAATGTATCTTTTATTTTGCCCCATTGAATACCTGTGAGCGTATCATACAAACGTTGGGAAATCGGACCGATTTCGCCGTTATTGATATCCATAATCTCATCGCCCCACTTCAAATGGCCGATCGGGGAAATAACCGCAGCCGTTCCGGTTCCGAAAGCTTCCTTCAGCCGGCCGTTCCGGGCAGCCTCTGCAAGCTCGTCAATGGAAATCTTGCGTTCCACTACATTCATACCCCAGGATTTTAACAGCTCAATCGAAGACATACGGGTTATGCCGGGAAGAATGGACCCCTGCAGCTCCGGGGTAACAATTTCATCCCCTATGACGAAAAATACATTCATGGTACCGACTTCTTCAATGTACTTCCGTTCCACACCGTCAAGCCAAAGCACCTGCGTGTAATTCTGTTTTTCCGCTTCGTCCTGCGCTTTCAGGGAAGCCGCATAGTTCCCGGCCGTCTTTGTATAGCCCATACCACCCCTTACCGCGCGGACATAATTTTTCTCAACATAGATCTTAACCGGATTCAACCCCTCCGGATAATACGCGCCCACAGGACAGCAGAGAATGATAAACACCAGATGCCGCGCCGGATGTACGCCGATATGGGGATCAATTCCGATAATAAAAGGACGAATGTAAAGGGAAGTTCCTTCCGCGGACGGAATCCAATCCTTTTCAATCGAAACCAGCTTTTCAATCGCTTTTTCACAGAATTTTTCATCAATCAGCGGAATGCAGAGACGGTCGTTGGAAGAATTCAGACGCGCCATGTTTTTATCCGGGCGAAATAGAAGAACCCTTCCATCAACCGCACGATAAGCCTTCATTCCTTCAAAAACAGACTGACCATAATGCAAACACATTGCCGCCGGTGACAGCTCAATCGGTCCAAACGGGACAATTCTGGCATCGTGCCAGCCCTCTCCCTCGTCATAGTTCATGACAAACATATGATCCGTAAAAATCGTACCGAATTCAAGTTTATCTGCAGCCGTTGGCTTCGGTTTCGGATGGTCTGTCAGTTCAACTCTGATTTCCTGCATTGTAATGCCCTCTTTCAAATTAATTACCGATTATTATAGCATTATTTCCCTTCGATTTCAAGCTTTAGTGCCTTAAAGCGACAGAAATCACTTTTAATTGTTTCGTAGTCCTTTCGGATAATGGTTTTTCAACCGGCCGTTCGAGCATTTGCCAAACCCGGTCAGCACGCCATCAACCGCCACGCCCGTGTAGCCCTTATAGCTTGCGTCAACCGCAATTTCTTCCCCGCGAAGAAACGCGTAAATTTCCGCCGAATCATGCGGAAAATTGATTACGGAACACAATTCTTTGGGCTTCGCCGCCATAAACGCCGCGTGCGCGGGTTCAATACGTTTAGTCTTTAGCTCCCCCAGAAGAAGCCCTGCTCGGATTACCCCCAAGTTCTTCAAATCCGGCAAATGCTCCGGCAGCAATAGAAGGTGCTTTCCAACCTGTTCAATCCTGCCATCCTGTTTGGAAAGATAAATCTGAGAATAGAACTCCTGCATTTCCCTGCTTGTTGCAAGGCTCTGCGGGGAATACGGTTTTGGATACGCATCATTTTTTGACAGCCTTTGCAAAACCGCGACAAAATGCCCTTCGCCTTTATCCATTGGGAAAATACGGCGTGCTTCCGGCAGCAATGCCGGACGTCCGAACTGCAAATTCCGGTCGATTAATGTAAAATCGTCCCGCTCCTTTAAGAACGCTTCGATAACACCTTCATTTTCTTCCCTTGAAAAAGTACAGGTGGAATAAACAAGGATGCCGTTTTCCTTCAACGCCTGCGCAGCGCTCAGCAGGATTGCCAGCTGCCGGACTGCGCAGGCTTCGATATGCTCCGGACTCCAATCCTGAATCGCCTGCTCGTCCCGGCGGAACATCCCTTCCCCGGAGCATGGCGCGTCCACCAACACTTTGTCAAAAAATCCGGCCAGACCTTCACAAAGTATTCCCGGGTGGCAGGAAGAAATCACAGCGTTTTTTACGCCCATACGTTCCATATTGGAAAGCAATATGTTTGCCCTGCTTTTTACAATTTCATTGGACCATAGCAAACCCTGCCTATTTAAAAGGGAAGCAATCTGTGTAGATTTTCCTCCGGGCGCGGCGCATAAATCGAGAACAACGTCCCCCGGTTGCGGATCCAAAGCAGTTACCGCGCTGGCGGCGGAAGGCTCCTGGGAATAAAAAGCACCGGCATGATGCATCGGCAGCTGCCCGATCTTTGGCGCATCTTCCGGCACATAGTAAGACATCGGCGAAAACGGGGCAGGCTGAATCGAAAACGGAAGAGCGGCCTTTAATGTTTTCAAATCGCATTTGAGCGGGTTTAACCGAATCCCACGATAATGTGGTTCTTTATAACAGGAGAAAAAGGCATCGTATTCCTCTCCCAGCAGTTCTTTCATTTTCTCCTTAAATTTCTGTGGAAGTTCAACCAAATCCAACATCTCCCGTTTTAAATGGTATATTTTATCCGCAAGTACAAAGAATAAACACTAAAGGGGGTGAATACCTTGGATAAACAATCTTCGAAGTCGAGCGAAAGTAATCGCGCTTCCAGTCCCAACATGAACCATAGCTCCAACACAAAAGAAAATTACAGCAATGGTTCCAACCGCACGAACAACAACGCCACACAATCAACAAAAAATTCTGCCAACAATTGCAGAGACAACTAAAACGAATTACAACAGGGTATTATAGAAACAGGCGGGCTTGTAGATCCTACAAAGCCGCCTGTTTCCTATTTCTTTTTTACATTCGCAATCAATTCTTTTAAAGTTTTATCTTCCGCTTTCACTTGGCGGAAACCCTCTCCGGAAATCTCACCGGCTTCTCCAACAATCATAAACGCATTCTTATCATGGGAACGCACAATATCTTTTACCTTCACAACCTCATACCGGCGAACCGCGCAAAGCAAAACTTCCCCTTCTCTTCCGCTGTAAGCACCGCGCGACTTTAAAATCGTAACGCCGCGATCCATTTCCAAAATATCCTTCGTAATCTCATCGTTTTCTTTCGATATGATAAATAAGAGCTTTCCGGTTCCCGTATCCGTACCATAAAGAATGGAATCGATTAATCTGGTGGAAACGAATATGGCGATTACCGCATATAATGCGCTTTCAATACTTCCATAGACGATCGCCGAAGTAAGAATAATTACCGAATCGATCCCCAGCATCAGCTTTCCCATGGAAAAATTTCGAAGTCTTCTGCCAAGCAGCCGGGCGATCATATCCGTACCGCCGGTTGTGCCTCCGCGCATAAAGACCAAAGAAAGGCCGACCCCTTCCAGCAACCCGCCGAAAAGCGCGGCCACCATCTTTTCACCGGTATAATGCGGCAAAACTTTTGCAATTACGTCGATCGCAACGGATACAAACACAGTAGCAATGATCGTTTTCCCAACAAGCTTATATCCGATCTCCATAATTGCCCAAATAAAGATTGGAATATTGAAAAGCAGGCCGGTCATGCCAATCGGCCAATGCCATATATAGTTTATCATTGTGCAGACACCGGTAATCCCGCCCGGCGCAATATGGTTTGGAGCGGTAAAAACATCGACTGAAACGGCATAGATCAAACTGCCGACAAGAAAAAACAAATTATCTTTTAAAATTTCAATTATTTTCGTTTTTGGAGCATCAGAAAGCATGGCATCCCCTCCCGTGCTATTCGCCGCACATAATATTAAATATCTCACGAAGCCTTTCCATGTTCCCGGTTAAATAAATATAACCAAAAAGCGCCTCAAAAGCGGTTGCCGCATGGTAATCGGCTATAGACGAATTTTTAGGTACATGGTTAACATGGGCATTGCGGCCCCGGCGGAACACTTCTGTTTCTTCCTCCGTTAAAAGCGGAAGAAGCTTTTTTGAAGCTTCCGCCTGCGCTTTGCAGCAAACCTGAGCAACTGCGCTTTTATGCAGGGCATTGACCGGGCAATTTCCCTGGCAGACAAGCCGTTCCCGCACAAGAAGGTCAAAAACCCCGTCGCCAATAAAGGCAAGCGTCAAAGGGCTTAACTGCTTCGGGTCGCAATCCGCATTATATAATCGTTCCAAATAAACACCTCAACCCCAAGAATCCTGCCTGTTCTCTACATCGCAAACAGGACTATTCCATAAAGTCAAATTCGATATCGTAAATATTGACAGTATCCCCTTCTTGAATACCGGCCTCACGCAACGCATCAATTACACCGGTATTGATTAAAACGCGCTGGAAATACTGCAGGGACTCGTAATCGTCAAAATTCACGGAATTAATAACCTGTACAAGCCATTCGCCTTCAACAACAAATACACCGTCCCGATTTGTCACCTTCACTTCGTGCCGGTTGGTTGTTTCCGCCGGCGTCAAAGGCACAGGCTCCGGATCGAAACGCTTGACGGGCGGAAGCTTGCTGAGCAATTCCAAAATTCGCTTGAGCAAAGGATCCACCTGATAGCGGATTGCCGCCATGATCGGGAAAAATTCATAGCCTTGTTTTTCCACAAAGCTCTTGAAATTTTCTATTTGTTCATCCGTTGCCAAGTCGCATTTGTTTCCGGCAACAAGCATTGGTTTTTCTGCAAGCTCCGGGTTGAATTTCTTTAATTCCGCGTTGATTGTCTGAAAATCCTGCTTCGGGTCACGACCTTCGCTGCCCGAAACGTCAACAATATGCACAAGCATCCTACACCGTTCCACATGGCGAAGGAACTGATGGCCCAGTCCGGCTCCTTCCCCGGCCCCTTCTATCAGCCCGGGGATATCCGCAATGACAAACGATTGGCCTTCCCCCATGCGCACAACGCCTAAAACGGGAGTAATCGTGGTAAAATGGTAATTGGCAATCGTCGGCTTTGCTTCGCTGACAACGGAGACCAGCGTGGATTTCCCCACATTTGGATAGCCAACCAACCCGACGTCCGCCAAAAGCTTCAATTCCAATACGAGCTCCATCGTTTCCCCAGGCATACCGGGCTTTGCAAAGCGTGGCGTTTGGCGTGTCGCCGTTGCGAAATGGATATTTCCCCAGCCGCCGCGGCCGCCTCTGGCAATAACCTGCGGCTCGTCGCCGGACATATCGGCAACCAATCTGCCCGTTTTGGCGTCTTTTAAAAGCGTTCCTCTTGGGACTTTTATAACTAGGTCTTCGCCTTTTTTTCCATAACACCGGCCGCCTTTGCCGTCTTCCCCGTTTTGGGCAACATATTTGCGCTTATAGCGGAAATCGGCAAGAGTAGAGAGATTATCGTCCACCTGAAAAACAATGTTGCCGCCTCTGCCGCCGTCACCGCCGTCCGGTCCGCCGGACGCAATAAACTTTTCGCGGTGGAAGGCTACCTTTCCGGCGCCGCCATCCCCGGCTTTAATCGTAATTTTCGCACTGTCTATAAACATCCTGAGCTTACCGCCATTCTTTCAAACTATAAAATTAGTATATCATAATTTTTGCCATTAAGTCAAAAAATCCCGGGCAAACCAGCCCGGGATTTTCATTTACTTGAATTGGCTTTACTGCTCAACTGCGTAAACGCTGACCTTTTTGCGGTCACGGCCAAGGCGTTCAAATTTTACACGGCCATCAACCAGTGCGAAGAGGGAATCGTCAGAGCCAATACCGACGTTCTCGCCCGGATGAATATGTGTGCCGCGCTGCTTAACAAGGATGTTACCGGCAAGTACAAACTGACCGTCGGCACGCTTTACGCCAAGGCGCTTGGATTCGGAATCACGGCCGTTCTTGGTGGAACCCATTCCTTTTTTATGAGCAAATAACTGAATATTTATCTTTAGCATTCTTTACACCTCCGTATAGCTTACGCGAATATTCTGAGGATACTGTTCCTCAAGTTCCTGCAAATGAAGTTTAAAGCCCGCAAGGATATTGCGGCAGTTTTTAACTTCCTGTGGCGAAATTCTTACAAGCATATACCCATCCTCCACGGCGACCTGGGCATCCGCTTTCATAATTTCCGTTATGGTATTGGCAGTCATATACGCAGCGGAAGAAACCGAAGCGCAAACAATATCCCTTCCTGCCACTCCATTATGACCGGTAATCGAAAAACCAATGAGTTCGCCGTCCGGCCGGATGAAAAACTCTGCACTAATCATGATATTCACGCATTAATCGCGGTAATCTGCACTTTCGTGTAAGGTTGTCTGTGGCCCATCTTGCGTTTCTGGCCCTTTTTGGGTTTGTAAGTGAAAACCGTAATTTTTTTCGCTTTACCGTTTTTCAGAACTTTACCGATAACTTTGGCTCCATCGATATACGGAGTGCCGATTTTGAGTCCGTCGTCGCCGTCAAGCGCTATCACTTTAAAGTCGACGGTAGAGTTTTCTTCCGCAGCAAGCTTTTCGATATAAATGACATCGTCATTCTGTACCTTATATTGCTTGCCACCTGTTTCAATCACTGCAAACATGATTAAAAGGTCCTACCTTTTCTATAATCTCGCTACTACCAGGCGGGTTTCCCACTTTTAGCCCGTAATATGCGGCTTAAACATGATATCATATGCCGTCAATTTTGTCAACATTTATGGGAAATTTCTATTTATCGCGCGACACAAGCTCCCTTGCTAACTGGGACAGGACTTCCGTACCGCTTTCAAAGCCTTCCAAGGCTCTGACGGCGGCATCCGTCAGCTCAAGCGCTTTTATTTTCGCATTATCCAGCCCCATGAGGGTAACATAGGTACACTTACTGTTTTCATCGTCGCTTCCGACCGGTTTGCCCAAGGTTTCGGAATCACCGGTAACATCCAAAATATCGTCAACGATCTGAAAAGCTAGCCCGATCGCTTTGGCATAATTTTCGGCCGCTTTTAGCTGGCTTTCATTGGCTCCCGCAAGAACGCATCCCATTTTCGCCGCCGCTAAAATCAGCGCTCCGGTCTTGTTCTCGTCCATCTCTTGCAGGGTTTTCAGGGATATAACCCGTCCTTCGCTCATAAGGTCGACAACCTGTCCGCCGACCATTCCATAAGCCCCTGCCGCATGGGCAAGGATTCCGGCAGCGGCAACCGCCCGTTCGGCTCCCACCAGGCGGACCGATTCTTCCGAAAGCATAGTTTCGAAAGCCAACGTAAGCAACGCATCACCCGCAAGCAGGGCCGTATCTTCGCCGAATACCTTATGGTTTGAAGGGCGACCCCTGCGCATATCGTCATCGTCCATACAAGGCAAGTCATCATGGATCAATGAATAGGTGTGCGCCATTTCGATTGCACAGGCAAACGGAAGCGCAGCGTGTACATCTCCGCCGCAGATTCTGCAAAATTCCAGCAACAGCAGCGGCCGGATTCTTTTCCCGCCGCTCAAAAGGCTGTAACGCATGGCGTTTATTAAATCCGCCTGCATAATATCTTGCTGCGGAAGGTATTCTTCCAGTTTCCGGTCAACCAGTTCTACTGTCTCATTCACTTGCTGATTAAGCATCTTCGTCACCGCCGGTTTCTTTATACTCCGTTATCTGTTTGATTTTCTGCTCCGCGTTCTGTAATTTATCATAGCAGAAAGCAGCAAGCGCGGAGCCCTCTTCAAATAATTTCAAAGAGGTTTCCAGCGGTTCATTCCCGCTTTCCATGCGGCTTACTATCTCACTCAGTTTCGTAAGGGCTTCCTCAAAGGTCATTTTCTTATTCATGTTTTTCCCTCCACGCTTTCGACCAGACAATGCAGCTTTCCGTCCTTTAAAAGCACGGAAATCCGTTCGCCTTCTTGTACACTCGCAATTTTTGAAACGATATGCTGCTGATGGTTGTAGGTAATCGAATACCCTCTTGAAAGTGTTGCCAACGGGCTGAGGGCATTCAGCTTTCCGCTTGCTGTTCGCAGTTCCAGCTTTGCCTCCGCCGCTTTTTGGTAAATGCTAGCCAGCAATCTCTCATGAAGCTGGTCGACCCGGATCCGTTCCATCTCAATCCGGTTCTGCGGCCTTTGAAAAGTATAGGATGATGTCAGCACAGCAAGCTTACGCCTTAAATCGGGTATTTGATGTTCCATGCATTCTTTCAGCCGCGCGGCACAGCTACTGAGAAAAGTCTTCAGTTCGGCCGCGTCGGGAACGGCCAGTTCAGCGGCAGCCGACGGCGTAGGAGCGCGCAGGTCCGCAACAAAATCACAGATTGTGAAGTCGGTTTCATGCCCGACTGCCGAAATAACCGGTATTTTGGATGCGGCTACCGCCCGCGCAACGCATTCTTCATTAAAGGGCCACAAATCCTCCAGCGAACCGCCGCCGCGCCCAAAAATGATCACGTCTGCGCACGAAAGGCGGTTAAAACGCTCCAGGGCATCCACAAGCTGAGGAGCCGCCCCTTCCCCCTGAACCAGTACCGGGCAGAAAACAATTTCGGCAAGCGGGTACCGCCGGGCCAGAATGGTGGTAATATCGTGTACCGCCGCGCCGGTCGGTGAAGTAATAACGCCGATGCGTCTCGGAAACCTTGGAAGTGGTTTCTTACGCTGTGCGGAAAACAGGCCTTCCGCAGCCAGCTTTGCCTTCAGCTGTTCAAACGCCATATTCAAAGCGCCCAGACCATCCGGCTGCATATCCTCGATATAGAACTGATACTGGCCCGAAGGCTCATATACGCTCACCCTGCCACGAACGATCACTTTCATTCCATCCTTCGGCATAAAGCGAAGCCGCCGCGCATTTTGCGCAAACATAACGGCGCGAATCACACATCGGTCATCCTTAAGCGATAAATACAAATGGCCGGATTTATAGTGATTGGTAAAATTCGAAATCTCACCGCTTAGAAACACATGATTCAAACGCTCGTCGCCTTCAAATAAGGACTTGATATACGTATTTAACTGTGTAACGCTGAGCACAGTTGGGGAAACCAACATGTACTATTCCCCCTTTAGCGAGGTTAAAACTGCAATTCCAGCCGCATTGTCCGCAGAAAAAGCCGGCTCCGCAAAATAAGCCCCGTATTTCTCGGTCAGCACCCTGCGAATCATTCCGTTTGACATGACGCCCCCCGCGAACAACAGCGGAAGCTCGCCGTATCGCTTTAGCAGCTCCTCTGCCATTGCATTGAGCGCGACCAGAATCGACTGCAAACAATAAGACGCAATTTCTTCTTTCGGTTTTCCCATTTGTAACATATCCCTGCATTTATTTTCAATGCCGGAAAGCGAGCAATCCGCCCCTTTCAGCGACGGCTTTATCTTATAACGGATATCCGCTTGCTGCGCTAACCGCTCCAGTTCCTTTCCCGCGGGGAAGGAAAGGCCGAGCATGGCGCCCACCCGGTCAACAGCCTGTCCGCCTTTTAAGTCGAGTGACTGGGCAAGCAGTTCCGTACGAAACACAGACTTCTCATCCGGCGTAACCAGTACCGCTTCGGTTGTGCCGCCGGAAACATGGAAAGCAATAAATTTCTCCTGCAACAGGGACAACTTCCCGGCGGAATACAAAGCGGCGGCGATATGCCCCGCCTGATGGGAAAACGTAACCATCGGAACGCCAAGAGCCCGGGAAATTGCTTTCGCCGTTCCAAAGCCGACTGTGAAGCATGGCATATAAGAGCCTTCCAGATCGCGCGGCCGGCTTGAAGCACCCACGGCAGCAATCGGCTGCCTGCTAGGCAGCAGGGCTTCCAGAAGAACGGGAAGCTGCTGAACATGGTGAAATACCGCGTCGCTCTGGCGAAGGCCAAGCTCACCCGGTTTTACGGGCAGCAGCATTTTCTCCTGCCTTATCTCCCCGTTTTGAAACAGCGCCGCAGAGGTTGTGTAATTGCTGGTATCGATACCAAGCGTATTATTCACGTGCAACTTTATCACCAAGATCTTTTACGACGGAACCCAGCACGCCGTTTATATAGGGGGCATCATCGGCGCCACCGTATTTCTTTGCAATGTTTATCGCTTCATTGATGGACACATTGACCGGAATGTCTTTTTCAAACATTATCTCATAAATTGCCATCTTTAAAAGCGCAAGGGAAACTTTTGAAAGCCGGTTCATTTTCCATCCGCGGATATTTTTTTCAATTAGCGCTTCTATCGCTTCCTCATTCTGTTCCGCGCCGACGGCGATTCTCCTGGCAAAATCATCAATAATGATGTCGCTGCATAAGCCTGCCGCGTCAATAATCTGTTCGGTCGTATCGTGGCTGAAGCTTCTTTCAAAGATCAGAACAAATGCCTGTTCCCTCGCTTCACGTCTTTTCATTTACCTTCCTCCGTACCTTTAACCTCATTTAAAATAAAAACCCTCCACGGGTATGTGGAGGGTTTTCGCTGATTATATTTTCAAACATCCACGCTAACATTATACCACAATCTTTACTAGAATCAATATTTTATCCGAACAGAAAGGAAGGAAAGATTCTATGTACGGTAATACGGGCGAAAACAAGGGATTATTTGACTTCCACAATTTTAATCTTGTCATAGCTTATTCCGCTTTGACCGGAAACAATATCTTTAATAACGATTGCGTTATTCTGTGTTAATTCATTGGTTTTTACCGCAACGCTGCATTCCGAATTCTGAATGAACACGAGGCAGTCCTGAAAGCCCTTCGCTTTAATCAGGTTTTCCGCATTGTTTTCTCGAAGGGTGTTCTGCGCAATCATGGCAGCCTGATTCACCGCTTCCTTCTTGGCGGCGTCGTTCGATTTGGAATCCGCCAAAACCTTTTCCAGAAGCTCCACCGCCTGATCCCTTGATTTCTGCCGGGATAAACGCGCTTCGCTGAAATATGTGTCCGCAGATGCGTTTGTCTTTTTGGACTGAGAGACGGACGACGTCGATTTCGAATTTCCGGACATCGGCGCATCCGCAAGCTGCGCTTCGCCAAGCTCATGCCCCGCCGTCGAAGCTACCGTGTTGGTTGCGATCAACGGGCTGTTGCCGGAAAACTGCCAATTCAGATAAACCGCCGCGCCAAGTGCCACAATTAAAGCCGCAAGAACAAGCTGTCGCTTTCCCATAGTCATAGAAAGTATTCCCCCTGTTTAAAATTATTTTGCTTTTATTACACATACTCGCACAGAACTAATATCCAGCGCTGTCGTAACAGCCGAAATTACGTTTTGCTGAACGGTCGGATCGTCACCCCCGTCACAGACTACAACCACACCCTTTATGATGGGCTGAACCTCGGTAACCGCAAGCGCCCTCTGTGCGCCGTCAGCGTCTTTAACCAATATGTAGGTGGTTTCCGTATTGTCGTTCGCCTCGTTTTTTGTTGTGGTGCCGTCGGATTTATCCTGCGTTGTCTTATTGCTTTTCTTTTCCTCTGTCGCGTACACATATTGCGTTCCCCGCTCAAGGGTGACCAAGACCTTTGCAGAACCTGCGCCCTGAATCCGCGTTACAATTTCCGTCAGCTTGGTTTCAAGCTGCGCGGCATACTGTTCGGCGGATATCTCCGTTGGCGAAGAAACGGTTTTGGCTTCCGTATGATCATTTTTTAAAAGCCCGGAAAGTAAAATTAACGCAATTCCGACCAACCCAACCACAATCACGATTTTGCGGTACATTTCATTTTCCGCCAGCTTCGTAAAAAAAGATTCTTTTTCTTCCTTGAAACCGCTGTTATCCGTTTTCATCAGCGATTACCTCCGTTTTAAGTCCCAAAACCTTTTGCAAATGAGCCGAAGCCTTTTCACAATCCGACCTGTACCCTTTTGCCAGGATCACAACAACCTTGTTAATTGATATGCTGCCATCTTCGTTTGTATCCATAAACACACGAACATTTTTACATTTTACGCCGATATTCCGGCACTCCGTAATGACCAGATTTTGAATGCTTTCCTGCGCCGCTTCGGAGATCTGCCTGTCGACCGTCCCCACAAACGGACTGCTTGACCGGCTCGACGTATCCACTTGAAACCATGTTCCGATCTGAGGCGCCGTCTTTGCGAGCGGCACGATAATCGCACAGATCATAAACGCACCGAGCACAAAGCGCACCATACGTTCCATGGAACCGCCCGGGACAAGGCTCTGCAGAAACGTTGCAACCAACGCGGTCAGGCAAATTGCCGCCGACCACTCTCTTACCGCATTCATGACACCCCTCCGATAATCAGCATGGCGGCCGTGGAAACCGTCAGGATTGCCATACAGCATAAAATAATCCCGAGCAGAGTCTCGATTACATTCACGACCGCTTTTAAAAGCATGGTTATTTCCTTTAACGAAAATATCGTTCCGATTCCCGCACAAATATGAATAGTGATAAGCCAGATCAAACACTCGATGAGGATTGGCAGGAAAATGCATAATCCGGCAAGAAGCCCAAAGGCGCTGACACCCGATTTCAGCATTTTTACGCATCCGTTAATTGTGTACAGCGCTTCCCCTAAAGCGTTTCCCACCACCGGAACAAAGCTACTTACAACAAACTTCGCCGCACGCGTTCCCGCTGTGTCCATTGCGGTAGCGACAATGCTGTGTATGGTAAGCAATCCGGTAAATACGGTCATGCAAAAGCCCATAATCCATTTTGCCGACTTACTGAACGCTTCACACAATCCGTTGAGGTTCATATTCGGCGACACGGCGGACACGATGGAAAGAGCCAGAAAAATATTCATCAGCGGCACCAGAATATTCGCAGATAAAAGGGATATCACATTTCCGGCTGCAACCATCAAGAGATTATAGGAGCTTGCCGAAACCGACTGGCCGGCTGCTACCATAATGCCGGCAAGAACGGGCACACAGGCTAAAAGGAAGCCTGCCGCCGCACGGATTACCGTGGCAGCATTCACAATGCAAGATACAATCGGATTGATTACGATAATGCTGATGCACAACGTGGCCACCATTCCAATGACCCCGCCCAGCGCTTTTTCCCCGAAGGACAGCTTCATGCCGTCCAGCAGAGCGCACAGCAGCATAACGGCAACCACGGAAACCGCCGCTTTGAACGGCGCGCCGGTTTTTCCTGCGGCTACGGAAAGGATATGTTCAAAAAAGTTCTGCGGCGTAATCGAGGAGATGCTTTTCCAGTCCGCGTTTTCTATGCCGAGGTTTTCCAGCGCTTTCCGGGTTTCTTCCGGCAGCTTGTAGGGCAAATCCTCCGCACCGCTCTGTTCCAGCTGCTGCTGATAATACTTCTCCTGATTCTCCGCCGCATAAGCTTGTGGAAGAAAAGCGGATAAAAAAAACAGGGTAAGAAGAAAGCATGCAATCCTTTTCATCGTCCTCCTCCTATCAAGTCGACAGCCGTACTGGCAATTTTTTCAAAAAGCGGAAGAGATAAAACGACGATGGCAACCTTCCCCGCGAGCTCCACTTTAGAGGCGAGCGCGCTTTCTCCTGCGTCGCGGCAGGAATCCGCCGCGAACTGCGCCAAAAAACAAATGCCGAGTGATTTCAACAAAATTGCGGCATATTCGGAGGAAATCCCCGCGCTGTCGAGCAGGGTATGGATTTGTTGTACCGCGGGCGAAACATTGGCCATTATTTCAAACAGGATGATGAGTCCGGCACAAATACTGATGATTACAGAATACTCGTGATGATAGCGTTTCATCATCACAGACAGAATGGCTGCGATGATCGAAATTCCTGCTACTGCTACGATATTCATAATTTATAAACCGAATATGGATTTAATAGACTTAAACAGCAGGTCTATTTGCTTAACAATCATCATCAGTACGACAATGAGTCCGGCAATCGTCGTCATCATTGCCTGATCCTCCCGGCCGGAGCGAATCAGCAGTTGGTTTAATACGGCAACAATGATCCCGATTGCCGCAATTTTAAAAATTAAATCCACATCCATTTCCATTCCTCCAATTTCAGCACAGCAGCAGTGCCGCCGCCATTCCGGAAAATATGCCAAACATTTGGTATAGCTTTGATTTCCTGTCTTTTTCTTCCTTTGCCTCTTTCAGGCTAAGGGAGGTCAGCTCGTAATACAGCGCACAGTGTGAAATCTGACCTTCCGTATCGCTTGTTCCAAAGCTTCTGCCAAATCCGTTGAAAAGTTCTTTGTCCTTGTCGCACAAACCGCTGTGGTTGACACCATGCTGCCAGGCAGTAAAGAAATCCGTGCCGTTCTCAAAGCAATTCGCGCATGCTTTCAGAAAGGGAAGTTCGTTTCCATATCTTCTTACGATTTGGTCAACTGGCCGCGCCGAGAACCGAATCTCCGTCTGTGCCGCGGAAAGGAATTTCAGAAAGCTCTCAAGGCGCTCCACTCTTAACGCCAACCTATGCGACTCCATATATCCCGCCATCGCCCCTGCCGCAATCAGGAACATAGCCCCCGTGAATTTTAGCAAGCAACTCACCCGCCTTATAGATTCCTGCAATTTTCCCCGGCTCCATTTTCCTATCCAGGATGGCGACATTGCCGAAAGCGCCCGTTTTCAAAAGGTCTACCGCCTGTTTCTTCTTTAAGAGTTCTTCCAAACTGCCGGCGTGGATGGAGGAGATCATGACCGCTCCCGCATTCAGGCATTGCTGCACCGCGCTAACTTCGTCATATCCCCCCAGCTCATCGCAAATTATGTAATCCGGGGAAAGACAGCGGATTGCCTGCATAATCCCCTGCGCCTTCGGGTACCCGTCCAGGATGTCGCTGCACACGCCCAGATCATTCTGCGGCACCCCCATGTAGGTGCCCGCCAATTCCCCCCGTTCGTCAATAACGGCCACCTTCCGGATATTTCCAAGCAAACCGCTTGAAAGCTGGCGGGCGATGTCCCGCAAAATGGTTGTTTTCCCGCTTACCGGCGGACCTGCAATCAGCAAGCCGTCGGACACATTATTTTTTAAGCCGACCAAAAGCGCGTTTGCCGAACCGGAAATCTCCCGCGCAATTCGGATATTAATGGAAGAGATATCCCTTAAGCCTTTGATTTCCCCGTTCTCTAAAACGGCGGTGCCGCTGATTCCGACCCGATGTCCCCCAACCAGCGTAACATACCCGTTGCGTATTTCATTCTGATGGCTGTAAATTGAGTAGCTGCATAGATTCCGGAAGCACTCGTCAATATCTTCCTTTGTCGCGATCAACGTGTTGCTGTCGGGGCGGCAGACCAACGTACCGTTCTGGTTAAAGAAATAAATCCCTTTAATGCAGCAAATAGAAACCGGCTTATTCACACGAATACGCAATTCCTGCACCTGGCTTTTTATTTCCAGCGGAAGCTGTAAAAAATATTTGCCGATTTTCCCGTACACAGCTTTTGCCGCCGAGTCAAATCTTGGGTTACTATTGTTCTCCATTTACTTGTCCTCCCTTTCACTACATAGATATGGACAACTAGGGCATGTTAGAACAAAAAAATGCCCCGCGGGAGAAGTCCCGCGAAGCATCGGTATATTTCTACATATAAATACTATCGGATCATTTCCTGAAAGTCTTCTTCGGTAATAATCGTGACGCCAAGCTGCTGCGCCTTCGTCAGTTTGCTCCCGGCATTCTCGCCGGCCAAAACATAATCGGTTTTCTTGGAAACACTTCCGGAAACCTTGCCGCCGAGCTTTTCAATCACCGCGCTTGCCTGCGCTCTTGTCAATGTGGGCAGGGTACCGGTCAGCACAAAGGTTTTTCCGGAGAAACGGTTATCCGCTACCACGGCTTTGCTGAGCATATTGACGCCCGCGTCCCGTAGCCTTCCGATTAAATGGGCGGTATTCGGCAGGTCGAAAAAGTGCCGGACGCTTTGCGCCATAATCCAGCCAAAGCCTTCGATTTTGGCTATTTCTTCCTCCGTCGCCTGGAAAACCGCATCCATGCTCTTAAAATACGCAGAAAGGAGTTTTGCCGCTTTCAGCCCGATATTCGGGATACCTAAAGCATAAATCAGCCGGTAAAGATCATTGTCCTTCGACCGTTTAATGGCGTCGACCAAATTCTGAGACGATTTTTCCCCCATCCGGTCAAGGGATTTCAATTGTTCTACCTCCAGATGGTATAAATCCGCCGGTGAAGAAAGAAGGCCATGTTTAACCAACTGCTCAATAACAGCCGGACCAAGCCCGTCAATATCCATCGCGTCGCGGCTTGAAAAATGAATCATATGCCGCAGAAGCTGCGCCGGGCACTCGGGGTTCGTACAGCGCGTAGCGGCTTCTCCTTCCTCCCGCGTGACCTTCGCGCCGCAGGAAGGACAAACGGCGGGCATAACAAACGGTCGCGAGCCTTCGGCATGGGATACAACGGAAACAACCTCCGGAATAATTTCGCCCGCTTTTCGTAATACAACGGTATCCCCGATGCGGATATCCTTTTCCGCGATAAAATCCTGATTATGCAGCGTTGCGCGGCTTACGGTCGTCCCCGCAAGCGTAATAGGTTCAAATAGGCCCGTGGGCGTAAGTACGCCGGTGCGGCCGACATTGACTTCAATGTCCAGCAGTTTCGTCTGCTTTTCTTCCGGCGGATATTTAAACGCCTCCGCCCATTTTGGGAACTTCGCGGTACTTCCCAGAGCCGCCCTCTGGGAAAAAGAATTTACTTTCACAACCGCGCCGTCAATGGAATAATCCAGCGTTCCGCGCATATCCCCAATCCTTTCTACCTCGCAGATCACCTCTTCCATCGTGTTACAGACGGTAAAGAAGGGCGGAATGACAAATCCAAGTTCTTTTAAAAAGCGGAGCGCTTCGTCATGCGCGTGAAGCTCCGCTCCGACAATCTGCTGAACATTAAAGACAAAAATGTCGAGCTTACGGGATGCGGTCACATTTGCGTTCTTCTGGCGGAGGGAACCAGCCGCCGCGTTGCGCGGATTTTTAAACGGCTTTTCGTCGTTCAGTTCCTGCCGCTCGGAAAGCTCAAAAAAGCTCTTATGGGACATATAAACCTCGCCGCGCACTTCAAGGAACGGTAAAGCTTTGGTCAGCTTCAGCGGAATGGTGCGGATGGTGCGAAGGTTCTCCGTTACGTCCTCGCCGACAAAGCCGTCCCCGCGGGTGGAACCGCGAAAGAAAATGCCGTCCCGGTACTCGAGCGAAACGGAAAGGCCATCGAATTTCGGTTCGACAATATATACCGGATTTTCTACCACCGCGCGGACTTTGCGGTCGAAGTTCATCAATTCCTCTTTTGAAAAGGAATCGTGAAGACTCTCCAGAGGTACTTCATGCCTAACCGGTTGAAATTTACTCAGCGATTCGCCGCCGATTTTCTGCGTAGGAGAATCCGGTGTAATCAGGCTGGGAAATTCCGATTCAAGCTGTTGAAGTTTACGGTAAAGCATATCGTACTCGTAGTCATCAATCTCCGGCGCGTCTTCCGTGTAATATTTTTTATTATGATAATTAATTAATTCAGTCAGTTTTTTATGCTGAATTTCCGCTTCTTTCACATCCATTGAAATGTTTCCTTTCATTCTTAAATCTGCTTTTAAACAGGGCTGTATCAGGAAATACTGGAAATAAATTACGCAATTATACTATAACAAGATCAGTTAATATTTGCAACAACCTGGGGCACCTCGCCGATAATGACGGTTTCCGCAACTGGAATTGAGGTTTCAACTTCCGTAGTCGAATCAAACCACGGTATGTACGAATAAATGCTGGTATGTATGCATAAAAGAATCTGATGCTTGGTCTGGTTTATTCCCGCAGATTCAAACGTGCTTTTAAATTCCGCGCTGACGGAACCGGAAAGGGTAAGCCGAAGCGGTACGTCCGGTCCCCGTCCATGCAATAAATCATTCCCGATAAGGGTTCCCAAAGGAACGCCCATATCCATATGGGAATCATCGCCAAGTTCTTTTTGTACATCCGCAATGACCACGGATTTCAATTGGTTCATCCGAACCATCTGGGTGGTAATCGAAAGCACTTTTCCGTTGGTATCGCGCTCAATCGATACTAGGTCATTGTAGGTAAGGGCATTTTTATCCAATTCTTGGGAAATTGCGCGATTGATTACGTCAACCGACTTTATCCGAGCCTGATTTGTAATAATCGCTTTAATTACCGGACGAAATTGAGTGTCCAGCAATAGTATAAACGCTAAAATGAAAGCTATGAATAATAAACCCTTAAAACCACTATGCGAACGAGTCCTGTATCTGCGCCACCCTTGCATAGACTCACCTCCAAAGCACTTACCCTATAATACACAGGAGGAATAAAAATGTGCAAAGGCAGAAAAAACGCAGAGAAACAAATTCCTCTGCGTTTCTACAATCCAATATAAAATTATTCTGCCGGCGTTTCTTCCGGTTTTTCTTCAGGCTCAAGAAGAGCACGAATGGAAAGGCTGACGCGCTTCTTGTCAAAATCAATATCCGTAATCTTGGCTTTCACAACCTCGTTCACTTTCAGGACATCCTGCGGTTTTTCAATTCTGTGGTCGGCGATTTGAGAAATATGTATCAAACCGTCGATACCAGGAATAACTCTTGCAAATGCGCCGAATTCTGTCATCCCAACAATCGTAACATCCGCAACTGTGCCGACAGGATAATCCCGCTTCAGGATTTCCCAGGGGTTGTCCTCTGCGCGTTTATATCCAAGGGAAATTTTCCCTTTTTCTCTGTCAAGACCCTTAATATACACATGAACCGTATCCCCAATGTTGACAACTTCGGAGGGATGTTTGATTCTCTCCCAGGACAGTTCGGAAATATGGATCATGCCGTCGATACCGCCCAAATCAACGAAGGCACCGTACGAAGTCAATGATTTTACAACACCGTCGTATTCCTTGCCTTCTTCAGCAGTCTCCCAGAATTTTTCGGCCAATGCTTTGCGTTCGTCTTTCAGGACGGAACGGATCGAACCAACCGCACGTCTGCGGTTACGGTTAACTTCGATAACGCGGAATTTCACCTCTTTTTTAAGAAGCTCATCCAATGGTTCGCCACGGGAAACGGTAGCCTGAGAAGCAGGAATAAAGACGCGGACACCATGGGAAACAACAATTAAGCCGCCCTTGATGATCTCGGTAACAACACCGGTAAGTACTTCCTGACTCTCTTCCGCGGAGGAAACCGTTTCCCAGCCCTTTGCTGCATCTAAGCGCTTCTTGGAAAGCATAATGGTGCCCTCCTGGTCGTTTGTACGCATGATGAGAAGTTCCATCTCATCGCCAATTTTAACGACATCCTCCGGACGGACATTCGGGTCAGCGGAAAGCTCCGAAGCCGGTATAAAACCAGCCTGCTTTCTTCCTACATCGACAAACACCTCGCTGGGAGTAATGCCGACAACCACACCGCGTACCTTCTCATCTGTATTTAAATTCTTTAGGGACTCCTCAAGCATTTCCTCGAAGTTTCCCTCGGCATTATTCTCCATTAAATTTTGACCAGCAGCCTCGTTGATTTCTGACATGGTATCAAGTACCTCCTTTATAATGCTTGCCGGCGTGGAAGCACCGGCAGTAATGCCAATACACTCGGCCCCTTTCAGAGCCGACAACGGCAGTTCATCCGCCGTTTCTATAAGATAGGTGCTGCAGTTTTTTCTGCACACATCCCGTAATTTCGCTGTATTTGAACTCTGCCTCCCACCAATTACAATCATTACGTCGCAACATCGGGAAAGCGACTCCGCTTCCGATTGACGAACAGCAGTAGCATTACATATTGTATCAAAAATTGTTGCATTTGTATATACCCTTTTGATGATTTCCAAACAATTTTCCCATTCCGATACGCTAAAAGTTGTTTGGGCTACTACACAGGGGGGCATTTTATTGTCAATCGGAATATTTTGGAGGATCCCCCGTAATTCTTCCGCATTTCTAAACACAAAACAATTTTTGGAGCAATGCCCCCGGATTCCCTGAACTTCCGGGTGACTGCAATCCCCTGCGATCAGGACTGTTTTTCCCTCAGCAGATGCCTTTGATACAATTTTGTGTATTTTTGCGACAAACGGGCAGGTCGCATCGACACATTCTAATTTTTTCTCAAAAATCGCATCGCATACGGCCTTCGACACGCCGTGGGAGCGAATGACAATTGTCGCGTCCGCAGGCGCCTCGTCGGGCGAATCCACAATTTTCACGCCGCGTTCCGCAAACTGCGCCAGCGTTTGCGGATTATGAATAATCGGTCCAAGCGTACAAACCTTTTTCCCTTTGCGAAGAAGTGCGTCCACCATTTCGATCGCCCGGTTGACGCCGAAGCAATATCCCGCCGAACGGGCTACAATGACCTTCAATACTTTTCCTCCAGCATTTGATTTATTTTTTCCGCGATGACCAACGCCGCCGAGCGTATGGAAGCGGTTGATTTCTCCCGGATATCCAGCTCATCCGGGAAAATCGGTTTTCCGTAGCGAACCGTTATCCGCTTAAACGGTTTAATGATCCCATCACAGTAAATGGAAGCGGGAAGAACCGGAGCCTTTGAAAGGCCGGCAATCATCGCAACGCCGGCTTTCGGTTGGAACGGCGTATCGTCAAAAACACATTTCCCCTGCGGGAAAATCCCCAGCAAACCTTCCTGATTCAATATTTGCACAGCCCTGCGGACAGAGCCTGCATCGCCCGAATCCCTTTTCACCGGGAAAGCACCCAACCGGTATAAAACCCACCGGATAACGGCCCCATGCTCCTCAAACAGCTCGGATTTTGCCATATACCGGATTTGCCTTTTAAAAGGCATCGCCAGAAACAGCGGGTCAAACACCGACTTGTGGTTACAGCAGACAATCAACCTTCCTTCCTCCGGTATATTTTCAATCCCCCTGTATTCAATTGAAAAAAGCCGTTTTGCGAAGAAGGAAAGAAACCGAAGGCAAAAAAAATAAAACATAAAATCAAGCCTTACATTTTTTCAAATGCTTTCAAATCACGCTCACGAAGCTCAATAATTTTATTCATCACAAAGCGGGATGCATTACGGAATTCCGTCCCTGTGCCCCTTTCGATTCCCAGTTCCTCCGGCTGTATCAGTTTTCCAAACGATACCATGCATTTTTCAAAGGCCTTGGGAACGCCGCCGCTCTTTGGGGTAATACAGCATGGAAGAATGGGCGCATTGTTTTTGTAAGCCAGCATGACCGCCCCCGCCTTCGGCTGTAAGGGCTCCCCGGTTTTCGAACGTGTTCCTTCAATAAAAACGCCCAGCGCCTGGCCGTTTTGCAGGAGCTCTTGGGCTCTGTTGATAGCGGACATATCCCCCTTCCCCCTTTGTACGGGGAAAGCGCCAAGCCCGGAAAGAATCAGGCCAAACGCTTTGTTTTTAAACAGCTCCGATTTCGACATATAAAAAATCTGGCGGCGCTGCGAAAAAGCAAGCCGTATCGGATCGGAATTGCTGATATGATTGCAACAGACAACTACTTTTCCGGTAGGCGGCATATTGTCGCCGTCATTAACCTGATAAGGCATAAATAATCTTGCCACAGGCTGAATACATATTTTCCCAAAATTATACAGAGGTGTACGCTTCACTTAGTATCACCAGTTTCAATTATTTTCGTTCAGCTTCTTTTCAATAATCGACATCAGCTTATCAATCGATTGTTCCAATGTCATTCCCGTAGTATCCACCACAATCGCTGTTTCCGCCGGAACAAGCGGCGCAACCGTACGGTGCGAATCGTTGTAATCCCGCTTTTTTAAATCGGCCAAAACTTCGTCAAACCGCACCTTTTCTCCCTTTTCCCTCAGCTCCTCATATCTTCTTTCCGCGCGCTCCTCCGGCGATGCAGTCAGGAAAATTTTCACCTGTGCATCCGGAAGGACAACCGTTCCTATATCACGCCCGTCCATAATAACATTGTTTGTTTTCGCTAGATCCTGCTGTAAAGAGAACAAAAACTTCCGTACCTCCGGAATGGCAGAAACATCGGAAGCCGCCATAGAAACTTCCGGCGTACGGATATCGCCTGTAACATCCCTATCCCCTAAATAAACCTTTTGCTCCCCGTTTTGAAAAGCAAGCCGGATTTTCACCTGTTCCAAAAGCGGGCAAACCGCCGTGGAGTCGGAAGGAGCAACCCCTTTTTGTAACATAAACAGGCCGACCGCGCGGTACAAAGCGCCGGTGTCGACATAAATATAGCCGAGCTCCGCCGCCGCCCGGCGGGCGATGGTGCTTTTCCCGGCCCCTGCCGGGCCGTCAATGGCAATTGCTATCATTCGTTTGCTTCTCCCTTGTTTATTATAGAATCAGCCGCAAGGCGGCCGGTGCTGAACGCAATCTGCAGGTTAAAGCCGCCAGTGTAGGCGTCCACATCAATGACTTCCCCTGCGAAATAGAGACCTTTCACCAATTTGGACTGCATCGTCTTTGGGTTGATTTCGCTGACCTTAACGCCCCCGGAAGTAACGATTGCCTCTTCAATCGGCCGAAAAGCCGATACCTGCAATTCATAGGATTTCAAAAGGCCCGCAAAAGCACGGCGCATTTCCTTTGTAATTTGGTTGCATTTCCTTTCCGGCGGTATTCCGGATTTCGAAACCATTACGGGAATCATCTTTCGCGGCAGCAGCGCAGATAAGGAGTTGCAAAAATCCCGATTCTGATTCTGTGCAAAATCGCGCTGCAGGCGCGCGTCAAGCTGCTCTATGCTGAGCGCCGGCTTCAGATCGATAAAAATATGATAACGGCCCGGCTCCATATCCCGCATATGCGCGCTCGCGCTTAAGATAATCGGACCGGAAACGCCGAAATGCGTAAAGAGCATTTCGCCAAAATCCGTATAGATCGTTTTTTTCTTTTTTGTATCCATTACCGTAATCGATACATTTTTCAGCGAAAGGCCCATCATATCCCCGCACTCGCTTCCGGATACAACAAGCGGCACCAGCGAGGGGCGCAGCGGGGTTACGGTGTGTCCTGCCTGCTTTGCAAGGCGGTAACCGTCGCCGGTGGAACCGGTTGCGGGATAGGAAGCACCTCCACAGCATACGATCACATTTTTTGCTGCTATTTCAGCCCCGTCCGAAAGCTGTACCCCATGGACGGTATCTTCTTTCAGCAAAAGCCTTTTTGCTTCCCCCGTAACAAGTTCAGCACCGTTTCGCTTTACAAATTTCGTAAGGGCGTCCACAATATCGGAGGATTTGTCCGACTGAGGAAAAACGCGGTTTCCCCGCTCAACCTTGGTTGGAACGCCAAGCTCTTCAAAAAAGCGGATGGTATCCTGCGGAGGAAAATGCGTGGCCGCGCTGTAAAGAAAGCGCCCGTTTGACGGAACTGATGCGATAAAGGTCTGTATATCGCAATTGTTGGTAAGATTGCATCTGCCCTTTCCGGTGATGAGCAGCTTCCGCCCGAGACGTTCCTTTTTTTCCAGCAGACAAACGCACAGGCCGTTGCTGGCAGCGGTTCCTGCCGCCAGCATCCCCGCGGCGCCGCCCCCGATTATCAGCGCATCATAGAGCTGATCCACTAGCTTTTTCATCTACCTTTTCATACACTTCATATTCATCCCATATATCCTCAAGGCGCTTAAATACCTGTGTAAGCTCTCCTGATTTTTTTAGTGAGGTGGTTACAATCAGTGCATTGATCAAACTGAGCGGCGCTACGAGGGTGTCCACAATCGAAGCAATATCACTACGGGCAAGCAAGGCGTAATCCGCCTCTTTCGCAAGAGGGGAAAGCGGACTGTCCGTAATGGCAATTACCGTCGCCCCGCGCTTGTGGGCAAAGTTCATAGCGTTAACCGCCTTCCGGGAATAACGGGGAAAGCTGATTCCAATAACAACATCCCGCTCGTCCACCCGGATCATCTGTTCAAAAATCTCACCTTCGCTGGTTGACTTTACTAAGAGGACATTCTCGAAAATTAAATTAAAATAATTGTAGAGGAACGTTGCCAAGGCAAGCGAGCTTCTTGCCCCGAGAATATAAATTTTGCGTGCGGCGACAATCGCGTCTACCGAACGGTAAAAATCCTCATGCGGTATTTCCTCCATCGTTCTGCGGATAGTTTCGATATCCTGATTAAATACGGAATCAAGAATATCGGCGTCGCCGATCCTGCTTGCGGTAACCTCCATTCTTTGAACGGAGGTCAGCTTGCTGCGAATCATTTCCTGCACAGCCTGCTGCAATTCGGGATACCCCGTATAGCCGATTTCCGTAGCAAAACGGACAACCGTCGATTCGCTCACGCCGACGGTCGCTCCCAGTTTCGAAGCGGTCATAAACGCAACTTTATCGTAATGTTCCTCAATATATTTTGCAATTAATTTTTGCCCTTTCGAAAATTCTTTCATCTTGTTTCTGATTCTGGTGATTAATAAATTATTCATTCAACCAACTCCTGTTATTCATATTAATTCGAAATCGCTTAAAAATCAAGTATATTTCCGTTATTTTGCAGGAAGGGACACTTTTTAATTCATTTTAATGCGGATTCCCAATAAAAAAAGCCCCCTTCGGGGGCAAACCTTTATTTTGACCATTTACGGAAATACGGATGAAACCGCTGGAAATAGGAAACAACCAACAGGGATAGTGCGTAATCGTATACTGCAAAAATAATATTTCCTATGAGCAGGAATACCCACGGAAGGTATATCCCCGCAACGGTAAAACTATCTTCCGGTACGGACAGCAGCTTGATGCTGAGAAAAAAACAGGCAACCATCGATACGTTAAATACAGAAAATTTCAAAATATAGGCTGCCACCCTGTTATGAATTTTTTCAATCTGCGCTTTCAAAATGGGGTAATACCCGAAGAAAAGGATAAATAGTACCACGGCTTCCTTATCCCCTGCTAGGAACAGCGAAAGCACCGAAACAGCAACATAAACCAACCATGCCCAGCTCTTCCCGAATTCGATCACAACCGCGATCAGCAGCACGCCCGCCAGCGCCGGAAACGCGTAGGTCCCGATCGATATGATTCCAGTTAGAAACATCAGTAGTGTACACAATGCCGTAGCAATTCCGCAAAAAGCCAAGCGGAAACTTTTCGTCAAAGGAAATCCCCCCTAAATGCTGTTAACAGCATGGGATTAAGTCCCCGCCCATGCATTCGCAGCAACAGTCCGCGCAAAGCAGCGACGAACAAATATCACAGCCGCTGCAACCGTTGGCATATGTGACGTTGGGATTATACCCACCATACGCACCGTTGCGCTGGTTCATCACCTGATTCATGGCCGCGCGGTATTCCCCATTGCCAGGATCCATTTGGCATGCTCTTGCTAAGCAGTTGTATGCTTCTTCGAGCCAGCCCCGTTTATAAAGGACGGTTCCCTTCAAAAAATACCATTCCGCATTTCTGTTTTCCGGCGGTACGCCGTCCAAAATCTGTTCCGCGTCCGCAATCCTACCCAGCATGATTAAATTCCGAACGTCGCCGAATCCCGTATTCGAGTAATATGCATAACCCGGATTTGTATATCCGCCATTTGAAGTGTTATAGGAAGAATACCCTCCATTTTTCTGCTGCTTTCGCTGCGCGATAATGGTATCATAAGCCTCGTTAATTTCCTTCATTTTTTCACCGGCTAAATCGGCAATCGGACTTCCGGAGTAATTATCGGGGTGGTATTTTTTCGCAAGCTCGCGATAAGCATTTTTAATTTCGTCATCTGTGGCGTTTGGTGAAACTCCTAATACCTTATAAGGATCCGACATGCATTTTCTCCTTCTTAAACAGTATTTCTTTTTGAATTTGCGGCAGACCTTTTTTTACAACATTATCAACTATAGGCCCGAAACAATTTAAATCCAAGATATTTAATGCGGCTATGAGCTGAGAAAGTGTAAGGTTTAATACCTGATTCACGTAACCTCTTACTTTGTCCAGTTCTTCCTGCGTACTCGACTGATTTAATTGAAATTTTAATACAAAAGGATTAAAAGAAGCAAATCGAATATCCTTTTCAATATCATCCGCAGCATCGATTAAATAGACCCATCGTCCAAGATAATACCCAAACTGACGAAGAATACGGACCTTCGCACTTTCCGAATTTTCCGGTTTCCCGGCAATGGATTCAAAAATCTGTCTAAGCATTTCCGAAGTAGGTTCCGCACAGGCATCGATACAAGGGTTGTCCCTGTGCTCCACTTCATACTGCATTTGAATTGACTTGGAAACGATGGCATCCATCCACGGGAAATCACGAGCCGCCCTTTTGTGCGCGCGGGCCGCGAAGGGCAAAAGTAAAGCGGAACGAAGCTTCCCCAAAAAGCGGGAATCCGCAATGTCATCCTTTATTTTATAATACGTCATGATTACCGACAACGCAGAAGCGGCAATCAACTCATTTTCGCCCGCGTTACAGTATGCGCACTTTTTCAACGGATTAACAACACAACGTCCATTCTTAAAACCGGGGCAATCCGCGCCGACCGCGATTTGCACCAATGCGTAAAACGTACAGTCGTAACTTAATGTAAGGCGCGCCATCATTCCATAGCTTTTCCCAAGCTGACGGCAAAGCGAACAGTACACAGCCTTGTACTGTTCATATTCCCGAACAAGCATTTCTGATTTTTGCGGCCTTATATAACCAAACACCAAAACCATCCTTAAAAACAGCTTTTCCTATACGTTGTCTATTATTTTACTATATTTGGCTCCATGATTTAATTAACAATATGTGAATTTTAAGAAATCAAAAGCAAAACTTGAAAAATAAATAGTTTAATTCTTAAATTCTTCTGATTTTTTAAACATTGCACAAATGTAAGATGTTGATTTTGTGTATAATGTATGGTATTATAAAACTGTAAAAGAAATGACTGAACTGTTTAGATATGGAAAGAAATAAACAAAGATTGATTGTGTTTCTTGGATTTCCATGATATAATCTGCTCAAGAGCAGACCGTGATAAACAGTAATAACAGGAGGTAAGTAGATGAAACTTTACGACATTGACGTAGTGAAACTGATCGACCTTTTAGACAAGGCCAAAGGAAATGTATACCTCATTACAGAAGACGGCAATACGCTGAATCTGAAAAGCAAGCTCTGCCAGCTTTATGGCGTTCGTGCGCTCCTGGAAAGCGCGAAAAATTCAACCGTTTCCGCTGAGCTAAATGTAGAAAATCCGGAAGATGAATTAATGTTTATCAACTACATGATGAGCAAATAAACTTCAGAACCGTCGCCCCGGCTATGCCGGGGTTTTCCTATGTAGTTTTAAAGCGCTCGGGGGCGCTTATACTGTATGAAAGCTTTTTAAACGCCCGGCTATACCGGGGGCGTTTACGCACTATTTTCGCACTACAAGTAAAAGGACGGCCGCTGGTGATCCAGTAGCTGTCCTTTTACTATTGTTTACTATTCTTTTGATATTTGAAGGTCTGTCTTCAGTTCAAATTTGGCCACCCGTTCCTTTAGGAGATTAGCCTGAGCGGAAAGTTCTTCGGAGGACGCGGCGCTTTCTTCCGCAGTAGCGGAATTCATCTGAACAACAGAAGAAATCTGCGAAACACCGGTATCAATCTGGGAAATGGAGCTTGCCTGCTCATTGGAAGCGTCCGCAATCTCCGTCACCAAGTTGTTGACATCCGTAAATTTCGCAACAATCAAGTTCAAAAGCTCCTCTGTTTTCGCCGCTATTTTTGTACCGTTCTCTACCGCGTTGACAGAATTATCAATCAATGTGGTCGTGTGCTTAGCAGCTTCCGCGCTCTTGCTTGCAAGGTTGCGAACCTCATCGGCCACAACAGCAAAACCCTTTCCGGCACTGCCCGCCCGGGCCGCTTCAACGGCGGCATTTAGTGACAAAATGTTGGTTTGGAAAGCGATGTCGTCAATCGTCTTAATAATCTTCGTAATCTCCATAGATGTATCGCGGATTTCCGTGATTGCCGCCATCATTTCGCCGATTGTCTCTTTGCCAATTTCCAGTTCTCTTTGCGCATCCTCTGCCAGTATTCTCGCGTTATTCGCGTTGTTGGCATTTAGTTTCACTTTCTGCGACACCTCGTCGATTGAGGCAGAAAGTTCTTCCAACGAACCGGCCTGTTCCGTTGCACCATTTGAAAGCGACTGGGCACCATTGGCAATTTCCTCTGCTCCTGTCGAAACCTGTATGGCGGCGGTTCCGATTTCCGAAAACGCAATATTCAGAGAGTCAATAATTTTAACTAGCGCTTTTTTAATTGGGGAAAAGTCGCCTACATAATCACGCGTAACATCTACTTTCAGATTTCCGTTTGATATTTCTGTTAAAACCTGCGATATCTCACTAACATATTCGCTCAGCCTTCGGGAGGTTTCTTTTGAGATGGCGGCCAGTTCCCCCAGTTCATCCTGCGTATCTACATGAATATCGGAATTCAGGTTGCCGTTTCCCATCTCCTGAGAAAGCGTAACAATCTTATTAACCGGGGCAAGAGACCTGCGGATAATCAGAATGATAACAAATCCGATTATGAGAATACCGATTATACCAACCAGAGAAATCAAAAGGGTAAGCATGGAAACATCTTTTAATGCCTCGGATTTCCCAACAGTAAAATTACTGGTCCATTTACTCTCAATACCATCAATTTTTAAAGGCTGGCTTACTTTAAAAACAGAATTGTCTGCCTTCTCTGAATATTTTGTACCAGATTTTTTCTTATCCGCCGTATCGGAAACATAAACCGAACCGGTTGAAAGGATATAGTTATCCGATGTTGTGTAGCCACCTAAGTTATAATCTAGATTATTGATGGTGTCGGTTAAAATATCTGCAGTTACAACGCCTAAGAATTTTCCATTGCCGTCAACAATCGGACTGCTGATTGTAATAAGCCACACGGTATTCCCATTTGAAAGCTTATAGGTATACGGTTCCGTAATATGCGCTTTGCCGGTTTGCTTCGAAACAGCGTAATATTCCCCGTCCTTATATGTATCATAATCATCGGCTACATCCAATCTCTTGGTGTTTCCGTCTCGGTATTCATAGTACGACCTGCCACTCGGCGTATTTTCAAATAAAGAATTCGGTTCTAATGCGATA
The DNA here is from genome assembly GCF_029266045.1 of Caproiciproducens galactitolivorans. Taxonomy (NCBI): domain Bacteria; kingdom Bacillati; phylum Bacillota; class Clostridia; order Eubacteriales; family Acutalibacteraceae; genus Caproiciproducens; species Caproiciproducens galactitolivorans. Next base: position 50,785 of record NZ_JAJUFJ010000001.1, on the reverse strand, counting down.
TAAGCGGAAAAGATACGTTCATCGTCCAAATAGGAAGCCAAGTCCTTCCGGATAAGTTGATCCCTAAGACCAGCATCCAACGTTTTATATTGGTAAACCTGTTTTGAAAATGTACTCGCAACGGTCTTTAGATTATTCAGGTAACCCGATGCCAGATAGGCGTTGTTTTCCGCAACCGCATTGATATTGTTCATCACAGACCTTTGTTGTAAATTTGTTAGATAAATATTTAGAAAAACACAGATAAATACAATCATAACAGCAATTGCGAAAACAACTTTTAAGGGAATTTTAAATGCTAATTTTCTTGTAATTTTTTTACTCGCACTCACCATAAATTTCCTTCCTTCTAATAATATTTGTTAGTAATTATTATATATTGTCGAGTTGTAAAATTGATTCTGTATAAAATATAATCTTAAAATATTATCTAAGATCAACAAAATTGCTATATTTTTGTCTGAATTGAAGATTAATGTTATAATTTTAACAGAAAGTTTCTTCAATTTTATACAGTTATTGTTTAAAAATATACGGAAAATGACATCGCAACTTTGCCATGCTTAAAAAAGCATTCCAATCGAATTTGCTAAACAAAAAGCGCCGCCGTAGAAAAATACGGCAACGCTTTTTTGAAGTTTTTGATTTTAGTACGCCGCGCTCAGCGGATTTAAAATGCCATAGCCCTTATTCTGTATATCATCAATAAATTGAATTGCTTTGCCGGCACCCAATGCCACACAAATCTGCGAATCCTGCGCAATATGAACCGGCATTTTCGCTTTTTTTGAAATCAGCGTATCGAACCCGGAAAGTTGCGCCGATCCGCCCGTTAAAATAATTCCGTCGGAATAAACATCGCCCATAAGTTCCGGAGGTGTTTTTTCAAGCATTTCCTGTATGGTGCGGACAATCTGCATCGCCGGTTCAATTAAAGCTTCCAGCATCTCGTCGCAACTGATATCGGCCCACTGCGGCAAACCGTTCATCGCGTTACGCCCTTTTACTCTGTGGGAAGCCAGCTCCTTTCTCGGGTAAACACAGCCAATCGCAATCTTCGCATCCTCCGCTGTACGCTGCCCGATAATCAGATTATATTTTTTGCGGATATATTTTATAACCGCCTCATCAAACGCATTTCCCGCAACCTTAATGGATCTGGAGATCGCAATTCCGCTCAGCGACAGCACCGCCATATCCGTCGTGCCGCCACCGATGTCAACAATCAGGGTGCCGTGCGGGGTCGCGATATTTACCCCGGCGCCTAGTGCGGCCGCCACGGGTTCTTCAATCAAACAGATTTTGCGGACACCCGCCGCACTAATCGCATCCACTACCGCGCGTTTTTCAACTTCCGTAATCTGGCAGGGAACGCTTACAACAACGCGGGGCATAAAAACCTTGCTACCGCTGATTTTCTTTAAATAAGTACTTATTAAATGCTGCGCCAAATCAAAATTTGAAATAACCCCGTTGCAAAGCGGATGGACAACGTCAATTTTATCGGACGTTCTTCCCACCATTTTATATGCTTCCATTCCGGTAGCAACAACTTCATCCGTTTCCACGTTTACGGCAACAATTGCCGGTTCATTAAGTGTAATCCCTTTGCCGTCAAGATAAATTTTGACAGTCGATGTACCCAAATCGATCGCTATATCTGTTCCCAGCACACAACCACATCCAATCTTAATTTCCCAATTATTATATTACAGAATAGATGATATTTCAACTTTTTAAAGCGGCACTTGGGCAACTGCGGCACAGGCAACAAATTCCGCGCCGCCTTGGTAAAGTGTTTCGGCGCATTCGCTCAGCGTTGCCCCCGTCGTTACAATATCATCGATCAAAAGAATCTTTTTCCCTGCTATTTTTTCCTTGTTTATTACTTGGTAAACACCCAAAACATTTGTCCGGCGTTCTTTTTCCGTCAATTTATGCTGTTCTCTGTTCTCTTTGATTTTTATTAAACATTCATTATATGGAAGAAATGCGCATTTGGAAATTGCCTTTGCCAGCAGTTCGGATTGGTTGTAGCCTCTTCCCTGTTTTCTTTTTGGAGAAATCGGCACAGAGGTAAGAAAGTCAAACGAAATTTCCGGAAATTGTTTCTGTACCAGCGCCGCCATGGTTTCCGCGTAAACATCCGCGAAGTCCCGGCGACCATAAAACTTAAACTGAATGAGGGAAACCCGGATTTTATATTCGTATGCAAAAGGGGATACACAAAAAACAGTTTTCCCTAAATTCGGTAAAACCATGCGTTTCGTTAGATTGAGCGTTTTGATTTCTTTGGAGCATTTTCCGCAGGCTTTTTCTCCGGATAAAATGACTTCACCGCAAAAAGCGCATCTCGGGGGAAAAATCATATTCAAAACCGCGGCAAATATCCCTTTATTCTTCATTTTCCGCTCCTTGCGTTAAAAAATAGGAGAGTCCGGTATACCGGCGCGTTTTTTTATTATTGTTGACCATCGCCTGAATTGTCCTTTGCGTTCCTACAAGGATGAGCAGCGATTTTGCCCGTGTAATTGCCGTATAAAGCAGATTGCGGTAAGAAAGCTGCGGAGCGCCTGGATACATAGGTATCACCACTGCCGGGAATTCGTTTCCCTGGCTCTTGTGGACAGTCATCGCATAAGCAAGCTCCAATTCCGCCGCGGTTTCCAGTTCGTACAGGACGACACGGTCATCCATCTGCACCGTTAAAGTGGAAGCTCTTCGGTCAATCGAGCAAAGGATTCCCAGATCGCCGTTAAAAACGCCCTCGCCCAAAGAACCATCCGATTTTGACCATGAAAGATTATAATTGTTCTTTACCTGCATCACCTTATCGCCTTCGCGGAAAAGCACCCCGTTAATGTTGATTTCCCGTTTGGAAGGATCCGGCGGATTTACCGCCGTCTGAATTCGCCTGTTCAGTTCCATAGTACCAAGTTTCCCTTTGCGTCCGGGGGAAAGCACCTGAATATCGGTCAGAGGCGAATATCCGTAGCTGGCGGGCAGCCGTACCGCGCACAGCTCAACAATTGTCCTTTGGATTTCAGAAGGGTCATTGCTCGGCAGAAAGAAAAAGTCGCTGCTGTGGACCGCAAGTTCCGGCATCTGCCCTTTTACAATTCGGTGCGCGTTCGTGATAATCAGGCTTTGCATGGACTGCCTGAAAATCCGGTCAAGCTGTACAACGGGAAACAAATCTGTTGCTATTAAATCCCCCAAAACATTGCCCGGCCCAACGGAAAGAAGCTGATCGCAGTCGCCAACCATGATCATACGGCATCCAAGCGGCAAGGCGCGCAGAACCGCCTCTAACAAATTTGCGTCCACCATCGACAGCTCGTCTATAACCAGAGCATCACATTGCAAAAGATTTTTCTCATTCTTGGCAAAGACGGGAAGGTCGTTCTCGTCCCATTCCACCTGAAGCATACGGTGAATGGTTTTTGCCTCCTGCCCGGTCAGCTCCGACATACGCTTTGCGGCGCGTCCGGTCGGAGCCGCTAGCAAGACTTTTTCTCCCTTTTCTTCCAGTATCTTAATGATTGCGTTTAAGGTCGTTGTCTTTCCGGTTCCGGGACCTCCGGTTAAAATCAGAATTCCCTTTAACAGCGCTTCTTTGATCGCCTGCTTCTGCCTCTCCGCGTAGCGGATTTGTAATGTTTCTTCAATGGCGGAAATTGAATCGTCAACCCCAACAATGGATTGCGCGGGATAGCGAAGCATCATTTTGAGTCGCCCGGCACAATACACCTCGGAGCGATACATCTGCGGCGTGAAAATATATTCTCTGCCATTGAAAGCAGCGAAGGCAACCGAAGCTTCCGACTTCAACTCCTCCAGCGTTTCCGTAACCAGTTCCACCTCGATTTCAAGCAGCCTTGCGGCAGTCTTCAACAGCTTGTCCGCCGGCAGGCAAGTGTGCCCGTTCCCAATATTATGTTTTAAAACATACAGAATTCCTGCCCTAATCCTACAGTTATCGTCCTGCGGGCGTTCCAGCGAAGCAGCGATTTCATCCGCCCGCCCGAAATCGATTCCAATACCGTCCCGGCACAGGCAATAAGGATCCTCCCGCACGCGTTCCGCCGACTCCGGGCCATAATATTTCCAAACCCGTATGGATTCCTCCGGGGATATGCCGTAGCTTCCAAGATACAGCATCATTTCCTTAATGCCGTGTGTTCTCTGGAATTCGTCGCTTATTTTCTGCGCCTTAGCTTTTGTGATCCCCTTAATTTCACAAAGGCGCTCCGGATCCTTTTCAATGATCTCCAACGCGTTCATCCCGAATGCATCCACAATTTTGCCGGCCGTTTTCGGCCCGATCCCTTTAATCACGCCGGAGGCAAGATATTTGAGCAAGGCAACCGTTGTGGCCGGTTTTGAAAGTTCAAAGGCTTCCACCTTAAACTGCGTACCGTAAGTGGGACTGTTTATCCAGTTTCCAATCACCCGCAATTCCTCTCCGACACTTACAAGCGGCATTGAACCCACTACGGTAACAAGCTCTTCCCCGTTATTCATTTCAATGATTGCATATCCATTACTCTCATTTTTAAAAATGACCTGCTCCACGGAGCCGGTCATTTCCAGCAGGCTTTCGCTTTTCATGAAAAACTCCCTCAGTTTATCATCCTTATAAACCCAGTATAATACATAGGATATGTATTTGCAAATTATTGTTCAAGAATATTCACCAATTCCTCCGGTTTACAGACTACCACCCCGGGATTCCGGTGCGCTATAATTGCACATATTTTTCTGGTTTCTTCATCCATCCCTCTATCCAGACAAATCAGCATTTTTTCTTCGCCATGAACCCATTTCAGTTTTTCAATGCCACTCTCCAGAAGCATCTCCGCTTCCTCATCATGCCCCTCAATGGAAAGAACAAGATAAAGCTTTCCCTTATGATGCGGCGTGCGCAAGGACCACGAAATAAAGCTTCGAATGATTTCGACCGCCCCAAGGATCGCCAAAAACACAAAAAACAGTCTTGCTATGATTTCAAGCATAAAAAATCACCTCATTACAGTTTATGTAATGAGGTGATTTTGTGCTCTTTTATTTTGCCAAAGCTGCTTTTAATGCGTCCACTTTGTCCCGTTTTTCCCAGGAAACATGCTGGTCCTCGCGGCCCATATGCCCATAATTGGAGACAGAGCGGTAAATCGGGCGCCGAAGATCCAGGTCACGGATAATCGCAGTCGGGCGAAGGTCAAACACCTTGGAAACGGCAGCCGCGAGCTCATCGTCGCCGTACTTTGATGTTCCGAAGGTATCGACCATAATGGAGACCGGTCTGGCTACTCCGATCGCATAGGCAAGCTGAATTTCGCATTTCCTGGCTAAGCCGGCCGCAACCACGTTTTTCGCGGCATAGCGTGCAGCATAAGCCGCTGAACGGTCGACCTTCGTCGGATCCTTCCCGGAAAAAGCACCGCCGCCGTGTCTTCCATAGCCGCCGTAGGTATCAACGATAATTTTCCTTCCGGTCAGCCCGCTGTCGCCTACCGGCCCGCCGATTACAAAACGCCCGGTGGGGTTGACGAAGAATTTCGTTTTACTGTCAAGCCATTTATCGGGAATAATCGGCTTGATGACTTTTTCAATAATATCCCTTCGGATTTGCTCAAGCGAAACGTCCGGGTCATGCTGGGTAGATACAACAACGGTATCCACACGCACAGGCTCGTCCCCTTCATATTCAACCGTCACCTGCGTCTTGCCGTCGGGTCTTAAATACGAAAGGATTTTTTCTTTACGTACTTCACTCAGACACTTAGAAAGCTTGTGCGCAAGCGATATGGCTAGCGGCATCAATTCCGGCGTTTCATCGCAGGCATATCCGAACATCATTCCCTGGTCGCCCGCGCCAATTAAGTCGTTTTCATCGGTCGCGCCCTGCTTTGCTTCCAAAGACTGATTTACACCCATCGCAATATCGGGCGACTGAACGTCGATGGATGTAATAACGCCGCACGTATTCCCGTCAAATCCGTAATCCGGATTATCATAACCGATATCCTTTACAACCTGACGCGCGATCGAAGGGATATCCACATAGCATTCCGTGGAAATCTCCCCCATCACATGAATCACACCGGTTGTGGCGGTAACTTCGCAGGCTACATGAGCCTGTGGGTCCTGAGCAAGAATCTCATCCAGCACAGCGTCGGCAATCTGATCGCACAACTTATCCGGATGTCCTTCCGTAACCGATTCGGAAGTAAAAAAATGTCTTGACATAATCATATTCCTCCTATATTAACACTAGCCGGTAAAAAGAAAACACCGTTCGCAAAGTCCGAACGGTGTATATTATTACCTCATCTTTCGGCTTTACCGCAGGATTTGGCACCTTACACATTGTAGGTTGCCGGACATCATAGGGCCTGTTCCCTCCGTCACTCTTGATAAGGGGGCATATTTAGTTTTACAACAGGATTATAACATATACATGAATAATTGTAAAGAGCGGATTTGAAAGAAAACGATGGGTTAAGCGGCATTAAACATATTTTTATTTTTACTGATAAACGGAGTTAGTGCTTTAAAAATAACCCCCGCAATAATGCTGTTTAAGCCCGCTTTTATTAAATTGAAGGGGATAATACCCGGGAGCATAATCGCGTCAACTACCGCTTTCGGCGTCCCGAAAAAGTGTACCGTAAAAATATAGTTCATCGGAACCATGATAGCCGTCATTGCGAACGTACCCAATACCATACCGATGACCGCATGGGTAAATTTATTGCTGTGGTGATAGAATTGCCCGACCAAAACCACCAAGGCGCCAGAAGCAACAAAATGCATCAAAAGACCGACCCATCCATTTCCGCCAAACAAGAATGCCTGTATGACCGACACGACAAACAGAACTACGATGGAAGGAACCGTTCCGAAAAGCATGGCCGCAATTAAAATGGGCGCATCCGCCATGTCATACTCCAGGAAAGGAGCCGCTGGAATAAGCGGTATGCGAACAAACGCGACTAAAACAATGGAAACGGCCGCCAGCATACCCAGTTGAGCCATGAAAAGAATACTGTTTCTTTTGCTTGTCTTCATAAACCTCTCTCCTTTACATGCTGCCAACGAAAAAAAATCCCGCAGCAAAGCTACGGGACTAAATACGCAAATATGCGCGCTCTTCTTTCATCCGGACTATACCGTCGGCTTTGGAATCGAACCAAAATCAGCTTTCGCTCGCGGGCTTGTCGGCTTTCGCCGCTTTACCGCCGGTGGGGAATTTCACCCCGCCCCGAAGACAGCTATTTTATTTGCTATTATTATAGCATTCCGTTAGTTTTTTGTCAATCCTTTTGTAAATACTCTTTTGGGATATTTCTATCGAGAACGGATTGAATATAGCGCAGACTAAAAGCTGGCGTATATTTCCTCACCCCATGGGCGGAAGCAAGGGCATCCGTATACTGATTAAGAGGATAAATCGTAATATTGGCACAGCGTTTGCCATACTGCGTAACAATCGGCTTAAACTTCATACCGGTAAAAGTCGTTTTGTTTGTCGTAAAATCCTTTGTCATGGTCACCGTTAAAAGGCCGCTGATCATGTTATCGCCCTTTTGCTGTGCCGAAACCAAATTGCCCAAAGCAAACACAACCGGACATTTTGTTCCGTCCTTCCTTGTTAAAACAGTCAGCTTTTGAATCACATGGGGATGATTGCCGAAAATGATATCCGCACCCCAGTCCACCATGTTCTGAGCGAGTGTTTTTTGCTTATCCGTCAGGGTATACGTATTTTCCGTACCCCAATGAACGGAAATAACCACAACATCCGCCATTGATTTCGCCTTTTTAATGAGGCGCTCGATCAAGGCAGTATTATTTGCATAAATGAGCCTGTATTTTGAATTTTTCGGCAAATAAAGGCCGTTTGTCATTTCGGTTATCCCAATATGGGCAGTTTTAATTCCTTTTGCTTCCACGATACGGATATTTTCCAGGTCTTCATCGCTGCGATAAGCTCCGACCACTTTTACGGATGGCTGGGTTGCCCAATAATCAAGAGTTGCCGCGACCCCTTTTTCCCCTTTGTCCAGCACGTGATTATTCGCGTGATTGATTACATCAAACCCTAAACTTACCAGCTCGTCACCCATCTGGGCAGGTGAATTAAACAAAGGATAACCCGACAGCGGGGCTATTTTGCCTGCTAGCGGCGTTTCCTGATTAATTACCGCAATATCCGCTTTTTTGATATCGCCTGCGATGCGTGCGTAAACCGGTTGAAAATTATAGCCCTTTCCGCCTGCGCGGGCATTCGCCTGCTTATAGATCACATCATGAATTAAATTGTCGCCCGCCCCCAGAATGGTGATTGAAACCGGTTTTTTCTCCGGCAGGGACGGGGCGACCGACGAAACGGACGACAATGCTGAAGACGACAGGGAAACTGCTTTTGCATTATTCTGCCTCGTAGTCTCAAGGAAAAAGAGAAATCCCGTCATACATACGGCAACAACGAAAACACCGATTGTCACTTTAATCAGCTGATGGGACGGATTGTTTTTTTTCTCCATATCAAAACCCCTATCAAAAAGATAGGTATAGTATAGCATGAAACAGAAAAAAAGAACAGATCCTACAAAGCTCTCTTTCAAGCAAACGAAGCCTTGCCATTTCGGCTAATGAAATCATCTTTGCTTGCATTTGCCAACCTTCTCAAAAAAGACCGTACTCTTAATATAGCGGAGACTTAAAAAACCTTCATTCCGAAAGGGCTAACTTTATCGATTCGGACTAATCTCGTAATATACTGCGGCAACCTTCACTTAGAGGTCTTCCGCATGATATTTTCTCCGGCTCATTTAAATTCTATGGATCACTCTTAAGGCTCCACATGTAAATGACAAATCAAGGCCTTCGGACTGCCGAAAAACAAGCAACTTACACCTTGCAATGAATACATGACAAACCCGGGTACTATAAACATATGAAAAAAAGACCCTATCCCAAAAGGGACAAGGCCTTTCTGTAAGCAAAATCGCTTAGCCGTTAATCTTTGTAACAACACCGGAACCAACTGTGTGACCGCCTTCACGAATAGCGAAACGGAGACCCTCTTCAATAGCGATCGGGGTAATCAATTCAACATCCATTTCAACGTTATCGCCAGGCATACACATTTCTGTGCCTTCTGGAAGAGAAATAACACCAGTAACGTCTGTGGTTCTGAAATAGAACTGCGGACGATAGTTATTGAAGAACGGAGTATGACGTCCGCCTTCTTCCTTCGTCAGAACATAAACCTGACCACGGAATTTGGTATGTGGATTAATTGTGCCCGGCTTTGCAAGAACCTGGCCGCGCTCAATTTCAGTTCTCTGGATACCACGGAGCAGAACACCAACGTTATCGCCAGCCTCAGCGAAATCAAGGGTCTTTCTGAACATTTCAAGGCCTGTAATAACAGACTTCTTACGCTCTTCGGTAAGACCGATAATTTCAACTTCTTCGCCAACCTTTGCCATACCACGCTCAACTCTACCGGTTGCAACTGTGCCGCGTCCGGTAATTGTGAAGACGTCTTCAACAGGCATAAGGAAAGGCAGATCGGACTTACGATCCGGGGTCGGAATGAATTTGTCAACAGCATCCATCAAATCCTTGATGCATTTGTATTCCTCAGCATTCGGATCCGTAGACTTTGATTCAAGAGCAACCAAAGCGGAACCACGAATAATCGGTGTGTCATCGCCCGGGAATTCGTATTCATTCAGGAGGTCACGGATTTCCATCTCAACAAGATCAAGAAGTTCCGGATCATCAACCTGATCAACCTTGTTCATAAATACAACGATGTACGGAACGCCAACCTGACGAGCGAGCAGGATGTGCTCTCTGGTCTGCGGCATCGGGCCGTCAGCAGCAGAAACAACAAGGATTGCACCGTCCATCTGAGCAGCACCGGTGATCATGTTCTTAACGTAGTCAGCATGGCCGGGGCAGTCAACGTGGGCATAGTGGCGGGCAGCTGTCTGATACTCAACGTGAGATGTGTTGATTGTGATACCACGCTCTCTCTCTTCAGGAGCCTTATCAATATTTGCGTAATCAACGAAATCAGCTTCGCCGCTAAAGTTAAGAACCTTTGTGATAGCAGCAGTCAATGTGGTCTTACCATGGTCAACGTGGCCAATTGTACCAATATTTACGTGGGGTTTGGATCTGTCGAATTTTGCTTTTGCCATTGGAATTCCTCCTTTTTATTTTTACAGACAATAATTTTACCATTAAACTATGCATATCATTTTATCATAACAATGAGAAAAATCAAGCATATTTTATAAGTTATTCGGACTTTTTGTTTCTAGCAGAAATAATGTTTTCGGAGATCGACTTCGGCACTTCCATCGAAGTAGCCGGTTCCATAACAAACTGGCCTCTGCCCTGTGTTTTGGAACGTAAATCGGTCGCATAGCCAAACATTTCGGAAAGCGGAACGTTTGCACGAATCTGCTGTGCACCGGAAACAGCGTCCATGCCTTCGATCATACCACGGCGGGAGTTCAGGTCGCCGATAACGTCGCCCATGTACTCCTCCGGTACAGTAACGGTAACCTTCATGATCGGCTCCAAAATAACCGGATCTGCTTTCTTCATTGCCTCTTTAAAGGCCATGGAACCAGCGATCTTAAACGCCATTTCAGAGGAGTCGACTTCGTGGAAAGAACCATCGTAAAGAGTTACCTTTACGTCAACTACCGGATATCCTGCAAGTACGCCGGAAAGCATAGCACCCTGAATACCCATGTCAACCGCCGGGATGTATTCCTTCGGAATCGCACCGCCGACAATTGCGTTGACAAATTCATAACCTTTGCCGGGATTCGGTTCAATACGAATTTTAACGTGTCCGTACTGGCCACGACCGCCGGACTGACGTGCATATTTCGTTTCGACATCCGCATTGCCGCGAATCGTCTCTTTATAAGATACCTGCGGCTTACCGACATTTGCTTCCACATGGAATTCACGCATCAGTCTGTCAACAATGATTTCCAGATGCAACTCACCCATGCCGGCGATAATGGTTTGACCGGTTTCCTCCTGCGTATAAGCTCTGAAGGTTGGATCTTCTTCCGCCAACTTTGCAAGCGCAATACCCATTTTTTCCTGACCGGCTTTTGTTTTCGGCTCAATTGCGATTTCAATAACCGGCTCAGGGAATTCCATGGATTCCAAAATAATCGGACGCTTCTCATCGCAGAGCGTATCGCCGGTCGTCGTATTTTTAAGGCCTACGGCAGCCGCGATATCTCCCGCATAAACTGTATCGATATCTTGACGATGATTTGCGTGCATTTGAAGGATTCGGCCGAGTCTTTCGCTTTTTCCTTTTGTTGAGTTGTAAACAGTTGAACCCGCAGCAATCTTACCGGAATATACACGGAAGAAGCAAAGCTTTCCCACAAACGGATCCGTTGCAATCTTGAATGCCAAAGCCGCAAACGGTTCTTCATCCGAAGCATGGCAGTCGGATTCTTCGCCGGTTTCCGGATCCGTACCCTTGATCGCCGGAATGTCTGTCGGCGCGGGCATGTAATCAACGATTGCATCCAAGAGTTTCTGAACGCCCTTATTTCTGTAGGAGGTTCCGCAGCAAACCGGAACCATGCGGTTCGCAATGGTCGCTTTGCGAATGGTTTTTACAATTTCTTCCTTTGTAAGGGTCTCGCCATTCAGGTACTTCTCCATCAGAGCGTCGTCCTGTTCAGCAACATTCTCAATCAGTTCTGTGTGGTATTTATTGGCAAGTTCGAGCATATCCTCAGGGATATCCTCTACTTTCATATCCTTGCCCATGTCGTCGTAATATACGTCGGCCTTCATTTCAACCAAGTCAATGATTCCTTTAAAGGAATCCTCGGAACCGATCGGAAGCTGAATCGGAACAGCGTTACACTGCAGACGATCCTTCATCATCTGGACAACACGATAAAAATCCGCGCCCATGATGTCCATCTTATTCACGTAAGCCATACGCGGAACATGATATTCCTCAGCCTGGCGCCATACGGTTTCAGACTGCGGCTCAACGCCGCCCTTGGCACAGAATACGGTTACAGAACCGTCAAGAACACGAAGGGAACGCTCAACTTCTACTGTAAAGTCAACGTGACCCGGTGTGTCGATGATATTGATTCTATGGCCTTTCCAAAAGCAGGTAGTCGCGGCAGAAGTAATGGTAATACCTCTTTCCTGCTCCTGCACCATCCAGTCCATAGTTGCAGTACCTTCATGCGTTTCGCCAATCTTATGGTTAATTCCTGTATAGTACAGGATACGTTCGGTGGTAGTAGTTTTACCGGCATCAATGTGAGCCATGATGCCTATATTGCGGGTTAATTCAAGTGGTACCTGCCTTGGCATAGTTTCCTCCTTAAAGTATGGAACGTTGGAATTTGTACATTACTTCCGGTATCTGACCCGCAAGGTCAATTACCATCTGTAATGTGCAAATGCCTTATTGGCTTCCGCCATTTTATGCGTATCTTCACGCTTCTTTGCGGCGCCGCCAGCACCATTTACAGCATCAAGAATTTCACCTGCAAGTCTTTCTTTCATCGTCTTTTCAGATCTAAGTCTTGAATAGTTGGTCATCCAACGTAAACCTAATGTCTGTCTTCTTTCAGGGCGAACCTCAATCGGAACCTGATAGGTAGCGCCGCCGACACGGCGGGCCTTTACTTCGAGAGACGGCATAATATTCTCCATTGCTGCCTCGAAAACCTCCAAAGGATCTTTCCCTGTCTTCTCGCTGATAATGTCAAATGCACCGTATACGATTTTCTGGGCTACACCCTTCTTCCCGTCGATCATAACATTATTAACAAGACGTGTTACAAGCTTTGAATTGTAAACCGGATCTGGTAAAACATCACGCTTTGCAATATTACCTCTTCTTGGCACTTTACTTCCCTCCTTCACATGAATGATATCATAGGTACTCGAAAGCGACAAACCCCCGTGGCCATTCAGAGGCGTCTTTATATATAAAGAACGCCGCTTTGCAGCCGTTCGGTTTCTGTCAATTTAAACTACCTTATTTTTTTGCTGCGCCGGCTTTCGGACGCTTTGCGCCGTACTTTGAACGGGCCTGCATACGCTGTGCAACACCTTGTGCATCAAGGGTACCACGAATAATGTGATAACGCACACCAGGCAGATCCTTAACACGGCCGCCGCGGATCATAACGACGCTGTGCTCCTGAAGATTGTGGCCGACTCCGGGAATGTAAGCACTAACTTCAATCCCGTTGGAAAGCCTGACTCTGGCGATTTTTCTTAAAGCGGAGTTCGGCTTTTTCGGCGTAGCAGTCTTAACAGTTGTGCACACACCACGCTTTTGGGGGGAATTCTGATTGATGGCAACACGCTTCTTGGAGTTCCATCCCTTTAAAAGCGCAGGAGCCTTTGCTTTGGATACAGCAACTTCCCTACCCGTATGGACTAACTGGTTAAATGTTGGCATAAGACACCTCCTCACTTCAAATTTCTAATATGTTAAGCGGATATATAGTATATCCGGCGTAACAACAAATTAATCTTTAAACAACTTAATCCTATCCGAAAGCAGAGCTCCGGATAGGAATTAAGCCTTCAATTAGCAAATCATCACATTTTAGTATTATAATCCTACACAGCGTCGCTTGTCAAGTCTTCATTTACGGGCTTGATGTCCACATCGCTGTAGCATTTCATACCGGTTCCAGCCGGGATCAGCTTACCGATAATGACATTCTCTTTCAGACCGAGCAGCGGGTCAACCTTGCCTTTAATAGCGGCATCGGTCAGCACGCGGGTTGTCTCCTGGAAGGAAGCGGCAGACAGGAAGGAATCCGTCGCAAGGGAAGCCTTGGTAATACCAAGCAGGACAGGCGTTTCCGTTGCTTCGCGCAGGTCGGTTTCGCCCGCCTTAATGCGGTCGCGGATGATCTGGTTTTCCGCCTCCAGCTCGCTCTTCTCAACAAGCGAGCTCGGCAGCAGGGTTGTATCGCCGGAATCTTCGATCTTCACCTTTTTCATCATCTGGCGCACAATAACCTCAATATGCTTATCGTTTATATCAACACCCTGCATACGGTAAACGCGCTGCACTTCCTCAATCAGGTAGTCCTGAACGGCGTGGGTGCCGCTGATGGCAAGGACATCGTGCGGATTTACGGAACCTTCGGTGACTCTGGTTCCCGCCTTTATCTGCTGGCCCTCCGAAACAATAATGCGGGAGCCAAAAGGAACAAGGTAAGATTTCGATTCGCCCGTTTCATGGTTTGTAACAACAACGTGGCGGTTCTTCTTGACTTCCTCGAAGGACACCGTACCGGCAATCTCGCTGATAATGGCCAGATGCTTCGGCTTACGTGCTTCAAACAGCTCCTCAACACGAGGCAAACCTTGTGTAATATCCTCCGAACTGGCGACACCGCCGGTATGGAAGGTTCTCATGGTCAACTGCGTACCCGGCTCACCGATGGACTGAGCCGCGATAATACCGACAGCCTCACCCACGGAAACGGTCTGACCGTTCGCAAGGTTCGCGCCGTAGCACTTCTTGCAGACGCCGTGCTTCGCACAGCAGTTCAGTACCGAACGGATCTTAATACGCTCTACGCCGTGGTTGACGATGATATCCGCATCGTGATCATCCATCAGCTTATCCTTGGAAACAAGAACCTCACCAGTCTTTTCATCGACGAAGTCTTCCACAAGATACCTGCCGAGAAGACGTTCATGCAGGGACTCAATAGCTTCCTTGCCCTCGCGGATATCGTAGACTTCCAGTCCATCCGTCGCGCCGCAGTCTTCTTCACGGATAATCACGTCCTGTGAAACATCGACCAGACGGCGGGTTAGATAACCGGAGTCCGCCGTACGGAGAGCGGTATCGGCAAGACCCTTTCTGGCACCACGGGACGAAATAAAGTATTCCAAAATATTCAGGCCTTCACGATAGTTCGCACGAATTGGAATTTCAATGGTTTTACCGGATGTATTTGCAATCAGTCCGCGCATACCGGCAAGCTGACGGATCTGGCTCATGGAACCACGGGCGCCGGAATCCGCCATCATGAAGATCGGATTATAGCGATCCAGGTTTTTCTGCAGAGCGACGGAAACATCTTCCGTAGCTTTTGACCATGTGTTCAGAACCGCATTGTAACGCTCACCGTCGGAAAGCAAACCGTTCTTAAACTGGTCGTAAATCACGTCAATTTTCTTTTCGGCAGCATTGATAATATCTTTCTTTTCAGGCGGAATCGTTGCATCCGAAACGGCAACCGTAATCGCGCTCAGGGTAGAATACTTATAGCCCTGTGCCTTTACACTATCCAGAACGTCTGCCGTTTGTGCCGTTCCGTGCTTCTTAATGCAGCGATCAATAATCTGCCCGAGCTGCTTTTTCCCGACAAGGAAATCGATCTCAAACTTAAAGAGATTATCAGGGTTGGTACGGTCGACAAATCCAAGATCCTGTGGGATCGGACGGTTGAAGATCATACGGCCGACGGTCGTTTCAACCAGCCTAGAAACCTTCTTACCGTTTATTTCAAGTGTTCTGCGAACCTTAATTTTCGCGTGAAGCCCAACAATCTTAGCGTCATACGCCATAATGGCTTCATTGTAATCCCGGAAGATTTTTCCTTCTCCGGGTTCGCCGTCTTTCTCAAGGGTAAGGTAATAGGAACCCAGTACCATGTCCTGCGTCGGTACGGTAACCGGGCGGCCGTCGGAAGGCTTCAAAAGGTTACCGGCAGCCAGCATCAGGAAACGAGCCTCTGCCTGCGCTTCCGCGGAAAGCGGAACGTGAACAGCCATCTGGTCACCGTCGAAGTCCGCGTTATAAGCTGTACAGGCCAACGGATGAAGCTTTAATGCGCGGCCTTCTACCAGCACAGGCTCAAACGCCTGAATACCCAATCTGTGCAGCGTAGGCGCGCGGTTTAACAGAACCGGGTGGTTTTTGATCACAACTTCAAGCGCGTCCCAAACTTCCGGTTTTGCGCGCTCAACCGCTTTTCTTGCCGCTTTAATGTTTCCTGCCGCACCGGTTTCCACCAGCCGCTTCATGACAAACGGCTTAAACAGCTCCAGCGCCATTTCCTTCGGGAGACCGCATTGGTACATCTTTAGCTCAGGGCCGACAACGATAACGGAACGGCCGGAATAGTCAACACGTTTGCCCAAAAGGTTCTGGCGGAAACGCCCCTGCTTGCCCTTCAGCATATCGGAAAGGGACTTTAACGGGCGGTTGTTCGGGCCGGTTACCGGCCTGCCGCGGCGGCCGTTGTCGATTAATGCGTCAACAGCTTCCTGCAGCATGCGCTTTTCATTGCGGACAATAATGTCCGGAGCACCTAATTCCAAAAGCCTTTTCAGACGATTATTACGGTTAATAACGCGGCGGTAAAGGTCGTTTAAGTCGGAGGTCGCGAAACGGCCGCCGTCGAGCTGAACCATCGGGCGAATATCCGGCGGAATAACCGGAACGACATCGAGAATCATCCATTCCGGGCGGTTCCCGGAAAGGCGGAAGGCTTCAACGACTTCCAGGCGTTTTAAAATACGCACGCGTTTTTGACCGGAAGCGTTCTGAAGTTCGCCCTTCAATTCCTCGGAAACCTGATCCAGATCGATTTCCGCCAGAAGCTTTTTAATTGCTTCCGCACCCATCCCGGCTTCAAAATCGTCCTCGTATTTTTCACGCATGTCGCGGTATTCCTTCTCATTGAGAAGCTGCTTCTTCTGCAATTCACGAACATTTCCGGGATCGGTTACAATATATAGTGCAAAGTACAGCACTTTTTCCAGCATACGGGGCGAAATATCTAATATTAAACCCATTCGGGAAGGAATGCCCTTAAAATACCAGATATGCGAAACCGGGGCGGCAAGTTCAATATGGCCCATGCGTTCGCGGCGAACCTTTGCCCGCGTTACTTCAACGCCGCAGCGTTCACAAATCTTGCCCTTATAACGGATTCTCTTATATTTTCCGCAATGGCATTCCCAGTCTTTCTGAGGCCCGAAAATGCGCTCGCAGAAAAGTCCGTCGCGTTCCGGCTTCAGGGTACGATAATTTATTGTTTCCGGCTTTTTTACCTCGCCATGAGACCATTCTCTTATTTTTTCCGGTGAAGCAAGTCCGATCTTAATTGATTCAAATTCATTAAATTCCATATTGCAACCCCATTCTCTTTATATTTCATCGCCGCTGTCAGAATTAAGGTCAAAGGGTTCATCCCTATCAAATTCATCATCGCCGTCTACATCGACATAATCGTCCGCGTCGTCAAACAGGCTTTCGTCCTCTTCTGACTCCTCAACGGAATACCCTTCCAGATCGTCTGCGACGTTGGGTTCGTCGAAGTTCTCCTCAGTAGGATTGAAGCCGATATCGTCTTCATCGTCAAAATTCTGTTTCAAATCAATTTCCTCGTTATCCTTATTCAGCACTTTGACATCAAGACCAAGGGATTGGAGTTCCTTAATAAGAACCTTAAAGGATTCCGGAACGCCCGGCTTCGGAATATTCTGGCCTTTCACAATGGATTCATAGGTCTTGACACGGCCAACAACGTCGTCGGATTTCACCGTAAGGATTTCTTGCAGAGTATAAGCGGCACCGTAAGCTTCCAGCGCCCAAACTTCCATTTCGCCGAAACGCTGGCCGCCAAACTGCGCCTTGCCGCCCAGAGGCTGCTGCGTAACCAAAGAATACGGACCGGTTGAACGCGCGTGGATCTTATCATCAACAAGGTGGTGCAATTTAAGGTAATACATAATGCCAACGGTAACCGGATTATCGAAGAATTCTCCGGTACGGCCGTCCCTCAGAATGGTTTTGCCGTCTTCACTGATACCGGCCATTTTAAAGCACTCAACGATGTCATCTTCATGAGCACCGTCGAATACTGGGGTCATAATCTTCCAGCCCAGCGCTTTCGCGGCGTAGCCCAGATGAACCTCCAGCACCTGGCCGATGTTCATACGGGAAGGAACGCCCAACGGGTTTAAAACGATATCAAGCGGCGTGCCGTCCGGCAGATACGGCATATCTTCCACAGGAAGAATACGGGAAACAACACCTTTGTTACCGTGGCGGCCGGCCATTTTATCACCGACGGAAATCTTGCGTTTCTGTGCAATATAGCAGCGAACAACCTTATTGACACCCGGGCTTAATTCGTCGTGGCTGTTCTCGCGGGTAAATACTTTTACATCGACAACGATACCGTATTCGCCGTGCGGTACGCGAAGGGATGTATCCCTCACCTCTCTGGCCTTCTCTCCAAAGATCGCGCGCAGCAGGCGCTCTTCTGCGGTCAGCTCCGTTTCGCCCTTCGGTGTTACTTTTCCGACAAGGATATCGCCGGCACGTACTTCCGCACCGATGCGGATAATGCCGTTTTCGTCCAAATCATGCAGAAGGTCTTCATTCACGTTCGGAATATCGCGTGTGATTTCTTCCGGCCCCAGCTTCGTGTCTCTGGCTTCAATCTCATATTCCTCAATATGAATGGAAGTATAAACGTCGTCGCGTACAATTTTTTCACTAATCAGAACCGCATCCTCATAGTTATAGCCTTCCCATGTCATAAACCCGATCAAAGCATTTTTGCCAAGGCTGATTTCTCCATCCTTGGTCGCCGGACCGTCGGCAATAACGGAACCGGCTTCCACTCTCTGGTTTACGTCTACGATCGGAACCTGATTAATACATGTCCCCTGGTTGGAACGCATAAACTTAATAATATGGTACGTGTCCACCGTGCCATCGTCGCAGGTAATCCGGATTTCATCCGCGCTCACGCTGGAAACAACGCCGGAGTGTTTGGCAATAACGCATACGCCAGAGTCCACACCAGCCTTGTATTCCATGCCGGTACCAACAATCGGCGCTTCTGTCCTAAGAAGCGGAACAGCCTGCCGCTGCATGTTGGAACCCATCAGGGCACGGTTCGCGTCATCGTTTTCAAGGAACGGAATCATTGCCGTAGCAACGGAAACAACCATACGAGGCGACACGTCCATATAGTCCGCTTTTTCACGTTCAATTTCAAGAAATTCATCGCGGTAACGGGAATTAACCTTGGAATTTTTAAAACGGCCTTCCTCGTCAAGGGGTTCGTTCGCCTGTGCAACAATATAATCGTCCTCTACATCCGCCGTCATATAAACAACCTCGTCTGTTACGCGGCCGGTCTTTTTGTCCACGCGGCGGAACGGTGCTTCAATAAAACCATATTCATTAATTCTTGCAAAAGTTGCAAGATAGGAAATCAAACCGATATTCGGGCCTTCAGGTGTTTCGATAGGGCACATACGGCCATAGTGGCTGTAGTGAACGTCACGGACTTCGAATCCGGCGCGGTCTCTAGACAAGCCGCCGGGACCCAAAGCAGAAAGACGGCGCTTATGCGTAAGCTCGGCAAGCGGATTTGTCTGATCCATGAACTGCGACAGCGGTGAAGAACCGAAGAATTCTTTGATCGCCGCCACAACAGGCCGGATATTAATTAAGGAATGAGGAGTCAGAACTTCAAGATCCTGCGCCTGTAAAGTCATTCTTTCACGAATAACACGCTCTAGACGGGAGAAACCAATGCGGAACTGATTCTGAAGCAGCTCACCGACGGAACGGATACGGCGGTTGCCCAAATGGTCGATATCGTCAACGTTGCCAAGACCCATCGCAAGGCAGTTCATATAGTTAATCGATGAAAAAATATCATCAATAATAATGTGCTTTGGAATGAGTTCATCCACTCTAGTCTTAATTGCTTCTTTTATCTCCTCATCTGTAGAGCAGGAATTCAGAATGTCAACCAGAACGCTAAAACGAACCCTTTCCTTGATATTGCATTCTTCAATCGCGTCAAAGTTAACGAATTTATTAATGTCAACCATCCCATTGGAAATGACCTTAACTTCGCGCTCATTCACATTCACATAAACAACGGAAACACCCGCATCGTCAATCTGCTGCGCCTTTTCGTGGGAAACGATTTCGCCGGCTTCAGCCATGAGCTCGCCGGTAAGCGGATTTACAATCGGGCGGGACAGCTTCTGACCGGTAATCCGTCCTGCCAAATTCAGTTTCTTATTGTATTTATAACGCCCCACACGGGAAAGGTCATAACGCCGGGCGTCAAAAAATAGGCCGTTGATATGCGACTGTGCGCTTTCAATGGTCGGCGGTTCGCTCGGTCTTAATTTTCTGTATACTTCAAAAAGGGCTTCCTCCATATTTTTGCAGGGATCCTTTTCAATGGTTGCATTGATGCGGTCGTCATCCCCGAAATATTCGCGGATTTCTTCATCCGTACCAAGACCGAGCGCACGGATAAACACGGTTACCGGTATTTTCCTGTTCTTATCGATACGAACATAAAAAACATCGTTTGCATCGTTTTCGTATTCAAGCCATGCTCCGCGGTTTGGAATAACGGTCGAACTGAAAAGTTCCTTTCCAGTTTTATCGTATTCCATTTTATAATAAACGCCCGGTGAACGAACCAATTGGGAAACAATAACACGCTCTGCGCCATTAATGACAAAAGTGCCGCTATCCGTCATAAGCGGGAAATCACCCATGAAGACTTCGGATTCTTTTATTTCACCGCTTTCCTTGTTGAGCAGGCGGGCGGTAACCCTTAGAGCCGCAGCATAAGTAGCGTCGCGCTCTTTACACTCTTCTACGCTGTAATTCGGTTTATCGTCGTCCAGTTTGTAATCCACAAAGTCCAGCACGAGATTGCCCGTATAATCTGTAATTCCGGAAACATCCCTAAAAACCTCTTTGAGGCCTTCTTCAAGAAACCATTTGTAGGAATTCTTCTGTACCTCGATTAGATTTGGCATGTCCAAAACTTCATCAATACGCGCGAAGCTCATGCGAACATTTTTGCCTACTTGCACCGGTTTGACATTCACCATTGGCTCAATCACTCCATTCATATATTTACCATCCGCGGCATAAATTAAGCACAAAAAAATTGCATCAACCATTGATTTTTGAAGCTTTTGTGATATACTCTTGCCTTTTTTCATCGTTTGTGATATTATAGTCCAAGATGGATATGAGTATATGTTTCCATGATGATGCAGTATATTATTTTATAACAATATATTGTGTTTGTCAAGTTTTATTTGCTAAAATTTCTGTAAATTTAAAAAGCCGACGGATTCGTCGGCTTTTTTATGTTCATTTATTCTTTTTCATCTTTGCCGCCTAGGGAATCAAATGTATACGATTCGAGCTTTGCTCTAACAAGATCGGAAATTTCGCCATAAATCTGATGAAAGCGGCAGCTTGTTGTATGTGTGCAGGCATATTTATCCTGCTGGCAGCGGCTGATCATATATGGTCCCTCAACGGATTCGATCACCTGACGAAGGGTAATTTTCCCGGGCTCGCGCGCCAATTTGTACCCGCCGTGCGCTCCCTTGTAAGAAACGATCAAATCGTCCGCCACCATCTTACGCAGGATTTTCAGCGCAAACCGCAGCGGCACATGAGCCTGTTCGGAAATTGTTTTTGCATCTATTTTTTCGCTGGAAACCGCCAGCAGCTCCACAATCCGCACCGCATAGTCGGCTTCAAGTGTCATGACCACTTACGTCACCCCTAATCCAAGAAATCTTTGAGCTTTTTGCTGCGGCTCGGATGGCGAAGCTTACGCAGGGCTTTCGCTTCAATCTGGCGGATTCGCTCACGGGTGACGTTAAATTCCTTACCAACCTCTTCTAGTGTGCGGGAACGGCCGTCTTCAAGGCCGAAGCGGAGACGGAGAACCTTTTCCTCACGCGGGGTAAGCGTATCGAGCACATCCGCAAGCTGTTCCTTCAAAAGCGTATGTGAAGCGGCGTCCGCCGGAGCCGGAGCGTCGTCGTCAGGAATAAAGTCACCAAGGTGGCTGTCCTCTTCCTCTCCGATCGGCGTTTCAAGGGAAACCGGTTCCTGCGCCACCCGCATGATTTCACGCACCTTATCGACAGGCATGTCCAATTCAGCGGAAATCTCATCCGCAGTAGGTTCGTGGCCGTTTGTGTGCAAAAGCTGGCTGGAAACCTTTTTCACCTTATTAATGGTTTCCACCATATGCACCGGGATACGGATTGTCCTTGCCTGATCCGCGATGGCGCGGGTAATCGCCTGACGAATCCACCATGTGGCATAGGTGGAAAATTTAAACCCCTTTGAATAATCAAATTTTTCAACCGCCTTAATCAGGCCGAGATTCCCTTCCTGGATCAAATCGAGGAACTGCATGCCACGCCCAAGATAGCGCTTCGCGATGCTGACGACCAGGCGAAGGTTTGCTTCGGACAGGCGTTTCTTTGCGGCCTCGTCTCCGTCGGATATCCGGATTGCCAGATCAATTTCCTCTTCCGGCGAAAGAAGCGGAACACGTCCGATTTCCTTCAAATAAACCTTAACCGGATCATCAATCGCGATTCCCTCTGTGCTGAGGGCGGATTCGAGATCTTCATTTTCATCAATCTGGGAATTAAAGTCAAGATCGTCGAGAGACGTGTCGACAAAATCTTCAATAATCTCTACGCCCTGTGCTTCCAGGGTATCATAAAATTTTTCGATTTGTTCCGGTTCAAAGTCCAGTTCCCCAATCGCGTCTAAAATTTCCTTCGTGGAAAGCTGTCCCTTGCTTTTCCCCTGCTCAATCAATTCCCTGATTGCTGTTTTTTTATCCGGTGCTCCCATATTGAATCCCCCTATTTTTTCTGTGACCTCAGTTTCTGCAAATATTCCTGTATATCCTGTGGTTCTGCTGATTTTGCTTTTTCTATACGTATTTTTTCATATTCTTGTTCAATCACGTCAATATATTCCTGCGCGTCCTTTTTTGTGACGGAAACATCGTGAAATTTGGCGAGAATCTTCGATATAGAGGAGATCTCCTCGACAGAAAAGTCTTCCGATATATCTGTAAGGCTAATTGCCTTTTCATCTTTCATTCTATCCATTATTGTCCGATATACACGACGGTTAAACGCCGTAATGAATTTTTCGGAGGGTAACCTTTCCAGTATATCCTTAGCGTTCTCCGGGTATTGCACAATATACGCGATCAGCGCCTCTTCCGCGCTTGCGGCACGCAAATTCTGTGCTTTTTCGGGATTGATGCTATCGCGTATCCCGGCCGACTGCTGCTGAAAAGCCTTGAACTCCTTCCGTTCACGGTTTTTCTTCCGCTTTTCGCTTTCCCTTTTCACCAGCTGCATAATCGCAGAGCGTTCCACGCCCGTCTCTTCCGCCAGCTTCCCCGCATAGACTTCCTGTTCCACCTCATTTTCCAAAGTGGAAAGGACGGTGGAGGCTCCCGTAAGATAAGCGACTCGCCCCTGCGCGCTTTGCAGATTGCTGCTCTGCCTGATCTTTTGCAACCGGTACTCTACATCATTTCCGCAGGCTTCCAAAAGCTGCTTAAATTTTATATATCCATTTTTCCCGTTTGTACGAAGGTATTCGTCCGGATCCTTGCCTCCTGCAATCGTAAGAACCTTCACCAAAAGGCCGGCGTCCCGCAGAATGGGGATCGCCCGGCTGGTCGCCTTCTGCCCGGCTTCATCCGCGTCGTAAGAAAGGACCACCTCTGTGGCATAGTGGGCCATCAGCCTTGCCTGCGAGGGGGTCAGCGCCGTTCCGAGCGTTGCAACGGCATTTGTAAATCCCGCCTGATGCATGGAGATGACATCCATATAGCCTTCGCACAAAATCAGCTGCCCGTTTGCATTGTTTTTCGCGAAATTCAGCGCAAATAAAAAATTCCCCTTATTAAACACCGGCGTATCCGATGTATTCAAATATTTGGGCTTCGCGTCCGTTAAAATACGGCCGCCGAAAGCAACCACATTTCCCCGTAAATCAATGATCGGAAACATTACCCGGGAAGCAAAGCGGTCGATGATCTGCCCGCTCCTCCCTTTAAAGGCAACGTTCGCCAACACCATTTCCTCTTGCGTAAATCCCTTTTGGGCAAGATACCGTGTAAGCGAATAACGGGAAGCGGGCGCCCATCCAAGCCCGAAGTGCCGGATGGTCTGCGGCGTTAAAGCACGCCGTCGCAGGTATTCCATCCCCTCCGCCCCTTCTTTCGAATTCAGAGTAGCGTAGAAAAATCGAGCGGCTTCGCGGTTAATTTCCAAGATTCGCGCCTTCAGCCTGCGCATCCCATCGTCCACGTTGTTTTCCGGCACCGGGATTCCGGCGCGCTGCGCCAGGAAACGGACCGCCTCCATGTAATCTAAATTTTCGATTCGGCGGATGAATGTAATGACGTCGCCGCCCGCCCCGCAGCCAAAGCAGTAAAAGGAACCGTTGTCCGAATAAACGTTGAAAGACGGCGTCTTTTCCATATGAAAAGGACAAAGCCCGACGTATGTTCTTCCGCTGTGCCTCAGATTTACATAGGAAGCGACTACTTCCGCAATATCATTGCGCGCTTTTAATTCCTGCATAAAAGCTTCCGGCAATGGCATGCCGTCACCCCTTTTTATGATAATTAAATATTCCAGGACTTCGGCACATAAATATCCTGGAATAACTCAAGTGCAAAATGATCGGTCATACCCGCAATATAATCGCAGGCCGCCCGCTCTATTCCGTCCTGTTCGGCAATTCTCCGCATATCATCCGGAAGATTTTCGGGCTTGCGCAAATAATCAAAAAGCGCACCGATCAGGTTCGGAACCTTTTTCTCTTCCGCTTTCGCGTAAGAATTCAAGTATACATATTCAAACATAAAATCATAGAGCTTGTCAAAAGCTTCCTGTATCTCCGGATCCATCCGTATTCTGCCGTCAAGGCTGTTTTCCACTAGGGAATGAACCAGCGTATCTATTCGCTCCGACCTGCGTCCGCCTAAAACAGACGTAATTTCCCTTGGGATATCCTTTTCATGCAGCACCCCGGCCCGTTCCGCGTCATCAATATCGTGATTGATGTAGGCAATTCGATCCGCCAGGCGTACCACCCTGCCCTCCAGCGTCATTGCCTCCGTACCCTTCGTGTGGCAAAGGATCCCGTCGCGCACCTCTTTTGTCAGGTTCAGCCCGGCTCCGGATTTCTCCAGCTTTTCAACGATCCGCACACTTTGCTCGTAATGCCGAAAGCCGCCTTCCATTAAATCGTTCAACGCGCGCTCACCGGCATGCCCGAATGGGGTATGTCCCAAATCATGGCCGAGAGAAATTGCCTCGGTTAAATCCTCATTCAGGCGCAGCGCCCTTGCAATGGTGCGCGCGATCTGGGAAACCTCCAGCGTATGCGTCAGGCGCGTCCGGTAATGGTCACCCTCCGGTGAAAGGAAAACCTGTGTTTTGTGCTTTAAGCGCCGAAAGGATTTGCAATGAAGGATTCTGTCCCTATCGCGCTGATAGGGCGTCCTCAGCGTACATTCCTCTTCCGGGGTATCTCTGCCCAGCGTATTCTTCGAGAGTGCCGCATAGGGCGACAAAGTCTGCTCCTCTATTGTCTGCGTCCGCTCACGAACCGTCATAATATCACCACCTGTTTTCATGCTTCAATTAAGATATACGCAGAATAATACAAATTTCCTGCATTTCTTAATTAAATTTCAAAAAACTTTTCTCCGGTAATGATAATTTTGCTTTGCCCGCACGTAATATCGGCAAGTTTTTGTTCGAAAGTCGGCAAGGTAATGTCGCTCATATGAAAAAGGATCTTCACTTCATCCGTAAACTCCGTATCGTCAATGGTCCCGCCGCATTCGGGAATTAACGCGCTCAACCGGCCGTACCGGCTGTAGTCACAGCATACCTCCGCGGTCACACAAGTGCGCATAGTAATGATTTTCGCCTTTTCAAGCGCAAGGGAAGCACCGTGCGAATAGGCGCGGACCAAACCGCCCGCGCCAAGCAGGATTCCGCCGAAATAACGGGTAACAACAATAACCGTATCCGTTACGCCGGACTTTCGGATAACGTCCAGCACCGGGATTCCCGCTGTGCCCTGCGGTTCCCCGTCGTCCGAGTATCTTTGGGCCTGTCCGGCTCGCACGGAATAAGCATACACATTATGTGTTGCGTCCCAATGCTTTGATTTTATGGAACGGATAAAGGAAACGGCTTCTTCTTCACTCTGAACAGGTTTTGCATAACCGATAAAGCGGGAATGTTTCTCCATAAATTCCGCGCAGGCTTCGCCTGCAACGGTCCGATACTCAATCATGGCTCCTCCCTTTGCAATAAAATAAGCGGCGCAGAAAACTGCACCGCCTAAAATCCAACGAGAGCAAAAGAACAATTACTTGTCCATACCGTAACGTTTCTTAAACATGTCAACACGTCCACTTGTATCAACAAGCTTTTGCTTACCCGTGAAGAACGGGTGGCACTTGGAGCATATTTCAACGCGGATATTCTCCTTCGTGGATTTTGTTTTAATAACATTTCCGCAGGCGCAAGTGATTGTTGTCTCTTTATACGCTGGATGTATATTTTCCTTCATTCCTGTCACCTCTTTCAATAATACTGCAACTTAACATTAGAATTCTACCATAGCAAGCAATAAAATGCAAGTAAAATATCCGATTTGCGGGAATAATTCTTATGGATTACCTAGGAGCCTGCTGACTCATATACGTTGCGTATTCTTCCAGGCACATCGAATATTCACGCATCTTCACCGCGTTCGCCGTTCCTACGTAGCGAAAATGACGGGGATTAAAAGCCATTCCGGTTAAGGAAGCCTTGTTCTCTGGGTAACGAAGGATAAAGCCATACTGTACGCTGTTTTTCAACAGCCATTTATATTCTTTCGTCGTGGTGAAATCGCCGTTTTCGGGAAGACCCTCGGCGGTAAATTCAACGGCCATCCCAGTCTGGTTTTCATTATAGCCGCCGCGGCCAATCGTATTTTGCACTTCATTTTGTGCCCGCACCTGCGAATAGCCCTGTTTTTTCATCAGATCCTGCACCGCGGCATTATAAAGGCGTTCCTGTTCCTCGGTTGCAACGTAGCCCTTTGTAAGCTTTAATGCACAGCCGTCTGCCTTGGCATCTTCTATCATCTTTTTCAGGGCGGGAACGATTTTTGAATCCACTTTCACGCCGTTAAAGTCTTCTAACTGAACACGAAAATCGGATTTAAGGCCGTTCGACGAATTTACGACCAGTAAATTATAGGAATTATCGTAAACAGGCAATTCCCTGTTTGAAGATGCACTTTTTGAACTTTCCGCAATACTGGCGGAAGCCGGTTTGCTGAACGGCTGTTTCACTTCAACCCAGAACAGAACCGCTCCTGCCGCAACCGAGACACAAAGCGTTACGGCTATAACGGACATCATAATTTTAATTCTTCTCACTTCGTTTGCCTTATACCAGCCGGTACGGCGTTTCACGATCTTTTCCCCGCGTTTACGCACGAATAATTTTCCTCCCTAAACATTCCCTATTTAATAACAAACGGAGACTACTTTCCCCGTTTTCCCTTTAATTCTTATTTTATTGTATATCTTCCATCAAATAAATTCAACTGGTTTCTTCTTTTCAGATTTCTATACAATATGTTCCAATATATTTGATTTATATAGCAAAATGTAATATCATATAAACTGGGTAAGGTTTTTTATTTATATAGATTGGGGTGTGCCTCTTGAGAAAAACAAAAATCATATGCACTCTTGGATCTGCAACGGATAACGGGGACGTTCTCCGCCAGCTTATGCTTGCCGGAATGGACGTCGCCCGATTAAATTTTTCGCACCAAACTGCTGCCGAGCAGAAAGTGCGGGCAGATGCGGTTAAAAAGCTGCGCAGCGAGCTTGGGCTTCCGGTGGCTCTTCTGCTGGATACCAAAGGCCCGGAAATCCGGCTGAAAGAGTTCAGCAAACCAAAAGTCACACTAAATGCCGGCGATAAATTCACCCTTACAAACCGAGATATTGTCGGAAACGAAACGATTGCCTCCGTTACCTTTGACCACCTTCCGCAGGAGGTTGTTCCCGGTGCAAAAATTCTGATTGACGACGGTTTGATTGAATTGAAAGTGGAATCACGTACGGACACCGATATCTACTGCACCGTAATCAACGGCGGCGATGTTTCCGCACACAAGGGCATCAATGTGCCCGGCAGCAAATTATCCCTGCCGTTTATCAGCGAAAAGGACAAGGAAGACATTGCCTTTGCCGTAAAAGAGGATTTCGATTTCATCGCCGCTTCCTTTACGCGCAGCGCCCAAGACATTCTGGATTTGCGCACAGAGCTGGAAAAACATAATTGCCATAAAATCCGCATTATTGCAAAAATTGAAAATTCCGAGGGAGTGGATAATATTGACGAAATTATCCGCGTTTCTGACGGCATCATGGTTGCCCGCGGGGATCTCGGCGTTGAAATTCCGCTGGAGGAAGTCCCGGTTATACAAAAGAAATTAATCAAAAAAGGATACAACGCCGGCAAACAGGTGATTACCGCGACACAGATGCTGGATTCCATGATGAAAAACCCACGTCCTACCCGCGCCGAAACCTCCGATGTTGCCAATGCAATTTATGACGGCACAAGCGCAATTATGCTTTCCGGTGAAACCGCCGCCGGCAAATACCCGATCGCCGCGCTGAGAATGATGGCCACGATTGCGGAACGCACGGAGCGGGATATTGATTATCAATCCCGTTTTCGGAAGCGGGATTTTACCGAACTGCCGAATGTTACCTCTGCGATTTCCCACGCAACCTGCACGACCGCGCAGGATTTGGGTGCGGTAGCTATCATCACCGTATCCAAGTCGGGAAGAACCGCCCGTATGATTTCAAAATACCGCCCGGAATGCCCGATTATCAGCGGCACAACCGACGAAACCGTTCAGCGCCAGATGAATCTGTCCTGGGGCGTAGTTCCGATTTTGGTAGACGAAAAGGATAACACCGACGAGCTGTTCGACCATGTGGTGGACGTTGCGCGTAGCAAGGGGCTTTTGAAAAACGGCGACCTGGTTGTTATTACCGCCGGCGTCCCGCTTGGGATTTCGGGAACAACCAACCTGCTAAAGGTTCATCTGGTCGGCGACGTGCTTGTCTCCGGTATCGGGGTAACAAAAGGTGCCGTCTGCGGAAACCTCTGCGTTTGCAAGGATGAAGATACCGCTATAAAAACCTTTAAAGAAGGGGATATTCTTGTCATCCCGCAGACAAGCAATCGAATCCTGAACATTATTAAAAAAGCATCCGGCATTATCACCGAAAACGGCGGCATGAATTCCCATGCCGCAATCGTCGGCCTAGCTTTGGACAAGCCGGTGATTGTCGCCGCGGAACACGCCACACAAATTTTAAAAAGCGGCACAACGGTTACGCTTGACGCCGCCCGGGCAATTGTGTTCAGCGGAAAAGAAAAATGCGGGGTCTGATTCCTGTTCCGGTTTACAAAAGGCTTGGTTCTGTTCATGTGCGGAACCAAGCCTTTTTGCGTTTTTTTATTTCTTCAAATAATCCGCAAAGGCCATCTTTTCGACGGTATTGCTGTAATATTTTGGACTAATATTGACGGCTTTCAGATACGTTTGCAAATTCTTTTTAATAAGAGCCTGATAATTTTCCTTTGAATAGCGTGAAATCATCTCTTCCGCAATATCTTTATGCGTTCCGCAGAAATCGCGAATGGACGAAGCAAAATAGCCGCCATCCTTCGCCTGTGCAATATCCGTGCATTTTATTGTGCCGCCGCTTTCCACAGCAGTAATTGCCACCGGAAGAACCGCTCCGCCCGTTTCAAAAATCGTGTCGCCAAGCACTCGGAAGTCCTGCATACACACCGTTGCAAACAGCTTTGTTGTTTCACCTTTCTTGTCGCTTCCGTAAAGAACAGGAGCGAAGATGGTAACCGTATCCTCCTCATTTTTCGAATACCGTTCAATTAAAGAAGCATACATGAAATCATAATCGGGGTCGCCGGTTTCCCAATAGACGGCTTTCGGCATTGGAAGCGGATTTAGCGGCTGCAGTTTTTCGTACCATTCCTGCGCCGTATGATAACTGCCTTCGGGAACATTGTTTTTCGCGCCCAGCAGTTCCACACAGATGGCTTTCATCACCTCGCCGCGCAGCCCTTCGGCTCGTCCTTCCTTAAATTCATTCAGCAAATAGAAAAGCGCATCGTCCCCTGATTTGATGATATTCTCATATTCCTTTTGGTGCGCGTTAATATAATCAGCCGGATTGGAACTTTCTTTCGGGGACGATAAAATTATGTTTAGATTGTTCTCTATATTATCTGTATTCCCCGATGCTTGGGACTCAAGCGCGGCCGCATTGCTCGAACGGCCTGCGGAAATGCCGGAAGAAGCCGATTCGGGCTTTCCCGGATTAGGGGCCGAATTGCAGGCAGTAAAGAATACCGTGCACAGGGATAAAAATAGTGCCGCACATTTTTTGCCCGGTCCCTTTGTGCTGAATAACTTCGGAAAACGCATCGTGATTCCTCCCTCAATTCAACGGGCCGGGCAAAGTGCCGGCACGATTTCTTTATTGCTTTTTATTTTGCCTCATAAAAAGCCCGGATGCCAAGATAGGTCATGTAAACGTCCAGCTTCGATACGATTTCAAAAGGAGAATGCATCGACAGGACCGGAACGCCGACGTCCAGAACATCAACATTCAGACTTGCTATGCACAGGGCAACGGTTCCGCCGCCGCCGGCATCAACCTTGCCCAGCTCGCCAATCTGCCAGAGAACGCCGTTAGCCTCAAACAGCCGGCGGATTTCCGCAACGAATTCCGCCGACGCTTCACTAGAACCGCTCTTTCCTCTGGAGCCGGTATATTTGGCCATTCCAATGCCATTATTGATATAGCAGGAATTGTTCGGTTCATATACACTAGAATAGGTCGGGTCATAAGCGGCCGTCACGTCCGCAGAAAGGCATTTGGACTTACTTAAAACATGCTGCGGCTCCAACCCTTCCGCTCTTGCCAGATCCGAAATAAAATACTGCATAAACCGGGAGTTTAAACCGGTATTGCCGTCGCTGCCGATTTCCTCCTTATCGGCCAGAACAGTAAGCACCGTATTCTCCGGGGCCTGTAAATCTAGTGCCGCCATGATTGCCGGATAGGCACAGACCCTGTCATCGTGGCCGTAGGAACCGATCATGCTGCGGTCAAAACCGATATCCCTTGCTTTGAACGCCGGAACAAACTCAATATCGGCGGAAACAAAGTCTTCCTCTGTCATGCCGTATTTGTCATGAATCAGCCTCATGGCATTCAGCTTAAATAAATCGTCGCCTTCGTCGGATACAACCGGGCGGCTTCCCACTACGATATTCAGATTTTCCCCTTCGATCGCTTTGGAAAGCTTCTTTTCATATTGCTCTGCGCTTAAATGCGGGAGAAGGTCGGTAATGCAGAACTGCGGATCGCCTTCCTCTTCCCCAATACAGATTTCCATCGGCGTACCGTCTTTCAGCACCGCAAGGCCGTGCATGGCAAGGGGGATGGCCGTCCACTGATATTTCTTCACGCCACCGTAATAATGGGTTTTAAAGAAAGCGATTTCATCCTTCTCATAGAGCGGATGCGGTTTCAAATCAAGGCGGGGGCAATCGATGTGCGCTGCTGCAATACGGACACCGTTTTTACAGCCGTTCTTCCCGATTACCGCAAGAATCAGGGCTTTCCCGCGGTTGTTGTAATAAACCTTATCTCCTGCATTGTATTTTTTCGCAGGATCAAACGGCACAAACCCGGCGGCCTCCGCCGCTTTCACGCTAAAGCGGACTGCTTCACGTTCGGTTTTGGACTCGTTTAAAAACTTCTTGTAGCCCTCGCAAAATTCATCCGCTTTGCGAACCTTTTCATCCTCGACTTTAAAAAAGGGATTTTTGCGGTCAAGCAGAAGCTCTTCCGACATCTTTTTAACATCTTCCTTGCTAAGCTTAGTCATTCACACTTTCTCCTTTGTCATTAAATTGATAAGTCTTTTTATAATTCTCGTAATTCTTCAGGACGATATTGACATAATTCCTTGTCTCTTCAAAAGGAATTTGGTCAAGCGTAACGCCGTCCTTTGAAATATCCGGATCCTTCAGCCATGCATTTACCGTGCCGATTCCGGCGTTATAAGCGCATAGCGCGGTTGCCTGCTTGCTGTATTTATTGAACAAAATCGACAAAAACTTGCAGCCATAGCGAATGTTGATTTCCGGAGAATACAGATTGTTCTCGGTATATTTTTCATCGCTTTTCAGTTTCGTCTGCAACCAATCGAACGTGTCCGGGGTAAGCTGCATCAGGCCGATGGCACCCGCCCGGGATTTCGCGTCGGGATCAAAATTGCTTTCCGCTTTGATAACGGAATACACCATGGCCGGGTCAAGATGGTTTTTCGTGGCCTCTTTTGCGACAATATCCGAATATTTCAGCGGATAAGCACTTCTCATAAAGTACTTGTATTCACGGTTTAAGAAAAACCAACCAAGCAGAAGCAAAGCCGCTGCTATGGCGCAGATGAATAGGATTCGTTTGTAACGTTTCATGTATAATCTCCAATGATCTGTTCTAAAAGCCGATTGACCGCCGTCTGGATGTCATCCCGGTTCATGACACCGTCCAGCCGGTACCGTGCGCGTTCGTTATAATACGAATTCCCCTTCTGCGCCCCGATACGCGCTTCAGCCAGTTCTTTGGAAATCCCGTCCCGGTTCATAATGCGGTTCAGGCGGATTTCCACCGGCGCGGTAACGGCAACCGTTGTATCGCACAGCGAATCCGCTCCGCTTTCAAACAGAAGGGCGGCGTCAAGGACAACCGCTTTTGCGCCGCTTGTTTTGATGGACGCAATTTGATTCTTGACCATACCCATAATGACGGGATGCGTAATCGAATTTAATTTCGCGGCGCCCTTTTCGCTCGAAAAAGCCCGCTGTGCCAACAAACGACGGTTTAAAACGCCGTCCTGCACAATATCATTCCCAAATTCGGCTTTTAAAGCCGCCAGACATTTTTCATCCGTTACCGCCTGCCGGGCAACCAGATCAGCGTCAATGATTTCACAGCCTGCCCTTTCGAACGCCTGCGCGACGGTTGATTTCCCCGCTCCGGTCGGCCCGGTAAGGCCGATCACCAGTTTACTCAAGACGAAGCACCTCAAATCCGGCCGCGCGGATCAGCCGGTTGTAAACCGCCAGCCCAACGCCTTTGGGTTCGGGACATCGCGCATAGACGGTTTTTGCATGGATTTCATCCAGCCTGCGCAGCGCATCGAAAAGCTCCCGCGCCTGCTCGCCGTAATCGTCTTCCCTTCCGTAGCAGACCACCGGGACCTCCAGCTCCGGGGCTTCTCCGCTGTAGCACAGCGCGGCCGTTCCCGCTTCCTTATGAGCATTTACATACTGTTTATATGCTTCAAAACTGCTGTCAATGATGATTACGTTCGCTTTTGGTGAATAATGCTTGTACTTCATTCCGGGGGAAGCCGCCTTGACGCCCTCGGCAAGCGGTTTCAGCACAGCATTGTCCATCTCGACCTCTCCAAGAACGGCGCGGAGCTGCTCCAAAGTGATTCCGCCCGGCCTTAAAAGCCGCGGCGGTTTTGTGGCGAGCGTAACGACGGTGGACTCCACGCCGACCCCGCAGGCTCCTCCATCCAAAACAGCCTCGATTTTCCCGTCCATGTCGTGCAGGACATGCTCCGCGGTGGTGGGGCTGGGCCTTCCGGAAAGGTTTGCGGAAGGCGCGGCAAGCGGAAGGCCGGATGCGCTAATCAGCGCCTGCGCCGCCGGATGCGACGGGAACCGAACCGCCACCGTTTCCAGCCCCGCGCTCACTTCGTCCGGGATACAGCCTGCTTTCGGCATAACCATTGTCATGGGACCCGGCCAGTACGCTTGTGCGAGCTTTTCCGCCTCCGGCGGAACTTCTCTGACCAGTTTATAAAGCTGATCGAATTTTGAAATATGTACGATCAGGGGATTGTCCATCGGTCTTCCCTTTGCAGCGAAAATCTTTGCAACAGCCTTCCCGTCCAGCGCATTTGCCGCTAACCCGTATACCGTTTCCGTAGGCATGCCAACCAAGCCGCCCTCGCGGAGGATTTGAGCGGCTTTTTGAATATCTTCCGGATTATTTGCATTTAAACGCAGGGTTTGCATTATGAATCTCTCTCTTCTGACTGGTTATCAATCGTATTTTGCAGTTTCGCGGCTCTGTCCGCCGTAATCAGGGCGTCAATAATTTCATCCAGGTTACCGTTCAAAATATCGTCCAGACGGTAAAGCGTCAAACCGATACGATGGTCGGTCATTCTGCCTTGCGGGTAGTTATACGTCCGGATACGCTCCGAACGGTCGCCGGTACCAACCTGGCTCCTGCGCTCGGAAGCAATCGCCGCGTCATGCTCCCGCAGTTTTGCCTCGTACAGGCGCGAACGCAGCACCCGCATCGCCTTTTCCTTGTTTTTGTACTGGCTCCGCTCATCCTGGCATTCGACCACCGTTCCGGTGGGCAGATGCGTAATGCGGATTGCGGAGGAGGTCTTGTTAATATGCTGACCGCCCGCGCCGCTGGAGCGGTAGGTGTCGATCTGCAAATCCTTTGGATTAATTTCAATTTCCACTTCTTCCGCTTCCGGCAAAACAGCGACCGTAGAGGTGGAAGTGTGGACACGCCCCTGCGTTTCTGTTTCCGGAACGCGCTGAACACGGTGGACGCCGCTTTCGTATTTCAGCCGGGAATACGCACCGTGCCCGGTAATCATAAAGCTGATTTCCTTAAATCCGCCAAGCTCCGTTTCGTTTGCGTTTAGGATTTCCGTCTTCCACCCTCTCGATTCGGCGTACATGCTGTACATACGGAATAAAACGGCGGAAAACAGGGCTGCTTCTTCCCCGCCGGCCCCGCCGCGGATTTCAACAATAACATTTCGCTCATCGTTCGGATCACTTGGCAGGAGCAGGATTTTCAGTTCCTCGCTGCACCGTTCAACATCGGCTTTTGCCGTTTGCAGTTCCTCCTCCGCCATATCCCTCAGTTCCCTGTCCAAGCCGCTCTCTTCCAAGAGTTCCTTTGAATCCTTCACGGTTTGGATCGCTTTCAAATATTCGTGGTATTTTTCGACAATCGGAGTAATATTTTTATACTCCTTCATTAACTCCGTATAGGTGGTCTGATCCGCCAAAACAGACGGGTCATAGAGCTTTTGCCCCAGTTCTTCATACCGTTTCTCAAACACTTCTAAATTTTCAAACATTGTTATTCTCCTTAATTTTTATGAATTTAGGAATATTAAGGAGCTACAATTCATGCTGGGGTTCCTCGC
This sequence comes from Caproiciproducens galactitolivorans, assembly GCF_029266045.1. NCBI lineage: Bacteria > Bacillati > Bacillota > Clostridia > Eubacteriales > Acutalibacteraceae > Caproiciproducens > Caproiciproducens galactitolivorans. The sequence continues at coordinate 15,448 of NZ_JAJUFJ010000001.1, read as the reverse complement.
GGATGATTTTCTTGATATTCTTTTCGCATTTCAGCCTTGGCACCATGACCTCATGGCCGCAGCCGGTACAGCGGATTTTAAAATCCATGCCGGAACGGAGCACAAGAAAGGTCTTGCTACCGCACGGATGTGTTTTTTTCATTTGCAAAATGTCACCCGGCCTGACATCCATGGCACACACCCCGCTTTCCAGTTCAAATTCTAATAGGACATATATGATATAGTATAGCACTAAACACGCGAGTGGAACAATACATTTTTGATATTTCCTTGCCATTCCACACAAAGGGAAGGTATAATGAAAGGAACAATTCGATAAAGGCCGTGGTTTTATGAATACAAAAGAAGAAATTATCAGGATATTAGAGCAGAACAGCGAATATGTTTCCGGCGAGAAGATCAGCGAGTTCCTGCACATCACCCGTACCGCCGTATGGAAAAATATCAACGCCTTGCGGAACAGCGGATATTCCATCGAATCCGTGACAAACCGCGGTTACAAACTGATAGCCCGCCCTGACAAAATCACCCCGGAAGAAATCGCTTTGGGACTAAAAACAAAGCTTCTGGCGAAAAGAATAGACTGCTACGACCGTATCGACTCTACAAACGAGGAAGCGAAACGGAAAGCGCTTGCAGGTGCCCCGGACGGAAGTCTGTTCGTTGCGGAAGAGCAAACCGGCGGAAAGGGGCGGCTCGGCCGTTCCTGGACTTCGCCCGCCGGGCAGGGACTTTGGTTTACCGTCCTTTTGCGGTCAAGCTTATTACCTTCACAGGCAGCCAATATCACCCTGCTGGCCGGGCTGGCAGTCTGCCGGGCAATTCAAAGAAACACCGGATGCGCCGCCATGATCAAATGGCCGAACGACATTGTCATCGGAAGCAAAAAAGTCTGCGGGATTCTAACAGAAATGGCCGCCGAAATGGACCGGATCGAATATATGGCGGTCGGTATCGGCGTGAATGTTAATAATGAAAATTTCCCAGAGGAGTTGTCTGTAAAGGCAACCTCCCTTCGACTGGAAAGCGGAAGCTTCATCCGGCGCGTACCTCTTTTGCAGGAAATCCTGTTCGAATTGGAAACGGTGCTGAAGGATTTCCCACTCCACACCGAAAGCCTGCTCCGCGAATATAAATCCCGATGCGTTTCCTTGAACCGAAGGGTCGGATTTATAAGGGAAAACCGGAAGATGGTCGGCGTAGCGGAGGATATTTCGCCGAGCGGAGAGCTTATTGTCCGCTGTGACGACGGAACAAAATTCCCGATTTCTTCCGGCGAAGTAACCGTACAGGGAATCTATGGGGAATAAAAAGCCCGCCTAACAGCGGGCTTTTTATATGGTTTTATTTCTTTTTGAAGCTATCTTTTAAGGATACGGAACGGTTAAATATCAGATGCTCCGGCGTGCTGTCGTAATCTAGGCAGAAATAGCCCTGGCGCATAAACTGGAAGGATTTCGGTACTTTCTCGTTAACTAGTGAAGGTTCTACTTTGCAGTTCTGTAATACCTTGAGGGAATCCGGATTGATATGCTCCAGAAAATCGTCCGCTTCCGGATCGGGAACCGTAAACAGACTGTCGTACAGGCGGACTTCCGCGTCAACGGCAGTTTCCGCGTCCACCCAATGGATGGTTCCCTTTACTTTCCTGCCGTCCGGCGTGTTTCCGCCGCGCGTCTGCGGGTCGTATTCCGCATAGACTTCCACAACGTTCCCATTTTCGTCCTTTTTGCAACCCGTGCAGCGAACCACATACGCCGTTTTCAGGCGAACCTCATTGCCCGGGAAAAGGCGGAAATAGCCCTTTACCGGCTCTTCCATGAAGTCCTCCTTCTCAATCCACAGCGTGCGGGAGAAAGAAACCTTCCGGGTGCCGTTCTGCGGCTTTTCCGGGTTGTTTTCCACTTCAAATTCTTCGGTCTGATCCTCCGGATAGTTCGTCAAAACCAGCTTTACCGGGTGCAATACCGCCATGGTACGCTGTGCGTTAAGGTTCAAATCCTCCCGCAGGCAATGCTCTAAAAAGCTGTATTCCACGGTGCTGTTGACTTTCGCCACACCAATGCGTTCGCAGAAATTGCGAATGGATGCCGGCGTGTAGCCTCTGCGGCGCAACCCGCAAAGCGTCGGCATGCGCGGGTCGTCCCACCCGTCGACATAGTGGTTTTCCACCAACTGGCGAAGTTTGCGCTTGCTCATTACGGTATTGTTGATCCCAAGACGGGCGAATTCGATCTGCCTCGGCTTGTACGGCAAATCGATATGGTTAATCACCCACTCGTAAAGCGGCCTGTGATCTTCAAATTCCAAGGTGCAGAGCGAATGGGTAATCCCCTCAAGCGCATCCTCGATCGGATGGGCAAAATCGTACATGGGATAAATGCACCACTCGGATCCTGTGCGGTGATGCTCGATATGGTTAATGCGGTAAATAACCGGGTCGCGCATATTGAAGTTGCCCGAAGCAAGATCGATTTTTGCGCGCAGGGTCATTTCCCCGTCCCGGAACTCGCCCTTTCGCATCCGCTCGAACAAGTCCAGGCTTTCTTCAATCGGGCGGTCACGGTAAGGGCTGACAGCCGGATGGGTCAGGTCGCCCCTGTTTTCCCGCATCTGTTCCGGGGTAAGCTGGCAGACATACGCCAGCCCTTTCCGAATCAAATTGACAGCCATTTCGTACATTTGCGGGAAGTAATCGGAAGCATAGTAAAAACGGTCATCCCAAGAGAAACCGAGCCAGCGAATATCTTCCTTGATGGCGTCAACGTACTCGGTATCTTCTTTTGTGGGGTTGGTGTCGTCCATGCGTAGGTTGCAGATCCCGCCAAATTTTTCCGCCATGCCAAAATCAATGCAAATTGCTTTCGCGTGGCCGATATGAAGATAACCGTTCGGTTCGGGCGGGAAACGGGTATGTACCTTTTTCCCCTCAAACCTTCCTCCCGGAGCAATATCCTCCGCTATGAAGGTCTGAATGAAATTGCTCGAAATCTCGGTTTCTTCCGTATTGCTTTTCTTTTCGTTCATTGTTTTCGCTCCTTATGCTCCCAATTTTTCAAGTCCCAAGCGCAGGCGGCGGATAGATTCCTCTTTGCCGAGAATCGCAAGAATTTCCATTGCCCCTCCCGGCGTTACCAGCATGCCGGCCGCCGCAATGCGAACCGGCCAGAGCAGGGTTCCGTTCTTTACTTCAAGCTTCTGCGCAAGTCCAATCAGCGCGTCGTGGATAACCTCCACCGTCCAGTCGTTAATTTCTTCCAGTACGGGTAGGGCTTTCTTCAGCATCTGCACGGAGTTTTCAAGGTTGGTTTTACTCTTTTTATTGACAAAAAAGTCGGTTGAGTAATTTGGCAGTTCTTTTAAAAACACAATCATTTCCGGAATTTGCGTAAACTTTGTGATTCGCGGCTGCAAAATGGAAGCCAGAACCTTCCAGTTCATTTCTTTGTCAGGAAATACTTCCTTAAAATACGGCATGGCGTTCTGGATAAATTCTTCCTCGCTCATGGCACGGATGTATTCGCCGTTAAACCAGGTGAGCTTATCGTAATCAAAAACGGCAGGGGACTTGCTAATCCCGTCAATGGAGAAATTCTCCACCAGTTCCGGCAGCGTGAAAAGCTCCCTGTTGTCCTTCGGGCACCAACCCAAAAGCGCTATGTAATTGATAATTGTCTGTGGAAGATAGCCTTCCTTCATTAAATCTTCGAAGCCGGTCGAACCATGTCGCTTGGAAAGTTTCGAAACGCTTCCGTCCTCATTTTTTCCCATGATTAAGGGCAGATGGACATAAGTAGGAACCTCCCAGCCGAAAGCCTGATACAGCAGGTTATACTTCGGCGTGGAAGTAAGATATTCGCAACCCCGCACTACATGGGTAATGTGCATCAGATGGTCGTCGATGACGTTCGCAAAATTGTAGGTTGGGTAACCGTCGGATTTAATTAGGATCTGATCCTCAAGCTCTTTATTTTCAATTGTGATCGAACCGTATACAACATCATTGAAGGTGGTCGAGCCTTCGATCGGCATCCGCTGACGGATAACATAGGGAGCACCGGATTCTAAAAGCCGTTCCACTTCCTCTTTGGGCAGGTCGCGGCAATGACGATCATAGCCGCCAGGGAACTCCCCTTCCTTTCCCTCGTGCAGCGCCTCAAGGCGCTCTTTGGTGCAGAAGCAGTAATATGCCCTTCCTTCCCGGACAAGCTGCTCCGCATACGGTTTATAAATATCCTTGCGTTCGCTTTGAATATAGGGGCCGAATTTGCCTCCAATATCCGGTCCTTCATCATGCTTAAGCCCCACTTTTTCAAGTGTTTTGTAAATCACATCGACCGCGCCCGGAACAAGCCTTTCCTGATCGGTATCCTCTATGCGCAGCACAAAAGTGCCGCCCAGCGATTTTGCGATCAAATATTCATACAAGGCCGTGCGCAAATTTCCAACGTGCATAAACCCCGTCGGGCTTGGCGCAAACCTTGTTCGAACTGTTTTTTGCTGCATGAATAGACCCCTCTCATCAAATTAAAAAATTCCCAGTCCTATTCCATTCTTTTCTAAACAGGGCCGAGCCTTAATTTTATAATTATAGCAAATCACAAGCCGTTATTCAATGCGACGCAGCCTGATTTTTATTGTAATAATCAACATATTCCTCCAAACACATATTGAGGGCTTTCATCTTTTTCGCATGTTCCACCCCGACATAGCGGTAATGCCACGGTTCAAATTTTATTTTTGTTGTATGCTGCTTGTCCTTCGGGTAGCGAAGGACAAAGCCATAGTCCTGCGCGTGCTGCTGCAGCCAAGTGAACTCCTTAGTATCACCGAAATTTTCCAAAACGCCGTTCAAATCAACGGCAAGCCCGGTTATATGCTCGCTGCATCCGGGGCGGGCCACCGAACGGGCCGCTTTGCTGACCGCCTCCTCCCGGCTGATTCCATTTTTATAAAACGCCTGAATTTCCTCTGAAAAAAGCTGCCGCTGTTTTTCATAGCTTCTATAGCCCGAGGATATCCACAGCTTGATATTATCCTTTAAAGCGGCGTCGCGCATCTGCTGATAAGAATCGGCAATTCTGGAATCAATATCCACATTAAACTTGTGTACAATATTTGCTTTATACGTTTGAGGCAGTTCATGGTCCAAATTCACTAAAACAAGCCGCCAGTCGTCCGGTTGCTTAAACTCCTGAGTTGCCCCACTAGACGAAGACGAGAAACCCCCATCATCCAGTTTTTCCTGTGTAATCACTTCGGAGCTGCTGCTTTTCGCAGCCGCTGCGGCGGCAAGCCGCATTGCGTCCACGCGTTCAAAAGCCACCACGAAAACAGCGGTTGTCGCGGCCATAAGTGCCAGCTCAACGAAAATAACAGCTAATGCCGATAGTGTCTTTTTAAATCTATGTTTTTCTTGATACATCCTACCACCACCTGGGTTGATCGGTTGGTATTATTATTATAATACATATATCCCTAAAAATGTATCTGCGTTTGCCGGCGTTTCGAAAAGAAGATCGAAAACAGCCGATTTATCGCAAAAGAAACGATCGCGTTAAAAAGCCGCCCAAAATTCCGTATTCAAAAAAGTATATCGGCCTAAAAGCGGTAAAAATTCACTTTTTATTCATTCGAAAAAATATAGCCGCATCACCATTACTGATGCGGCATTCTTCATATTGAGAAATAGCCAAATCTATTTTTCAGTATTCCGAAGCGGCTTGTCCTGGTTTTTCTTGTTTTTCAGCCGTTTGCTTACATCTTCCTTCAGCAAAACATACAGAATCGAACAAATCGGGATATTGATTACCATTCCCAAAACGCCGAACATATTGCCGCCGATGGTTATCGCCGCCAGCACCCAAAGGACGGGAAGCCCGACTTTTGAACCGACAACATGCGGATAAATCAGGTTGCCTTCTAATTGCTGCAGCACAACGAAAAACACCACATACCAAACCGCTTGGATTGGACTGACGATCAGAATCAGCAGGGCACCGATGACCGTGCTCAAAAAGGAACCCACAATCGGGATTAGTGCCATAAACGCTACAAACACGGAAATCAGCAGGGCGTACGGGAATTGGAAAATATTCATTCCGATAAAGCAAAGCGTTCCAAGAATACATGCTTCGGTACATTGCCCGGCAATAAAATTCGAAAAGGCTTTATTCGTAAGGCTGCACAGCCAAACTATACGCTGTGCCTTTGCATCCGGCAAATAAGCATAGAGCACACGCTTTGCCTGCGCCTGCAACTTTTCTTTCTGCGCAAGGATATTCAAAGCAATCACGAAGCTTAAAACAAGCGTAATTGCTCCATGGAAGACATTCGTCGTAACCATTACGGTAGAACCCACCAGGGAGCTGGCGAGCTTTTGACCGTTGACCGCAAGCATCTGGCTGATATTGCTCCAGTCAATGTTCACTTTTCGAAAGTATTCTCCAACATCCGGATATTTATTGCTGATATCGGTCAGAGAATTCTGCATCTGGTTAAAGAAGCCGGGAATATTATTCGTCAGATTTACAATGGTTTTTATCAGCTCCGGCACTACAATAAACAGAATCATGACAATAATCCCAATCACAATCAGCAAAGACAGGAAAATACTCAGCGGGCGGCGTACCTTTGGCCACCTGCGGGTATAACGCCTGTTCAGCGGCGCAAAAAGGCGCGTTTCAATCTGGCGCATCAACACATTTAAAATAAAAGCAAAAGCAGACCCGAGAAGGAACGGCTCAAATATACTGCCCAGAGACCCAGCAAGGTCGGAAAAACGGTGAAGGTTTTGCAGCCCAAGGTAAACAGTAATCCCAAAGGCGATAAGCAGCATTATTTTTTTCATGTTGCTTTTATTGAGTTCCATTTTCGATTCCTTTCTCTTCGTTTTCCAAACATATAAATGTATTATACCATGATATGGATTTAGATTAAACAGTGAATCCTTGCAAAATTCAAATTTTGCAAATTCTTTGCAAATAAAATCTTGACAGTTATACTTTCATATGATAAAATATTAAATGAATAAAACAAACCTTTGACGTGAAGATTAAACCATAATGGGCGCCTGCAGAGAGCGGACGTTGCTGTGAGTTCCGTGGAAATGCCGTATGGTAAATGGATCACTGAGGGCAAGGGGAAAGGCATTAGGCTGAGTATCTAAGACGTAATCCGGCGTTAACGGAAGAAAATGTGTTTGCATTTTCGTTTGAGTGGATTTGTTTTAGGCAAATCAATAAAGGTGGTACCGCAGATTTCAAATCTGTCCTTTTTGCAAAGGGCAGATTTTTTTATTTTCCAGCCGATTTTCATGAGATTGTGAGGGAGGTATGACATGAAAAAGTTTTTAATGGGTAATGAAGCAATCGCAATGGGCGCGATTCATGCCGGCGTGAACCTTGTTTGCGGTTATCCTGGCACACCATCTACTGAAATTCTGGAAACCGTTGCTAAAAACAATGACGGCAGTATCTATGTTGAATGGTCGGTAAATGAAAAAGCGGCAATGGAAGTCGCCGCTGGCGCATCCTATTCGGGTGCCAGAACACTGGTCACCATGAAGCAGGTTGGCCTGAACGTGGCCTCCGACCCCTTGATGAGCCTTGCCTATGTCGGCGTAAAAGGCGGCATGGTGATCGTTTCCGCAGACGACCCCGGCCCGATCTCCTCGCAGACGGAACAGGATACCCGCCATTTTGCACAGTTTGCAAAGCTTCCCGTTTTCGATCCGTCCTCACCGGAGGAAGCCTACGCCATGATCGGGGATGCCTTTGCCTTTTCGGAGGAATACGGTACCCCGGTTTTGTTCCGGCCAACCACCCGCGTATGCCACGGCTGCGCTTCCATGGAAATAGCAGATACAAAAAACGTTCATAAGCCGGAAGGGTTTATAAAGGACGCGAAATGGACGATCTTTCCACGCCTTTCCTATCAGAACCATATAAAGATCGAGAAAAGGAATCCCATTTTAGGTGAAAAGCTTTCTTCCTATCGTTTCAATACCGTTACCGGCAGCGGCACAAAAGGAATCGCAACCGGCGGAATCAGTTACGAATACATAAAGGAAGCGTTAGGCGGCTGCAACGCAAAGCTGATGAAAGTTTCCACACCGCACCCCTTCCCGGAAAAACTCGCATTGGAGTTTCTTCGCGGTCTGACCGAAGTAATGGTGATTGAGGAGCTCGACCCCGTTATTGAGCGAGAACTGATCTTCCTTTGCGGCAAACACCATTTGAATGTCACCATCCGCGGCAAGCTGAGCGGCGATGTAATGCAGGCCGGAGAAAACACGGTGGAGTCGGTAAAATCCGTGCTAAACGGCTATCTTGGTCTGCCCGCTCCCGAAAAAAGCAGGTTCCTCCCCCCGCTGCCGGTACGCCCGCCCGTACTGTGCGCAGGCTGCCCGCACCGCGCCTCCTTCTACGCGGTAAAGCAGGCTATGAAAGGACAAAAGGCCGTTTTTGCCGGAGATATCGGCTGCTACACCCTTGGAAACGCCATGCCGCTGGACATGGTCGATACCTGCCTGTGCATGGGCGCGGACGTAACCATTGCACAGGGTATGCAGCATATCGAACCGGATGTAAAGCATTTTTCCTTTATCGGCGATTCCACCTTTTTCGCCTCCGGTATCACAGGAGTTGTGAACGCGGTTTATAACGAAAGCGATATTACGCTGATTGTGCTGGATAACTCGACAACCGCCATGACCGGACATCAGCCGCACCCGGGAACGGGAAGAACCATGATGGGAAACATCACCGAAAAGGTCAGTATCCCCGCCATCTTAACCGCTGTGGGCGTGAAAGAGGTTTCGGTCGTAAATCCGTTCCATCTTACTGAAGCCATTGAAGCAGTAAAAAAGGCCGCCGCGCACAAGGGCGTGTCCGCTGTCATTTTCCGGTCGCCGTGCATTGCGGTGTCAAAGCCCGTCGCTTCTTATCAGGTGGATTCCGGCACCTGTACCGGCTGTAAAAAATGCATAAAGGAAATCGGATGCCCCGCAATTTCTATGGACAGCGGGAAAGCGCTTATTGAACCTTCCCTTTGCTTCGGCTGTTCTCTCTGCGCACAGGTCTGCCCCTGCGGCGCCATGAAAGGAGTGCGATATTCATGACTGTAAACTGTATTTTGTCCGGCGTGGGCGGACAGGGGACGGTCCTTGCTTCCAAGCTGATTGCGCAGGCCGCCATGGATAAAGGGCTGAACGCCCGTACCGCCGAAACCATCGGGATGGCGCAGCGCGGCGGATGCGTTGTCAGCCATGTGCGTATTGGAAATAAAATCCATTCCCCTATGATTCCGAAACATTCCGCCGACGTCATCATCGGTTTCGAGCCAGCGGAAGCCGTGCGCTGCCTTCCCTATCTGAAAAAAGGCGGCGTTGTGGTTGTGAGCCGCAAGGCAATCCCCCCGGTTACTTCCTCGCTCGGCAATTCGTCTTATAACGGCTCCGAAATGATTGCCTATTTACAAAAGGAAGTGGCAAGGCTGATTGTTGTTGACGGGGAAAAAATCAGTAAAGACTGCAGTTCGGCAAAAGTATTGAATGTCGCTTTGCTGGGCGCGGCCTGTGCTTCGGGAATACTGGGGCTGTCCATGGACGAATTGAAAAACGCAATTTCCAAACGGGTAAAGCCACAATTCATAGAGATAAATAGTAAAGCACTTGAAAAAGGCGCACTAGCAGCGAAAATGACGGTACCACATCATACATAAAAGGGGGCTTCCAAAATGCAAATAAAGCAATCGCAGTTCGACTTAATAAAAGCGCAATTGAAGCATTTAACCACCATCGACGGATTTTATAAAAAAAATCTGGATGGTATTGACATCGGCGCCATTCAGACCCAGTCCGATTTTGAAAAGCTTCCTTTTACTTGGAAAGGCGATCTGCGTGAAGCATATCCTCTTGGGCTCCAGGCTGTTCCAGATGAGGAAATCGTGCGTATCCATTCTTCTTCCGGCACAACCGGAACGCCCGTCATTATTCCTTACACCAAACAGGATGTAGACGACTGGTCCCTGCTTTTCGCCCGCTGCTACGAAACCGCAGGGGTAACCCCGCTTGACCGCGTACAGATTACCCCCGGCTATGGCCTGTGGACCGCCGGAATCGGCTTTCAGGCCGGCGCGGAACGCCTGGGGGCAATGGTCATTCCGATGGGCCCCGGCAACACCGACAAACAGCTCCGAATGATGCAGGATATGAAAAGCACCGTCCTGTGCGCAACCTCCTCTTATGCCCTGCTTCTGGCGGAGGAAATCGCCCGGCGGGATATCGGCCAAAATATCCATCTGAAAAAAGGGATCATCGGGTCGGAACGCTGGGGCGAAAAAATGCGCCGCCGCATTGCCGCGGAACTTGGCGTGAAACTTTATGATATCTACGGCTTAACCGAAGTTTACGGTCCGGGAATCGGCATAAGCTGTGACTATGAATGCGGAATGCATTATTGGGATGATTATGTATATTTTGAAATTGTCGATCCAAAAACAGGAAAGCCCGTTCCCGACGGCCAGATCGGAGAGCTGGTAATCACAACGCTGAAAAAGCAGGGGGCTCCGCTCATTCGCTACCGTACGCATGACTTGACCCGCTTTCTTCCCGGCGACTGTCCATGCGGTTCCCCCTATCCCCGCATTGATACCATTCTGGGCCGCACCGACGACATGATTAAGGTAAAAGGTGTCAATATCTTCCCCAGCCAGATTGAAGAACTGCTGAAAGAGGTTCCCGGTGCTTCCAGCGAATATCAGGTAATGATTGACCATTTGAACGGAAAGGACATCCTTACCCTGTTTGTGGAAAAGGAAACGGGCGCGGATAAGGCTCAATTGGTCAATGAAATCGGCTTTCTTTTTAAAACCAAAATTGGAATTACCGCCGCAATCAAGCCGGTGGAACTGGGTGACCTTCCCCGCAGTGAAAAGAAATCCACCCGGATATTTGACAATCGATATTAGCATTGAATAAGAAGTTTCCTTCCTCCCCCTTAAAAAATACATATTCTAATTCAGCGAGCAAAAGGCTTGTTGTCTGTATATTGCAGATAACAAGCCTTTTTGCCTTGATGCAGCGATTTTTTTCTTTTGCTAACTTATAACCAAAATAGTGCAAAATCAACCATATAGGGATTAAAAAATAAATCGATTTTTCTAAAGCGTAGAATTTCAAGGGCATTTATTGCATACAAAACACATTTTTTATACATTGTAAATATAAAATATTATGATATATAATGAAATTAGAAATATTGCAAATTTCATAAAAAAGGGGATGCAACGAATGAATATTTTATTATTTTTATACTTATTTTCGACTTTTACTTTTCTAACAATCGGTATTCTCGCGTATCAAATGGACCGGCAGAATAAAACAAACAAAGTCTTTCTTTGGAATTGCTTTGCCTTGGCATGGTGGGCATTTATGTACTCGCTCATGGTTTCTGCGCCCAACAGCCAGCTTGCCGCCCTATATCGAAGCATTTCCAGTTTTGCATGGTGCATCCTTTACTGCTGCTTGCTGCATTTCGTATTTATGGTCTCCAAGAGCTATCACTTTATTGATCAATGGTGGAAAGTTTATTTGCTGTATATGCCCGGAATCGTATGTTCTTTTGTTTACCTCGTCCTCCCGAATACCCAGGAAAATTTTGTTCTGTCAGAATCGGGCTTAGGATGGGTATATATCTCAAATGCCAAAAGCTCCTCTGTGATTTTTGACCGGTGTTTCGACACATATTGTTTTATCTACCTGCTGTTTACGATTCTCGTTTTATACAGATGGAGAAAAAACACAAAAATAAAAAGAGAAAAAAAACAGGCGACGGTTATTCTAGGCTCAATGAGCATTATTGCACTTCTTGGGTTCTGTACGGATTTGATTCTACCGCAAATCCAGTCCGCTGTTTTACCTCCTGTCAGCGTAATTCTCACCACCGTGCCCATGATCGCAATTTTTTTCGCGATGAACCGCTATAATTTTTTAAATCTGTCCCCGCAAAATCTCGCTCTGGAATTTGTAAGCATCATGAATGAAGGCCTAATAGTGCTGAATGAAGAATACCAAATTCTGCAAATTAACAGGGGCGCGCTGGAAATGCTGCAATACTCAGAAGCGGAAATCAAAGGGAATTTTATTACGAAAATACTGCCCGATATCGGAAATTTGAGGCACATCTTGACGCAGTATAGTGTAAAAACATACCTGAAAAATAAACAAAACAAGTCCATCCCGGTTTTGCTTTCCTATTCCATATTGTATGACCAATTCGGCGACCGGAGCGGAGCCGTAATGATCTTTCAGGATATCTCGGAAATGAATAAAATTCAGGAAAATCTGGAAGAAAAAGTTTCGGAGCTCGAAAAAACGAATATTGCGCTGAACAATGAAATTATCATGCGCAAGGAAGCTGAACAACGAATCGCGGCGTTAGCTTACTATGATCCGCTGACCGGACTGCCAAACCGCCGCTATTTAAGCGAAAAAGTAAATCAGATAAAAATGTCGAAAGACAAAAAACAATCGTACGCCATCCTTTCCCTTGACCTTGACAAGTTCAAAAATATTAATGATACACTGGGCCATCAAGCAGGAGACGAATTGCTAAAAAAGGTTGCGGAACGCCTCCTGACCTTGGATCCCGAAGTGAATACCGTTGCCCGGATGGGAGGGGATGAATTTCTAGTACTTTCCCAAAATGTATCGGATCGAAAGGATCTTGAAGCAATCGCAAGGCAAATTATCGCTATGATACACGAGCCATTTTTCATTTTCAATCAGCAAATCAACATTACCACTAGCGTAGGAATCTCTATCTATCCCGACGCGGGCGAGGAAATAGCGGAGGTCATGAAAAGCGCCGATATTGCCTTATACAAGGCAAAAGAATTAGGAAAAAACAAATACGTAATCTGTACGCCGTCTCTAAAAAAACGTATTGTGGAAGAAAGAACCTTAACGGATCAACTGCATTGCGCCTTGGAAAAAAAGGAGTTTGAAATTTTATATCAGCCTGAGATCAACACGGCGACAAACACAATCATTGGATTTGAAGCATTGTTAAGGTGGAACCACCCTACCCTCGGGCAAATTGAGCCGTCTAAATTTCTTCAGATTGCGGAAAAGACCGGACAAATCATACAAATCGGAGAATGGGTGCTGTATACTGCCTGCAAACAAAATAAAATCTGGCAGGACAAAGGGTTAATTACCGTCCCTGTTTCCGTCAATTTGTCTGAGAAGCAACTTTTAAAAAAGGATTTTGTAGCTCAGGTAAACCATATATTAGAAGAAATTGGACTGGAACCACAATATTTGGTATTGGAGATTAAACAATCCGCGATTATGAAGGAAAACACATTCATTCTCGAGACTTTGGAAAAAATAAAAAATTCCGATATCAATGTTTCCATCGACGACTTTGGAAAAAAGTACACTTCCTTTGCTTACCTGAAATCGCTTCCGATCGACAGAATAAAAATTGCAAGGGAATTCCTGAAACAGGTGGATTATTTGGACACTTCCATCATCCAATCCATCGTAAAATATTTGCACATTCTTGATTTTGATGTCATGGCAACCGGAGCGGAAACAGAAAAGCAGATTGACTTTCTCAAAAAGGTAAACTGCCATGAAATTCAGGGCTATTATTATTACAAACCGATGATGGCATCTGAAATTGAAAAAATACTGGTAAAATCAAATAAGATGGAACGTATTTCCTGATCAAATAATTTACACATACATATTAAACAAAATTCTTGATCAATAACCCTTAGCAGCTGTTGGTCAGGAATTTTTCCTCATGGAAATTTAACTGGTAAGCAAACGGATCCCATTACGATTACTGCATAAAAATCGCATGATTATTCATATCAAAAATGTAATATAATGTCAAAACATAGGGTAATTTAGAATTGAATGACATATTTTTACAAAATTCAAACTATTTTTGCAAATTATCATGTGATTTTCATTTTAATTTAATGCAGTAGTAATATGTTAGTATTATCATTTAGCAAAATTATTCCAAATGAAAGGATGTTTAACATAATGAAATCAACCGGAATGGTAAGACGAATAGATAATTTGGGGCGTATTGTCATTCCCAAGGAAATACGCTATACAATGCATATCCATAACGGAGATCCCCTGGAAATATATACAGATTCCCAGGGCAGCGTAATATTTAAAAAATATTCTCCGGCAGGCGAGCTGTCTGCTTTTATGCAGCAGTATGGAGAAGTTCTTTCCAAATACTTGAATCGTCCCCTGCTTATCTGTGATCGTGACCGCGTGATATCTGCAGCGGGCATTTCCCGGAGGGAATACCTTAAAAAAGGCATTACACCGTGGGTGGACGAACTTATGCAGAACCGCAAAAGCTATGTCTATAACGGAAAATCCCAGCTCAAGCCTGTGGAAGAAATGAATCGGAATGCTGCAATGATCACACCGATTGTTGCTAGTAGTGATGTTGTCGGCGCTATTATTCTTTTGCAAAACGGACAAGAAGAGGCTCCTAGCCAAACGGAAATCACTCTGGTACAAGTAGCCGCAACATTTCTCGGTAATCAAATGGAGAAATAATCGTTTTTTTAATCTTTGATTCTACAAATGATTGCGAAATTTATTGAATTTTTCCATCCTTTGTGCAGCATTTTCGATTAAGCAAACCAGAATAACTCGCCATATTTTACAGTCTCATTTTTCTGTTATTCAAACACATTTCCGATTCGCTGTATATAATGTAATCCATTTACACATAGCCTGCAGCGTCAGGATAGTTGCGTTGCGGGCTGGTGTCCGATTACACTACAGCTCTTAAATATAATTTTTCTGCGAAGCTGCCTCCAGCAAATAGATGGCAGCTTTATTTCTGGAATATCAAAAAGATATTATTTTTTGATTATAAAGATTTAAATTTCCGTAAGGACGCATGTATTTTGCAGATTATGAAGGATTAATGCTTGCAATTCTCAATAAATTATGATAGAATATTTTTCGTTGCGAATCCGGGTGTGGCGCAGTTGGTAGCGCGCTTGACTGGGGGTCAAGAGGCCGTGAGTTCAAGTCTCGCCACTCGGACCATTTTAATACCCGCATGAATGCTGGATTCCCCAGAGTTTATGCGGTTTTTATTTTATTGAAACGCGTAGTAAATACGTAGTAATTTTTATATTTACCGTTTTTAGGAGTTTTCATCATCTTGCTCAGATTATAACTGCTATAGAATTTTATAATTGTAATTTTCAAACCTATTAAACTAGAATCCCATAAAGCAAACCATCCCCCGTCAGCCAATTTGGGAGTGTTCCAGATAAATCAGCCAACGGGGGATGGTTTTGTTCTTTGAAAATTTTATTGCTTTATATTTGAATTTATCGAAATATATTATATAATAGGTATAAAATTTATATAGGTAATTTCAAAATTAAT